>JAPKBO010000357.1 GCA_028823395.1 Planctomycetota bacterium | reverse complement strand
CGGAACTGCCTCTATCGCTTCTACACGCGGAGCGACCCGTCGAAACTGCGGGACTCGGAGCGGCGCTCCAATGCCCACGCATCGCCAAGTCAGAGGCGCTGGATCAAGAAGACGCTGCGGCGCGACCCGTCGCTGTACTTCGACGAGATCAGCCTGCGGTTCCGGACCAAGTTCGGCCGGACGATCTCGGACAAGATGATCAGCAAGGCCCTGAAGCACGATGGGGGGCAGCGGGGCGACCGCCCTCTGTCGCTGAAGAGGCTCCAGGTGCTGGCGAGGCAGCGCTGCGAAGCCAAGCGCTTGGAGTGCCGGCTTGGGATGGCTGGCCTGGACCCGGAGTGCCTCATCATCATCGATGAGTCGCACGTCGCGGACGCGGATTACCGGCGCAGGCGTGGGTGGGCGCCGATTGGGGAGCCAGCCCTGATCCACGAGTACTTTCGCGACACCAATGGACAACTGCGCTCTGTCCTGGCCGCTGTCAACCAGGATGGCTTCGTGCTCGACGCGTGCAAGGTGGTCGACGGAGGCGTGGACGACGACGCCCTCTACGACTGGGCTGTCGCGCATCTGGCTCCCGTGCTCAACCCCTACGACGAGCGCAGCTTGCCGAACTCCATTATCGTGCTGGACAACGCCACCATCCACCACCAACCGCGATTCCGGCAGCTGCTGAAGGACATTGGGGTTTTGGTGTTTTTCCTGGCGCCCTACTCGCCAGACTTCAGCCCCATAGAGCCATGCTTTCATCAGATGAAGGCGTGGCTCAAGCGCCACCGCGCCCTCGCTGCTGTGGACCCGCAACAGGCGCTGCTAGGTCAGCCCAGATGGCGAGACCCGCAACAGGCGCTGCTAGGTCAGCCCAGATGGCGGTCAGCCCAGATGGCGAGACCGTGGTCTCAGGGGCAGCGGCTGCCGGGTGAATCCTGTAGACCTCCTCCTGGTGGTAGAACGAGAACGCAACCGAGTTGGTAGCGCGTTCCCCCTCTGCGTTCTTCTTCGGCGCCGGGACAGTGAACGAGCTGTACTGCATCTTCAACGGCGTCTATTGACGTCACTACTCCCCCCCTTCCTATCTCCGTCACCCTGTCGCACGAGCCCCACCGCCGAAACCCTAGGGGTATTTACAGACTACGCCTAAGGCCAGGGAGCAGAAGACAAGGGAGAAGAGTGGGGGGTGTTCACGAAAACACCAAATCGTCCGTTCTCCTCGGTGTTCCTAAAGTGGACGACTTTGGACGAAGCTCTTGTCCCTTCGCCAAACCTGATCGCGCACACGACTCGCACCAGTTGCCGGGATAATATCGCCACTGCTGTCACAAACACCATTCGCTTTGACCAGCGCAACCAACAAGATAGCGGAGCCACCTCAGCGCCCAGAATGCCTGTCGAGCCATACACAACTGCGCATCACAACTCTGAGCACGCCCCTTCCGTAGGACGGACAAGAGGACTTACCCGCGGAGTACCTGTCATCCACCCGCCATTCGCGCACGCCAGTTCCGGCACAGTCGACGGGGTCGGGCATCTTGAGCTGGTGTACGCTTGCGGCAAAAGAGCAATTCGAGGCAGT
>JAPKBO010000356.1 GCA_028823395.1 Planctomycetota bacterium | reverse complement strand
TGAGGCATCGGACCGTCAGCAGCGGACACAACCAAAATAGCGCCGTCCATCTGGGCGGCACCGGTGATCATGTTCTTGACGTAGTCGGCGTGACCGGGGCAGTCAACGTGCGCATAGTGGCGCTCGGCGGACTCGTACTCGACGTGGGTAGTCGAGATGGTGATACCGCGGGCCTTCTCTTCCGGGGCCTTGTCGATCTCGTCGAAGTTTTTGGCCTCGGCGAGGCCGAGGTTTGCCTGGTGACGGCAGATTGCCGACGTGAGGGTGGTCTTGCCGTGGTCAACGTGACCGATGGTGCCCACGTTCACGTGCGGCTTGTTCCGTTCGAAGGTTTCCTTAGCCATATCGGGAGTTCCGAGAGTGGGCCGTAGCCCGGGTAGGTAGTGAGTAGCCCGCCCTGATGGGCGCGCTGGAGAAATGTATTGTTGAGATGGAGCTGCTGGCGGGATTTGAACCCGCGACCTCTTCATTACCAATGAAGTGCTCTACCACTGAGCTACAGCAGCCAACGCCCCTGAGTCGTGGCATGGATGCCGAACCCCGAGGGCGGGGCAAAGTCTGGACCAGAAATTTGGGTATGGAGCGGGCGAACGGACTCGAACCGTCGTCATTAGCTTGGAAGGCTAAGGTTCTACCATTGAACTACGCCCGCATTGAAAGCGGTTTGAGCTCCTTCCGGAGAAAATAACGAGTGGGGGTTGCGATGGCCCGTGTGCGGTGTCCCCCCACCAGCTTGTCGCGTCTTTGTCAGCGCTGTCAGCGTCATCCGCAGGGCGCCGATCCGGCGTCTCTTGGACTTGTATGGTGGGGGAAGCAGGATTCGAACCTGCGAAGGCGTGGCCGCCAGATTTACAGTCTGGCCTCGTTGGCCGCTTGAGTATTCCCCCATGGGAGAGTGCACACCGGCCGGAGCGCGGTCCAAACGCGACGCTTCTAACGCTGCGGCAGCCCCGCGTTTACAGGGTGCAGTCAGCGGAGCGACGCTTCCGTCATCTTCCGGTCCAGGTCTCGTTTTCAGTGAGCAGGCAAGGCGACAAGTCGCCAGGCCGATTCCGGACAACGTCCGGGATGTTCTATTTAAGGGTTCCCCGTGGAGCGAATGGAGCCAGCGGCGGGACTCGAACCCGCAACCGCTTGATTACAAATCAAGAGCTCTGCCAATTGAAGCTACGCTGGCCACCGGGTTCATGTCCTAAGGGCGAGGCTCTCGCACTTGGGGGACGGGAATCATAGGGAGCGCGGCCCCTGCGTCAACCTCCAGAATGAGTTTTTCCAGAACTCCCTCAACTTCTTGCAATCTCGGCCGCTCCGAGCAGCCCACAACTCACAACTTAGCCGCCACCTCTCGCCACGCTTCGAAAGAACCGCGAACGCGGTCCATCGTACTCCCTCCGAATGACTCCAGGAATGCCGAGGCCAGCTCGAGAGCGACAACGTTCTCCCCCACCACGCTCGCCGCGGGTACGGCCGTCACGTCGGAGCGCTGATACGTAGACTTGGCCCCCTCACCCCCGAATTCAACGGTTGCAAGGCCCTTGCGAAGGGTCGAGATTGGCTTCATGGCGGCCCGTAAGATCAGGGGAGCACCTGTGG
>JAPKBO010000013.1 GCA_028823395.1 Planctomycetota bacterium | reverse complement strand
GCTGAGCCGGATCAGCGCTTTTCCGAGATCTGTTCCACCGTGGAAATCCCGCCCAGCGTGAAGTAGGCCCGAGTCCAGAACCCGCTCCGGGCACAGCCCATGACGCCGTAGAGCAGGGCCATGGCAAGGGTGATGGGTAGGCTGAGCCAAGTACTGGGTGCTTGCAGGATGACGGCGTTGGGCTCTGTTGCGGCGAGCCCGATGGGGGACGTGGCGGACCCGGGGAGGGCACTGATTAGCGCCATGTGCAGGATAAAGGTTGTCAGAAGGAGTGCCATGTCGACGGCCGTTGCCCGCAGAACCCTCTTTGGACCTGCCTTCACCAAGCGCCAAGCGTGTTGAATCGCTGAACCTACACCGCGTTGGTTACGCACTAAGGATTGCAACGAGAGTTGGAACAAGATCGAGAGCAGGAAACTGTACGCCATCAGCAAGACGACCAGTCCACCGGCGGTCAGCGTTCCCAGGAAGCGCATGCCTGAGAGATCGGTACTGCCCATGAACAGATAGATCGGCCCCACAAACAGATAGGTGGCGATGAACATCATCAGAGGAAAGAGGAGCCACATTCCCAAACCCGCCCGGGAGAATCCCCGCCCCGCCTTCCAAGTCGCTCGTAGGGTCGGCATCTGACGTTCCCCACGAGCCTTGTCCCAATGATCCTGTGAAGACAGGTTCCCCAGACCTGCCGCCAAGCGGAACAGCATGAGGGCAAAGGGCACGAAGAAAAGGCCGGAAACGATTCCCATGTCTGCTACCTGATCGAACAGGGAATCAACTTCAGGCACGACCTGCAGCGTCCGCCCCACCTTGTCCAAGATGGTTCGTCCGATGCCTGGTAGGGCCCGATCCATCACGGGTGCGAAAACAATGACTCCAAAAGTGCCTCCCAGTACCACGGACTGATAGGCCAGCCCAGATATCAAGAACCACTTAGGTCGACAGGCCCGCTGGATGCAGGCGAGCATGACCTGCAAGGCGCTGCGTAGACTGTCAAGAGTGTGAGGTTCGGTATTGTCGCTCATGGTCAGGTGCGCTTGGCATCCAAGAGCCTAGCAGGTCATGCAGGACTCCGCGGAGTGCTACTTGGGTTCCATGATGGCGATACCGAAGCGCGAACTCACCAGCGGGATCGCCCCGTACACAGCCTTGCGCTCGTAGGAGTCATCGATCCAGTTCCAGATCTGCTGACCGTAGTCCCAGCCAAAACGCGCCGCCCCGTACTCGCTCGTGTCCTTGTGCACTATGGCGACGACGTCAGGGGGAGATCGTTGGAGTTCGGCGAGGATCGTCTCTTCTCCCCAGATCAACAGCTCGGGCGGCATGAAATTAACGTGCCGTGTGGGGGAGCGTCGGCGCAAGAGGTAGTTGAGCATGACTCCCTCTGGTAGGACGAGCAGTGTGTCCTCTGGACCAAGGCGTTGCTGCAGATCTGCCAGGGCGTCGGCCATTTCTTCGCCACGCCAGCGCGCCCGAATCGCATCCGCGCCGCTGCCTACCTCATATTCCGTAGAGGCGGGCCAACTCTTGAACAAGCGTCGATGGTACCAGGCGTGGGATTCACCCAGGTGGATCAGCATGACCATCGCCAAGACTCCCAGTGTCGTGGACTGGAAGAATACGCCGGGCTTCCCCCGCGCATCTAGCCAACTTGGGATTCGTCCGACAGCAACAGCAGCCAGGACCATGGACGCGGGAAGCGCCAGCACGAAGCCGTAGTGCCGGAGCTGAGGACTCAAAATCATCTTGCCCATCAACAGGAATGCGAATAAAGACAGAGCGAGAGCATCAGCAGTTCTAGTCGATTCTCCCGGGCGTCCACGTGCCTGTAGGAGTGCACGAACCTGAAGGGCAAGAACTATCAGGAGCAGTACCGGGAAGGGGCGGGCAAGCTGACGCCATAGGCCGGAGCCTAGAAGCATGATGGCAAGGCCCAGGAATACGCCGCCTACCCGTGCTGTTCGTGCCTGTAATACTGTTGCCGTTCCACGCATGCAGATCGCAACGAGTGCTCCGGACACAGCCAGATAGCCCACCGCTAGGCGACCCATATGGGCGAGATTGCCCCGTGGATTGTCGCTCCCGAGAATGGCCTGGTAGAAGGGTAACTCGCGTACGGCTGAGTTGCCGAGATGTGCCCACCCGCCAAGCAGGGCAACCGGAGCGCTCTGTGCGCCAAGCGTGTAAGACAGAATTCCATACGCCGACACAATGGGGATGGCGATGCCCACTGCAAAGATCGCTCGCCATCCACCTACCGGGGCTGCGAAGAGCCGGACAACGGTAGCCACACTGGCTGCGAGGGCCACTTCGGCTTTTGTCAGGAAGACCAGTCCCAGGCAAAGTCCCGCACCGAGCATTGAGAGGTTCGAACGTCCGCGGCTCAACAGGTGCAACGCACCGAGGCTCAGGATCAGGCCATGGGTTAGCTCGTGGGAATAAGGCGTGACGAAGTTGTAGTTCCCGATCGAGGCGTAGCGGCCGAAGGCGAAAATGCACAAGAACAACGCACCGCCAGCGGCAGCGGCTGCGTTCCCCGCCCAGCGGCGAAGGCTGTCGGTGAGCAACTCCAAGGTAAGGAGTAGCAGGGCGAGGTTGACTGCAATCAGGGTCGTCAGGGAGGTACCCGCTAACTTGAACCAGAAGGCATTCCACCAAGCAGAGAGTGGGCCGTTGAACCAAGCCACGTCACGGTGCAGGGAATCACCCTGGGTTAGCCGCCAGGGTGCGTATAGCTCGCGACCGAAGTCGACTTGCACGTCGGGCCAGCGACGCCAACTCCATGCGGCCAGGATTACGGCTAAACCCCAGAGGCACCAGCGCACTCGATTCCAGGTTCGATCCCCACCGCTCGCGAATATCATCTCGTTTTCATCCACTGCACGATTCGGACACCAAGGGGTATCAGGGGGGCGGGGCCCGAAGCTCGGATCAAGTCATGCAAGGGCTCATCATCGAACTCTGGACCCCAGCGGCGTTCGCATCGCTTCCGCATAGAAATAAACTGTTCGTAGCCGATAGGTGCTCCGACTGCGTGACCGGGGTAGAGAAAGATGTTGTCGATCGCTTTGGATGCAAGTTCCACGTCCATGGCTGCGTGATTTTCCAAGTAATTTGAGGCCTCTTCACGCGTCCAGCCCTTGGTGTGGATTCCGGTGTCCGCCACGGAGAGGGCATAGGCATTAAGGCGCAGGATGAGGCCGGACAAATCGTCACCACGTGCGAATTCGTAGAGCGCCCAGCCGTTGAACCAGGCCGAGAAGGGTGCATCGGATGTTGAATCAGGCCCGGTGGGAATGGGGCCGTCCCCCGCAAGATACTCACCTAGGTTGGCGGCTAAATTGATTTGCTTGGAGTCAATCACGGGGCTCTCGAGGAGGGTCTGCACAGCCTCTTGATGCTGGGCATGGAATTCCAGAGGTGCAGCTGAGTAGCTAGTAGCTGTCATCAACAGGTGACGGTAATAGCCCTGGTTGGCGGCGCTGCCAGCAAGGGAACCCTCGGGTGCGTGCTCGGCTAAATGAGTAAGCCGCCGTTTCAACTTGTCGAGCCGTTCTCCAAGGGCAACCTGCAATGCCTCCGCCCCTCTGGCGCGCCATTGGGCGCGCTCTATATCGGATAGGGTGTCCTCTTCCGCTAGACGCGTGGATAGCAGCGCGAGCCATTGCGGGAGCTGAGTTTCCAGGGCGGTGTCCACCACGCCAAGGGCGTGTCTAAGCCCAACGGCTGCGGGCAGAAGCTCGCCACTCTCCCGTGCTGCGAGCTCGTGATCCAAGGTTACAAGGTAGTTTCCCTGGTTCTCTAGTCGCTGTAACCAAGCGTTCAGGGCCATTCCATCCCCGAGCGTGACTCGACCTTCTAGTTCCGAGGGTGCGGAATCTCCGAGAAGCCAATCGTCGGTGGTTGCTGGCCCTCGTTCCGACCAGAGAACATCGCGGCCGCGCCAGTCCATCGCTGCCCGCTCTTGCAAAAGCTGAGAGCGAGCGGTTTCAAGAAGCAGAGTGCGATCGGGGCTGAGGGAGCTTGAACCGAAGCGGGTGAGCAGGCGTCGCAACTCCCCCCCTCGTTGATCGAGGTCGAGTTGGACCCACTTGGGGTCGGCTGTGGTCCAAGACAGACTGCGGCCCTTGATCTTGCCCATGTGGTCGGCGAGCCGTACGCGGTCTGCCGCTGCCAATCGGGTTTCGGCCAAAAAAGCATCGAGTGCGGCATCTTCGTGCGGCGGCACGGATCCGGAGTAGCTCTTGCCTCCGGGCAGCCCGCAGGCACCTAGAAGAGCGAGGAGGACGAGAGCCCTATGGGGATGGGCTAGGGGTCTTGCTGTGGCTTGGAGCATGGGTCGGGTATTCGCGGCTGTCGCACCCTCTCCGGTCAGGCTATCCTAGGTACTTATGGAACAGTCACCTAATTCGAACACCACAACCCTGGGCGTACGTATAGAAGCGGCAGCTCAGTTCGATCCTGAGCGCTCTGACGCGGACCGCTCTCACCACTTCTACGCCTACCGGATACGTATAACCAACGAGGGCGAAGACACCGTGCAACTCCTTCGCCGCCGCTGGGAAATCCGTGATGCTAACAACAACACGGAGACGGTGAGTGGCGACGGGGTTATCGGATATCAGCCCACCTTCGAGCCCGGTATGAGCTTCGAATACACTAGCCACTGCCCCCTCAAGACAGAGTGGGGAACGATGGAGGGTTGCTACACCTTCGAACGCAAGGGCGGCGAACACTTCGACGTGATCATCGGGCGTTTCTTTTTAGTGCCTAGCGCGGATAACGCCGAAGCTTTCTAGAGGGGTCCGAGACAGGGCCATCTACTGGGCTAGCTACTGGGCCAGCTACTGGGCCAGCAGCCGATTTCGTTTCGAATCGCGTCATGCGCGCGCCGGCATCCCAGTGACCTTAGGGACTCGAGGGCCTTGCGCATTGTCGGTCGGATTATTTCCAAGGGCCGGTCTTGCCGACCGGGAAGACGGACTTGCCGTCGTAACGGAACAGTCCGAACACGCCGCCGAACCACATGCGTCCTTCCTTATCCATGAAGGCGCACTGCACCGCATCGCTGGCTAGCCCTTCCTTGCGATGGAATTGCGTGAAGGCTTGGCCGTCGTAGCAGTACACACCGTCGTGCTCGATGGTGACCCAGATGTTTCCGGAAGGATCTTCGTAAACGCTCCAAGCCTCTGTTCCATGGATGCCATCCGCGAGGCCGAAGTTGGTAAAGGTCTTACCGTCGAGACGGCAGAACCCGGCGTGGTGGGTTGTGAACCAGATAGCGCCGTCCCGATCCTCGAGGATCGCGTTGACGGAATTGTTCGAGAGTCCGTCCTTTTCGGAGATGTTGCGTAGGGACTTTCCGTCGTGGACGTAGGCGCCGCCGTTGGTCGCGAACCACATCTGCCCGCGACTGTCCTCCATGATGCAGTGGACGATCCTGGCACTCGTGACGCCGCGCAGCGGGTCCGGCTCGGATTCGGGCAATTCGAAGGGCGTAAACCTCGCGCCATCGAAGTAGCAGGCCCCCGCTAGGGTTCCAATCCAGATGGACCCCTTGGTGTCCACCATGAGGCTCCAGACGTCGTCACTAACCAGACCGTCCTTCTCGGTGTAGTTGGTGAACGCGACGCCGTCGTATCGTGTCAGTCCTCCCTCCGTTCCGAACCAGACGTTTCCATTTCCGTCCTCCACGATGCCGCGTACCGCCACACCGCCTAATCCCTGGGCCCGGGAGAAGTACTCGAGGGATTCGCCGTCGTGGCGGCATACCCCGTCCCCGTTGGTTCCGAACCAGAGGTGCCCTCGGCTGTCCTGAAATATCCGGCGGATGAAATTACTGATCCGCTGCGGGTCGGGCTGCAGGGAAGGATCGCCGTGGTTGTGGAGGGGAGCGGGCTCTTTGGGAGGCGCTGCTGCTCCCCACCAGGGCATCGGGGCCTGGGCTACTGGATATTCTGCTGCGCTCGGTACTTCAGATTCGCTGCAACCGGCACACGCCAGAGCTACGTAAGCCGCCATGGTCAGACGTGTTGCGGTCATTGCCATCCATTCCGCGAGGGTTTGGGTCAGCCCTTAGTACGGTACCGTTGCCGATATTGCGTTGGACGCAGCACGTCCTGCAGGCGTCCCATCTTCCAGGAACCAGACCTGCGAGTAGAGGCTCGATCCAGGCAGGGCCGTGGCAGGCACCGTAATGGTCGTTTGCCATGCGCCTGAGGCGTCAGTCTGAATGGTCGTGACCGAGTCAGAGGAGGGGACTCTTAGGCCTCCCGCCATGGAACGGCATTCGGCGCGCAGACCGACGACCAGAGTGGTGGTTATGTTTGCAGGGGCGCCCGTAAGTGAGAGTGTCAATTGGCTTCCCGGAGCAATGACACCGGCTCCTTGCAGGGATGAGGGTCCGCCCTTGCCGGGCAGGGCGTAATCCAAATCCACCCAGAGAGCCCCGGGGTCGTCAGCGAAGCGCAGGGAGAGGTAGGTCTGCTTGCGATCGCGCACGGCATTCACCACGGCTACTCCGTTGCAGGGGGTGGAGTCGCTGAAGGACAAGCCTCCGCGCACCGTGACCGAACCATTAACGATGGGAGCCTTGATTGGCGTCGCGCGCAGCTCGTCCACTCGCGCCACGGCTCGATAGCGGCGACCGGCGGGGAGCGAGACGCTGACCGGGTAGGCGTTACGGTCATTGCGTATTCGCCGTTCCACGTCGAAGGTTCCGCCCGGCACAATAAATGGATTTGCGGGGTCGCTTACGTCCCAGAAGGCAATCTCGGCCTTGCCCACACCACAGGTTGGAGCTCCCGGGCCCACACGTCCGTCGAGGATGACTTCTTGGACGCGTAGCGGTTGGTTGCCGGGTGCCGTGTCGAATGCGAGGCCGACGTACCAGTCGGATCCTGGTGCACTCGTGGGTGGCGTGAGGGGAATGCTATTCGTCGTGCGCGCTAGGCCGTCCGTCGTCGTGACAAGAATAGATTGAGCTGAGGGATGCGGCGGAAATACGCAGCCATCCACGACCACTTTCCCGCTACGGTAAATCGTGATCTCGCGGTCGACCAAGTGAGCTAGGGGAATGCGTGCAAGCCGCGGGTTCACGTGGCGGTCAATGCGACGAAAGCCCACGCTGGGATCGGAGGGCAGATCGACGGCAATACTGAAATGGAGGTCTTGGTCAGGGTCGGCCGGCACGGGGTCGGCGGGCAGTGCGAAGTGCAGTGCGTATTCGTTTTGATTGATATAGCCTCCGGCACTCGTTACCAACTGACGCCGGCGGTAACCCGTGCCGTCGCCTTCGACGGTGATCTCCACCGCCGCGCCGTACTCGTTGGCGAGACCGAAGGGCACGCCTGCGGCGTCCATCACTACGTTGACGCGTACGAACCGCCGTTGGTCGGCGGGGGTGGTTTCATCGTAAATGGTGTTGTCGTAGAAAAAGCCTCGCAACGCACCGAAGGCCCCGACTCCCAAGTCCAGGTCCCCGTCCTTGTCCCAATCAGCCCAGGAGTTGACCGTGTTGGTCAGGTTGCCAGCGGGGATAGGGTGAGTAGCCACGATGAATTTACGCTGGCCCGTCTCCACGAACATGTTCCGCCGGAAGACCTGCTGTGTGCTGATATCGATGTCTCCATCGTTGTCCCAGTCGGCGTGGGAAACTCCCAGGCAGTATTTGCCGCCGTTCATGTCGATGACGTTCTTCTTTGTCAGGAAGAACGTGCCATCACCGTTGCTCTCGAGGATGCGGATCATCAGGTCGGCACACCACGAAATCAGGAGATCGAAGTCACCGTCGAGATCGTAGTCGAAGAAGAAAATACCCTCGTCGGTCGTGCTTCGACCCGGTATGCCACTGGCTGGAGTGTCCAGCGGCATGAACATGGGGGCTCCGAGGGTCGAGCGGTTTTGATAAATGGTGCCGTTACAGTAGAGGTCTAGATCACCGTCACCGTCCACGTCGCAGAACTCCGCGCCCTCCGGCCGATCCGTGCCGGGAATGTTGTCCAATCCCACCTCACGGCTGAGTTCCAAGAAGCGGTGCTCTCCACCCGGTCCCGTCGGCCCCATGTTCTGCAGGAAGAAATTTCCCGGGCTCCCGATCATGGGAACCCAAGATGGATAGACGGGTACGAAGAGGTCCGGGTCCCCGTCGAAGTCCACGTCAGCCCAAAGGTTTGTTTCGCAGTTGCCCCACGGGACCTCGTCGACCACACCGGGGCGCATGACGTTGATGAACCCCGGGAGAGTGCCGGTGTTTCGCAAAACCTGGACGCCCTCAATAAATGTTCCGCGTGTCTCCGTGGCGATGTCGGGATAGCCGTCCATGTTGAAGTCGCCAATGGCACACCCGTAACGGCCTTGAAGTGGCAAGAGGTTCTGATAGACCTCCCAATCCTGGCCACCTAGGTTGTGCCAGAGTTCGCCCGAGCGTGCTCCGAAGAAATCGACCCAGCCATCTGCATCCAAATCACCGAAGGAAATGCCACCGGATCGATCAATGTCGAGCCCGTTCGGCCAGTTGGAGTTGCGCCACAGGGAGACTTTGAGATCCTGAGCGGTCGCGGGCAGGCACCAAATCATGGACAGCGCCAGGGGCAGGAGCGCCGTGATTCTCAGGCCACGCGCCGTCAGGCTCTGCGTGGCGTCGGACTCAAGGTGTGTGTGGAAAGGTCGCATGGTGGCGAGAGGATGGGTTTGGCTTGCTCTTTGATGTTAGCTGGATTCTCTGCTCCGGTCGGCATGGTGCAACCACCTGCTTTCTGGAAAGAGATTGAGTCGGGTCATGGAACGTCTACAGGTCCTCCATGTAGAACGACAGCCTTCCGTACGCTGCACGCTCTTCTGTGGTCATGCCCCCTGCGATCAGGTTCGTTCGCTCGAAGGGGTCGACCTGCAGATCGTAGAGCTCGTCGGGCGAGGTCAACCTGCGGATGAGCTTGTACTGACGGTCCCGAACTGCCCGGGTCCGAAGGGTGTATTGAAGAACGTTCTCTCCATTGGGCCGGAAGCGGTCTGAGTAGACGTACGACCGCAGGGACAGCCCCGTGTTGGCCAGATAGGGAACCAATGACACGCTGTCGCTCTCTGGTAGGTTCTTGACCCCGGACAACTCCAAGACGGTCGAGAACAGATCAGCCACGCTCACTAGAGCATCAGTCTGACCGGGCACCACTCCAGGACCACTTATCAGGAGAGGAACCCGAAGACCGCCCTGGTACATCGTTCCCTTGACGCGATTGGGGTCGAGAGGAGGTTCGACGGTTAGGCCAAGAGGTCCATTGTCGCCCACAATGATCACGTAGGTGTTGGCCGGCAGCACGGCCAAGAGACGGCCCAACTCCGTGTCCATGGCCTCTGCCATCGCGTTCACATAGGCAATGGGGTCATCGTTCGGGTCGGGGGGTAGGTTGGTCTGTGTATGTAAGTCTGGGGGCGGCTCGTGCAGAGGCGTGTGGATGCTGTTGAAGTTCAGGTACAGGAAGAACGGTTCCTGCAAGTTGCTCACAGCCCGAATGGAGTCGTTGATGTTGACGGTCGGGGCGTAGACATTCCTCCAGCTTGTGGTTCCATTGATCGTGTGTTCCCAGTGGAAGTAGCCTTCTGTGGTGGGGCTCGACTTGAGGTTCTTCAACGATCCCGAATAGAGCGCATACCCCGAGTCGTTTGGATGAAATGGGCCCTGCTTGTCATCCCCGAGATGCCACTTCCCGACGGCAACGCTCGTGTACTTGTCCGACAGGCGTTCCGGGAGGATCTTGGCATTCAGAGGAAGGCCCCCGCCTCCGTCCCCGATCCCCGAGTGAATGCCATACAGGCCCGTATTGATCATGGCTCGGGCGGGAGTACAAACGGCGCTTCCCCATGCGTTGGAAAACACCACACCACCCGCTGCCAAAGCTGAGAGCTGGGGCGTCGTGGCGGGTGTCGGCCCCTCGCCATAGAAAGCCAGACGATCCGGGCCCACGTCGTCGATCACCACAAGGACGATATTGGGAGCCTTGCCTTCCGCAAAAGGGGCGGCCTTCAGTGTGTCGGGCAGTGTTGCAGCTGCAGCGAGGGCGAGCACCCATGCCTGACATTTATGAACGTGGTACATGGCGTTTCTCAACCAACCTTAACCTGATGGCGGGGATCCCGCTCAGGGGATGCCCTGAATGGATTCGGAGGATCATGCCTCTTGCCCGAGAGGGTGTAGCGTGAAAGTTGGCACTGCTCCCCTGGAAGTCTGGTCTGGGGTTCGCTCGACGACCCTCGGTTCCCAGAATGGGAACGGGCCGCCCAGTGCCAGTGCACCGGGCGGCCCGCTATTGCGTCCGCGGTCTTGTTGGTGGCGAAGCCTAGTGGTGGTGGCCACCGCCGGCTTCGGCATCGCTGTTGCCGGGCAGGTCGGAGACCAGTGCGTCCGTTGTCAGCAGTAGGCTGGCAACTGAAGCCGCGTTCTGCAGGCCCGAGCGCACCACTTTCGTGGGGTCGATCACGCCCGCTTTGACGAGGTCTTCGTACGTGTCCGTCGCGGCGTTGTAGCCGTGGTTCTTGGCCTTGGACCGCAAAACGTTCTGCACTACTACGGCACCGTCCTGACCCGCGTTTTCTGCGATTTGGCGCAGGGGAGCCTCCAGGGCGCGGCGAACAATGAGTGCGCCGATGCGCTCGTCATCACTCAACTTGAGACCTTCGACAACCGAGATGCAGGAGAGCAGAGCGGTTCCGCCGCCGGGCACGATGCCCTCTTCGACGGCCGCACGGGTTGCGTGCAGGGCGTCCTCGACGCGCGCTTTCTTCTCCTTCATTTCGGCTTCTGTCGCGGCACCCACGTGCACCTGAGCCACGCCGCCGGACAACTTGGCCAGACGCTCTTGCAGCTTCTCGCGGTCGTAGTCGGACTTGGTGTTTTCGATCTCGGCGCGGATCTGAGCGATGCGGCCTTTGATCTCGGACTTCTTGCCGCCGCCTTCAATGATGGTCGTGTCGTCTTTCGTGACCACGATCTTCTTGGCGGTGCCTAGGTCTTTCAGAGTCATGGTCTCAAGTGAGGTACCCATGTCTTCGATCACAGCCTGGCCACCGGTCAGGGCGGCGATGTCTTGCATCATGGCATTGCGACGATCGCCGAACCCGGGGGCCTTGATGGCGACACACGGGAAGGCACCGCGCAGGCGGTTGACCACCAAGGTCGTCAGGGCCTCGCCGTCGATGTCCTCAGCGATGATGACCAAGGGCTTGCCGGATTGAGCGACCTGCTCGAGCAGGGGCACGATTTCCTTGATGGAAGAGAGCTTCTTCTCGTGCACCAAGATGGCGGGGTTCTCGAACTCCACCTGCATGGTGTCGGGGTTGGTGATGAAGTGCGGCGACAAGTATCCCTTGTCGAACTGCATACCTTCAACCCACTCGACGTAGGTGTCGAGCGTGCTGCCCTCTTCGACCGTAATGACGCCGTCCTTGCCCACGCGGTCCATGGCCTCGGCAATCATGGTCCCGATCTCTTGATCGTTATTTGAGGCGATAGAGGCCACCTGTGCGGTGTCCTTGGTGTCCTTGATGGGCGTGGAGAGCTTGTGCAAGTGGCTTACGCAGGCGCTCACGGCCTTGTCGATGCCGCGCTTGAGCCCCACGGGGCTCGCACCGGCAGTGACGTTCTTCAGGCCTTCCTCGAAAATGGCTTCGGCCAGGACGGTGGCGGTGGTCGTTCCATCGCCCGCAGCGTCGTTGGTCTTCGCGGCCACTTGCTTTACAAGTTGGGCGCCCATGTTCTCATAAGCGTCCTCGAGTTCGATCTCTTTGGTGACGGTGACGCCGTCTTTGGTGACGGTTGGGCTACCGAAGGCCTTTTCGATGATGACATTGCGGCCACGGGGGCCGAGGGTGACTTTGACGGCTTGCGCGAGCTTGCGCACTCCGGCGCGGATGTGCTCGCGGGCGTCCGCGTCGTAACTGATCTGCTTGGCGGCCATGGGGCTGCTCCTTGTACTGGGCTGGGGTGAGTGTGTGTTGGTGGACTAATTCAGTCGATGATCGCGAGGAGATCGTCCTCACGCATAATCATGTAGTCCTCGCCCGCGTACTTGACGTCGGTGCCGGCATAGGAGGTGAATAGGACGCGATCGCCCACGCTGACGGAGAAGGAGCTCTTGGTTCCGTCCTCGAGGGTGCGGCCGTCACCGAGGGAAAGGACGATGCCTTCCTTCGGCTTTTCCTTAGCACTCTCGGGGAGCAGGATGCCTCCGGCGGTCTTGTCTTCGGCTTCGATGCGCTGAACGAGCAGGCGATCGCCCAGGGGGCGGATGGCGATTTTCTTTTTGGTCTTGGTGGCCATTGGAATTCTCTTGTTGATGTCTTGGGGACGGTGAAAAAGGGGGATGCCTTGGAGGGGCGCCGACCGTCGGATGACGGCGGTGGAAGAAAGGGAGCTAGTTGCTGCTCCCCCAGTGATCGTGAAGGACGCGTTGCACCTCGCCGCGGAGGATGTCGGGGTGAACCGGTTTACGCAAGAAGGCTGAGACTCCCGAGCGCAGGGCAACTTGCTCGTAGGCTTCGCTGGCTTCAGCTGACCACAAGATGCAGGGCAGGGTCGGTGCCTCAAGACGCAGGGCTTCAAAGAGGTCGAGGCCGCCGCGGTCGGGCATGTGTACGTCCAGCAAGGCCAGGTGCACGGTCGCTTCCCTACGGAAGAGGCCCAAGGCCTCGGTCCCGCTGCCTGCCTGGACGACTTCGATTCCCAGCGGGTCGAACAGCTCGGCTGCGCCCCGGCACAGGTCCCTGTCATCGTCCGCTATCAGGATGCGCCGATCGCAGTTGGTGAGGGAGGGTAGGGGCTCAAAGGACATGATGGGGGGAGGCCACATTAGTGATGCGGTCCGTCTGGTCAGGAAAGCAAAGAGTGTGCCGCTGTTGCGCGGCCGGTCGCCCCAATGTCATGAATGCGTAACTCGTTTACAGTAAACGGTTTAGGCCAGCCTATTTGGCCGATTCCAGGACCCCGATGGAGGGGGCCCCAAGGGCCACCTGCCACTCTGGCAGAGTATGTGGGGCATGCCACTCCCGACTGTCAGGATGACAGGTTTGATCCATGGGCTCCAGGGCCAGGCCCTGTGCTGGCTGACCCCTGCTGGAATTGTGGCCATGCTCGGATTTCTACACTGCTAGATGGCTCTCGCCTATGTTGTGCCTTGGGGCCACATCGTTCCTACCGCCGGGCGTGAGCGGTTCCGATTCAACGTTGGGCTCAACGAGGTCGCGCCCAGAGGGACGGGCCTGGCAGAGGTGATCGTCAGCGACTTCGGTTTTGCACCGCTTGGGGAGCAGCACCGCTGATCGCTGCCCTCTGCTGGCCAAGCCAAGATCGACGCTGTGAATCAGGGGGGACAATCCCGATCCAATTCCGATAGGGGCAGGGAGTGTGCTGCGCTAGGGTGGGGTCATGGGCGCCACTTCGTTTCTCCCTCCGGTTTTTGACGTTCACGTTGATTCCCTTCAGAGAGCGGTGGATCTGGACCAGGACCTGGGAACGCTCACTCCTGGTCACTTGGATCTCGTGCGAGGTCGAGAGGGAGGTCTCGCCTCGGTTGTATTCGTCTCGTGGGTAGATCCTGCGTACATAGCCAAAGGGCCAGGCAGCGCGCGCCGTCGAACGGACGACCTGTTGGATGCCTACCATGCCTTGGTCGAGAATCACCCCGAGCAGGTTCGGGCGGTCATTGACGGAGACGGACTCGACTCTGCGCACGCCGACGGTGTGATTGGTGCCATTGCCGGTATTGAAGGCGGACACTCCATTGAGGAAAGCCTGGAGACCCTTGAGCACTTCCATCGGCGAGGGGTGCGCATGATGACTCTCGTGTGGAACAACCACCTCTCCTGGGTGCGCTCATGTCAGCCGGGGGCCGGCTCGGAAATCCCTGAAGGACTATCGCCATTCGGCCGCGACGTCGTGCGGCGCATGAATGAGCTGGGCATGGTCGTCGACGTGTCGCACGCCTCTGAAAAGTCTTTCTACGATGCGCTTGAAGTCTCTAGCAGCCCCATCGTTGCCAGCCATTCGGGGTGCGCGGCCATTCATCCACACGTACGTAACCTCACGGACGTGCAGTTGCGAGATCTGGCTTCAGCTGGGGGCGTGGTCGGCATTGTTTTTTGCACGCCTTTCCTTGATGGGGAGGCCGCTGCATTGGAGCGCAGTGAACGCGAGAGTGAGGCGTACCGCTCTTTGAGTCATGACAACGAGACGGGACTATTTCACCTTCAGGCTGACCATCTCCAAGCCACTCTTCCTCCGCTCTGTTTGGATCGGGTGGTGGACCACGTCTTGCACGCCGTGGAAGTGTGCGGCATTCGACACGTTGGAGTGGGATCTGACTTCGACGGCATCCAACGACGACCCGCAGGCCTCGAGGATGCATCATGCTATGGGAATCTCGCTCAAGCGCTCCTGCAACGGGGGCTGGACGAGGATGATGTGTGCGCGGTGATGGGCGGCAACATGGCCCGGTTGTTTCGGGCCGTGACGGCCTGACGCCCTCAGCCTTACTCGCTGCAGCGCAGTTCCCAGACTTCCGAGTAGGCGAGAGGTGCCGCAAGGGGCCGGGGAGGGCAGTGACCCGTGAATTCGGGGTTCAAGAGGCCAAGCTGAAATGAGATCTGTCGTGTGCCGCCAGAGGACTCGCCCAGCTCACCGTGATATCGGCCCGACACCATTTGATTTCCATCACCGAGTAATCCGCAGTTGTTGTAGGAGACGCCGAATCCTGGGGCGTAGAAGCCAAACGTGAAGTCGGCCCTACACGAATCCGTGGAGCTTTCGTTCTTGCCGTCGAGGTAGACTTCCGGCGTGAGGTACAGAATTGAAGCCCTGGGTCGGTAACCGTCGGATGCCACGCGCGTAAAGGACGCGCGGCAGTCAGGTGCAACCTCGTCGGTTGTGCGAAGGGCCTGGCTGGATGGGGTGCTCCAGAGGGCCAGGGTGACAAGCAATGCGCTAGTCGATAGTGATTGGATTAGGGACATGGCGGGGAGGGATGAGGGGGAGTGTTGTCAATTGAGGTGGCTGAAGGCCTCGGCGGCGCGATCCAAAATGGCTTGGTCGAGGTTGGAAGAGAGTGGCAGGGGACGGAATCCGATCAGGCCAAAGTGTCGTTGTCCGGCGCGGTTCCGTCGGTACTGTTGGACCTCCGGAAAGCGATCAAGGTGGTACTGGAAAGTGCAGTCGTTGATGTGGAATGCACTCCGGCCGAGATCGTCCAGGCCGGCACCTGTAAGCACGCCCTCCATGGGATGGCCTTGGGGTAGAGGCCCTTCCTCGGTGGCACTCAGAATGATGGTCATGCTGTACGTCTGCAGAGCATGGGCGAGCTTGGCGCGCATGCGGGGAGGTGCAGAGAGGTAGCGCTCGTACATTTCCGGAAACACCTCGCCAACGACTTGCAGGTTTGCGTTCAGGAAGGCGTTTGGTTGGGCGGGCAGTTCAAGAGCCGGAAGGATCTCTGTACTGTCGGATCCGATGAAGGTCTCGATCTGTGTCAAAGGTGCGGATTCGGATTCGACCGAGAGGCGTGCTTCGTTCTGCGGCGTAGCAAGGGTGGGATAGGCGCGGCCTTGTTCGGGGATGCCTACGGGGTGGGTGACTGCGATCTCGTCGGCGGGCATGGAGACCCAGCCCTGGACCAACAAGACCACTCCAACTGCGGCCAAGGCCATGAGTTTGTGTTGTAGGTGTGATGGGGACGGCATGAGAGGGGGCTCGGGGTTCTGTGCTGGCGTTCCGCGGAACACCTAGCGGGCCTGTGATTCCCTTTTCGAGCAGCCTCCTTGGTGTCTTGAGCGTCCGAGTCCGGCACTTTCGACTCCCCTTACAACCCCACTGATTGTGGCCTCCAGGCTCTATCCTATGGCTCAAAACGGGATCGGGCAGACCCCTTACTTGTGCATAACCGGTGGCAACGGGAGCGCCGGACCGGGGCCCACCGGCCAACGGTTTTCAGGCACCGGTGAAGCGAGTTCATTCTCCCCATAACCCAGACCCGCCAACTCCTGTTCGAAAATCAGCGCCACATCCGTTGTGAGTTCGCTTGTGGGCGAATGGGGCATTCGCGCAGCGAACTGGCGTAGAGCTTCGAATTCGGCTTCGGCACCTGCCCAGGTTTCGGCGATCTGCGCACGTTGACTTGATTGGATCGGAACGTTCTCACCAGGATCAACCCGCAGGTCAAACCACTCCAGTGCCTCCAGCTGGGGCCCAAGTGGGCCCGTTCCCAACTGCAGACGCCGGATCAGCTTGTGCGTTTCACTGCGGTAGGACTCCAGAATTCGAAGCGGAGCGCGGGAGCCGTGCGCGGCCCCAAGCCCGAGATGCGAGACAACGGCTCGGGGCGTCTGGTCACCGCCTTCGACAAGTGGCCGCAGGGTACGTCCCCAACAGTTCTCCGGTGCTGGACTGCCTACGTAGTCCATGATGGTTGGGAGGAGGTCGCACAAAGCCACTTGTCTACTTGAGTGTGCGGGCTGCATCTCGCTCTCGGCGGAGTGGGGCGGAACAATGAGCAGGGGCACGCGCAGGACTTCGTCGTAGAGTGTTTGCCGGTGGCCTCGGTTGCCATGTTCGAAGAACTCTTCGCCATGGTCCGAGAGCACGATGAACAGGGTGTTTTCCATGCGTCCTGCCGCCTTGAGGGTGGCCAACAGATCACCGATACGATTATCCACCCAGGCGATTTCCCCTTGGTAGAGAGAGCGCAGGTGTTCCAGATCGCGGTCTGACACGATTCGGCCCGAATCACTCATTGGGTCGAATATCGAGGGGTTGTTCCAATACCCCTCCCCTGTCATCTCGCCTTCATATTCAGGGTCGAACCGGGTATCGAAAGGACTGGGCGGGATGAAGTCATGGTGCGGGTCAAAGAAGTGCACGAACAAGGCCAGGCGCTGATCGTCCGGCGCTTCGGTGATGGCTTGCTGAGCCAGCTCCACTACACGTGCGCTACTCACGTCCAAGTGCGATGAGAAGCCACGCAGATCTCGCGCCCAAAGGGCGGCAGTCCCTCCCGCTTCCAATGCGTGGGCCAGGGCCTGATTCGCAGTGGGTTCTTCAGCCAGAGCGCAGCGATAGGAATCGAAGCCTCGCCCAAAGCCATAGGCCCCCGCCAGGAACCAGCCACTAAAGACTCCCGCCGTGTGCATTCCAAGGGCTCCCAATTGCTCCCCAAGCGTGGCGTGTAGAGGGTCGATCCGTCGCCCATCATCGTGCACACCGTGCAGGATGGGAGGCAGGCCCGTGAAGAGCTCTGCGTGGCTGGGAAGCGTCCAGCTCGATCCGGCGATGGCCTGATCGAAAATCACACCTCGTCCCGCCAAATCACACAGGTGGGGGCTGACCAGTCGGTCTTCAAACGTCAGGGCATCAGCACGCACCGTATCAATGGAGATGATCACGACGTCACAAGCGGGTTCGATTCTCGGGCTGTCTGTACAAGCACAGATCAGCAAGGCACCGAGCAGGGGCGCGCCTAGCCGGGAATAGACACCCGGACGTTGAGGGTGGGAGTGTTTCACGTTGCACTGGATCCTAACTTCTTGAGCCGGCGCCGCTCCATCGGGACTCTACCTGCGCTATTGGCGGCTTTCCTGGCGACCTAAGGGGCACGTTTGCGGAAGAGCTGCAGGACCATTTGGGGGACGCTCGTGAAACCCAACACCGGACCGGGCGTCCACTCCTCGGAAGTTCATCACCCCTGTCCAAGGAGACCCAATGGAACTCGATTTCGGCCAAGTACAGGACACCCAGTCCTTTGTTGCCATCCCTCCCGGATCCTACGCCTGCAGGATCGCTGAAGTGCGTCCGGGCGAAGCACGCAACGGGGCCGTGAGATGGAGCCTGCGGCTCGCAGTACTCGACGGGGAGTATGCCGGGCGAACAGCTGCCTGGGACTCCCTGACCTGGAGCGAGAGGGGAGTACAGCGGGTTAAGTTTGTCCTGGGAGTCCTGGGATTTGATGTGTCGGGATACCTCGACGTGCATCCCGAGGATTTAGAGGGGCGTCAGGCTCTGGTTGAGGTCTTCCCGGAGGTCTGGGAGGAGCCCGAAACGGGCCGCCGGGTGGAGCGCCTGTCGGTTCCTTTTGCGGGTTGGGCTCCCCTCTCTGAGGAAGCTCTGACAGGTGCTGGCAAGGAAGAGCAGACGGACATTGACGAAGGGTCGGCTACGGGTGAGGCTCAGGGGCATGAGTCCGAACCCAACGACGACACCCCCTTCTAGTGGGGGTGAACAAGCTTTGACCCAGGCCGATGTAGAGCTTCTCGCTGCCGCACGCGAAGCGTTGCCGCACGCCATGTGCAAGGAATCAGGCTTCCCCGTGGGGGCTGCAGTACGCATGGAAAGTGGCAAGGTGTTTGCTGGGGTCAACGTTGAGAGCGCCAGCTACGGGCTGACACAATGTGCGGAGCGTGCCGCTGTGGCCGCGGCCGTGGCCGCGACGGGCGAGCGCAAGATTGTGGCTGTGGCTGTTGTCACCAAAACTGCTGGCCCCGTGACGCCTTGCGGCGCCTGCCGTCAGGTGTTGGCTGAATTTGGCGCGGACATGCGCGTCGTGATGGCTGGAACTGAAGCCGAGCCGTGGGTGACATCCATGGGGGTCCTTCTCCCGCATCCATTCCTTCTTCTTCCGGACGAAGACTCGTTATCCTAGCTGTGACTGGATGACCCCTACGGGCCCGTCCCCTGAGCTGAGCATGCCTCCCACTCCAGCGTCCCGCATTGTTGAGTTGGTCGAACTTCTCAACGGCTACAGCCGCTCCTATTACGTCGAAGGTCTATCCCCGGTCAGCGACGGCGAGTACGACGTGTTGTACCGGGAACTCGTGGGGCTTGAGCAGCAAGATCCCGGTCACGTTTTGCCCGAGAGTCCGACGCAGCGTGTCGGCGCTCCCATTCCCGAGGGGGAGGGCCTCAAGAAGGTGTCGCACGAGGTGCCGATGCTGTCGATTGAGAGCCTCTTCAACGCAGAGGGTGTTCGCGAGTTCGAAGAGAAAATTGGTCGATTCCTTGGCCTTGAGAGCACGGTAGATCTCGTCTGGTCGGTGGAGCCCAAGTTTGATGGGATCAGCGCCTCACTACTTTACGAAGGGGGTCTCCTTACCCGCTGTGCGACCCGGGGGGATGGCCGCGTGGGCGAAGACGTCACGGCGAACCTGCGCACCGTCCGGAATATTCCGCTGCGCCTTGATGAAACTCACGGGCCTGTACCGGCCCGCCTCGAGGTTCGGGGTGAAGTGTTGATCGGCCGCGGGCGCTTTGAGCAGTTCAATGTAGAGCGCGAAGCTGAGGGTCGAACACGATTGGCCAACCCACGCAATGCCGCCGCAGGGGCCGTCCGTCGTAACGATCCGGCAGAGGTCGCCCGCTATCCCCTGGAATTTCACACCTACTCTGCTCCCCAGATCGAGGGCGCATCCTTCACCAGTCACACGGAGTTACTGGCAGCCTTGGCCCGCTGGGGGCTACCGAACTCCGGCCACGCTCAACGGGTGGAGGGGCTCGAGGCTTGCCTTGGATACCATCGGGAAATGGAGGCGGGGCGCGACGCGCTGTCGTTTGAAGTGGACGGGGTTGTCTGCAAGTTGGACGATTTGGCATTGCGTGAACGGCTGGGCACCACGGCCCGCGCTTCCCGCTGGCAGTACGCACAGAAGTTCAAAGCGATTTCCGCGGTGAGCACCCTGCGCGCCATCGAAATCCAAGTGGGGGCCAATGGCCGGCTCACACCACGTGCCCACGTGGACCCGGTCCAAGTCATGGGGGTGACGGTACGCCACACAACTCTTCACAACGCAGACCACGTCAGTAGTCTTGGATTACATGTGGGGGACCGCGTGTTCTTGAAGCGTGCCGGGGATGTGATCCCTCAGATCGAGGGCGTGGCCTCTGCGGCCAAGGGCAAGATCCCGAAGGGTTGGAATGCATTGATTCCCGCTGACCTCCTGGACCAGGAGGGGAACCATCGTCCTGGCGTCGTCGTGGGCTACCGCGAGGCCCTTGAGATGCCGTCGACCTGTCCCGCTTGCGATACGCCCGTCATGAGTGAGGGCAAGTACTACCGCTGCCCGAACGTGCACGGCTGCAGGCCACAGATCGTGGGGCGCACTCTGGTGCTCGTGGGCCGCGGGGGATTCGAAATCGATTCCATCGGGGAGAAGATGATCTGGCAGCTGCTCGAGGCAGATCTCTTGTCCTCGCCTGCCGACCTCTTTCACCTCGACCCCACCAAGCTTGTTGGGCTTGAGCGGTGGGGGCAGAAATCGGTGGACCACCTGATGGCGCAGATCGAAGAGCGGAAGCAGGTACCCTTTGCTCGCTTGCTCGCCTCCCTTGCCATTCCCGATGTGGGGGGTGCGACCGGGCGTCTCCTTTCTCTGGTCTACCCTTCCCTGGACGCATTGCGAGGAGCGGATGCGGAGGATCTGCAGACCCATGACGGAATCGGGCCCGAGGTGGCGCGCAAGATCGTGGGCTGGTTCGAAGAGGCGCGGAACGTGGCGTTCTTGGAGCGTCTCCTTGCAGGAGGCGTGCAACCGGTCCTCCCCGAGGCTTCAGCGGGAGGCGGGGTATTCGAGGGTAAGGCCCTGGTATTCACTGGCACCCTGGAGAAGATGACTCGCGCCGAGGCGAAGAAGGTCGCCGAGGATTGTGGGGGGCGCGTCAGCAGCTCGATCAGCTCCAAGACGGACTTTCTGGTACAGGGGGGCAAGCCGGGAAGTAAGGCCAAGAAGGCCGAAGCTCTGGGGGTCGAGGTGCTGCTCGAAGATGACTTCCTGGGCCGCGTCACCGCCTAGCGGGATCCAGGTCGGACGAGGAGTGGAACGGTAGGCTAGAATGAGCACCGTCCAGCGGACTTATCATGACCCAAGCTCCTGACTCCAATTCTGATTCGTCTCCGGAAGCGCTCGACGGGGTCGAGAAGCTCGTGGTTGCCGCTCAAGGCGGTGACGTCGACTCCTTGAATGAATTGTTCCAGCGCTACCACCAGACCATGGTGGACATGGCGCGGCGCAAGCTCGGACCACGCCTGAGGCTTAAGGAAGACCCCGATGACCTCGCGCAGACCACGTTTCGTGAGGCGGCCAGGGACTTTCAAGGCTATCGCTATCAGGGAGAGGGCTCACTCCTGCGTTGGCTGATCCAGATTCTGCAAAACAAGATTCGCGACAAGGCTGAGTTCTATTCCGCAGGCAAGCGTGATCTGAGTCGCGAGCGGGCCATGGAGGTCAAGAAGGGCGAGGAAGAGCGTACCCTGGAATTCTTGAGCGAAGATCTGTCCGTCACCCAGGTCGTACAGCGCGACGAACAGGTGGGGCACCTGCGGGATTCACTGACGGAGTTGTCTGCCGAGCACCGTCAGGCCATCACCCTGGTCTTCTTCGAGGGACTCACCCTGCGCCAGGCGGGGGAGCGCATGGGTGGCAAGAGCGAGGACGCCGTGCGCATGATGTTGCGCCGGGCCGAGGGCAAGTTGGGGGAGCGTCTACGCTCCCGCCTCGGCTCCGACAGCGTCTGAGGGCTTGCCAGAAGTCGGCCTTGGCCTTATCGTCCTCGCCCGGCGTCGGTTCCCAAGCGGTCCTGGACGCCTTCAGGGCTATTAACTCAATTGGTAGAGTGCCATGTTCACAGCGTGGAAGTTACTGGTTCGAGTCCAGTATGGCCCACCACCCCATCACGAACCGGGGGTGGATTGGATCAGCTGCTGAGTTGACGGCCGCTTCAGATTAGCGTCGGCGGTATCCACCCCGACCACGGCGGGCGCCCCGCGGGGCCTGACCGGGGCTGCGATCGCGACGGATCACGACCTTGGAATCGCGCGGATCACGGCGGCCTGCACAGCGTTCGAAGTGCATGGCCACTTCCTCCTGAACGTCAAACGTGCAGGCATTGGGGTGAACGGCGATGGAACCGATCATTCCGCCCTCCACTTCACCTCGACGGCAGACGGCTGCAAGCACGCGGCTGGGGTTGGCACCCTGATTACTGCCATAGCTGATGAAGAAGCGTACCGAACGCCCGACTGCGAACCGTCCGCCGGCCGTCGGGGCCGAACGTTGGAAGCGCTGTGTGGGTGCGCTCTTGAATGGAGACTCGCTTCCCGCGTGGAAATCCGACTTGCCAAAGCCATTCGATTTGTGGGAACCGGACTGCTTGTACGCTGGCTTCTCGTAGGTCGAACTAGAATGACTAGGTGCCTGCTTAGGCTGAGGTGCCGGATGGCGCTGTGCCAGAAGAGTCGCCACCACGGCGACCGGATCGCGGCCTTTCAGGAGACCCCGCGCTTGGGCGACTTGTTCCTTGGAGGATCCCTTCAGGAGAGCTTCGTCGAGGTCCGTCTCCAGGTTCTTTTGGGCTCGGGCAACGAGTTGGGCTCGCACCTCGCCAATCTCTACCGTCGGGCACCAACGAAACTCCACCCCGGCCTCGGCCAGGAGGCGTCCAACCTTGCGCTTGTGCTTGGGCGGGGCGAACACGGCGCTTCGCCCCTGCTTACCCGCGCGACCCGTGCGACCGCTGCGGTGGGTGTAGATCTCGGAGTTCATGGGGGGGGTGCTGTGGATGACCAGGCCCACGTCGGGCACGTCGAGCCCGCGTGCGGCTACGTCCGTGGCCACCAACACCGTTGCCCGGCCGCTGCGGAAGGCGGCCAAGGTGCGGTCACGCTGCGCCTGAACCAGCTCGCCGCTCAGTGGCTGTGCCGCGAACCCGTCATCCGCCAAACGCTCGGCTACTTCCAACGCTTCCAATCGGCGCTCCACGAAGACCAGGATGCGCTCGCCTTCGGCTTGGAGCAGCAGGTGCACTAGGGCGTCGTATCGTTCCCCATGGCGTACCAGGTACCCCTCGTGGGTGATGTTCTCATTTGCCGCTCCCAGTCGCGTACCTTCGACGCTGAAGGGATTGTGTTGGTAGCGCTTGGCGAGGCGCAGCGCGGCGGCGGGGAACGTGGCGGACACCAAGTGGGTCCGGCGCGGTTCTTCGGTGGCGTCCAAAATGGCCTCGAGATCCTCGCGGAAGCCCATGTCGAGCATTTGATCCGCTTCGTCGAGGACGAGTTCACGGACTCCACCTAGCTGCAGCGTTCCACTCTTGATGTGGTCGAGCAGGCGGCCGGGGGTACCCACGAGCACGCGTGGGTTGCGTGCGAGGGTCTGCCTGTCGCGGTAGACCGGAGTTCCGCCTGTCACGGAGATCACGTTCGTGTCTTTCAGATCCTGAAACAGCCAGCGCAGTTCCTCGCAGACCTGAGCCGCCAGTTCGCGAGTGGGGACGATGATCAGGACCTGGGGACCACGGCCGACGCGCTCGGCGGAGAGGGCCGGGGCAAGCACGAATCCAAGGGCGACGGTTTTTCCGGATCCCGTCTGTGAGGAGATCTGAAGGTCACGCCCCTCCGCTTCGGCAGCCATAACGGCTTCTTGTACGGGGGTAAGTTCCTTGAAGCCGCGGCCTTCGAGGGCGCTACGCAGGGCAGCTGGTACGACCTCAAACAGGCCGGCATCAGGGCTACTGGCCGGAGGGCCAGGTTCCTCGACGGTAGGTGCGGTTTCGTACGTGGGGGCGAAAGACGAGACGGCGTCGTCCAAGGAGAGCTGATTTTCGAGAGTCATGAGGTCCACAGAGGGCGAATTCGCCCAGTATCCAGTTTTGTAGCTGATTGAGTAACGAGAGCAGTTTTGCTGCCCAACGACTGAGGACCATCAAGGCCCACACACGGTCGCGAATGGCTTACTTAGACTTTTTTAGCCAGGCGCGAACGGGCGAGCGTATCCGCATTCGATCGAGGGATGGGGCCAATGGAGGTGAATAATTGATCGATATAGACGATCCGATCCCTGTTCGATGCAGTGAGGGGGCGATCAAAGCGGGTGGATTGGTCGCCAAGGCCCGGTCCGGGCTCCATTTCTGACTGATCCCGAGTTTGGGTTCCCTACAATTCTCGCCCCATGCTTCCCGATTCCCCCCAGCAGGATTGGATCACCAGCCTGAGCTCGTTGCGCAAGGCGGGGCAGGCTTGCGCCATGGTGACGGTCACCGAGGTCCGTGGCTCGGCCCCCCGGGAGCCGGGGGCTCGCATGATCATTGCCGAGGGGCGCTTGGTGTGGGGAACCATTGGAGGTGGAAACCTGGAGAAGCTGGCCATTGAGCAAGCCCAGGCGTTCATCGACGAGCATGGGCGCCACACGGCAAGCGTTAAGTTCCCCTTGGCGGAGAGCGCGGGTCAGTGTTGTGGTGGTGAGGTGACCGTGTTCTTCGAGACCTTCGCCTGGCGGCGTACAAGAGTCGTCGTTTTTGGAGCGGGGCACGTAGGGCAGGCGATCGGCGGTTTGGCCAATTACCTGCAAGCTGACGTCCTTCTTGTGGATGAGCGCGAAGAGTCCGAACTGCAGCCCGCTCCGGACTCTGCGCGCACCTATGAACTGCTGTGTATCGATGAGCCGCAAGAGGAGGTCGACAACCTACCCTCAGACGCGCTTCTGTTGGTTATGACACACAGTCACGCACGCGACCTGGAGATTGTGGCCCGGGCTCTCAAGTGCGGCCCCTTTGCTTACATCGGCCTGATCGGATCGGAGCGCAAGTGGGATCGCTTCCGCAAGCGGTTGTTGCAGCGTGGATTCACGGAAGAGGAACTGAACCAGGTGACGTGTCCCATCGGCGCGGGCCGCACCTCGAAAGAGCCCAGCGCTATCGCCATCTCGGTCGCCGCTCAGCTATTGGGCGTCTTGGCCTGAGATAGCGAGGTGCGGGGGTGAGGCTTCGAATGCGGACCGGAGGCTGAACGGTTTCCTAACACCAGGAGTTGTTGACCACCTCTCCCACGCCGCCTGCTCCCGGGACGATGTAAGAGGAATCATCAAGTCCTCGCTCGCGGTCCCAATGCTCACCTGGAACGCTGGCCAAGACCTCGGCATCGGAGAGTCCTCTGTCTAGGCGAGCCGTGTAGACAACCAACGACTCGCAAGCATCCAGGGCCGCCCTGAGGTACTCCGGGGTCGCGATCATGGGCATGGCAATAACTCGCTCGGGTTCACCGTATTGCTCTCTGTAGTGGTCGAGGGCCCGCACTGTAGTTGAGCCTGTTGCACCCATCGGGTCCGGGAGCAGCAGGCTCCGGCCAGCGACTGTTCCACCGATCTTGCTCCCAGAGAGATCGACGCTGGTAATGCGCCCCTCTTCATTACTTACCCGCGCCATGGTCAGGTGATCCAGACGAACGTTTTGCTCCGGCAGCAGCGTGTTCAGCATTTCAAAGCAGATCTGTGACGGGACAATCCCGCCCCGGACAACGTCACACACCACGACTTCATGAGTGGTGTCGAGTGCCGTCCCACGCCAGACTCCGGCGTCCGGATGGCGTTCGGCCATCCGGGTCGTTGCTTGGGCCGCAGCCGTAGGCAGCTCGCATCCGCAGGCGTGGACGCAGAGGGTCCGATAGATCATCCGCAAGTGGCCCATCAATTCGGCGTGGCTCACCTTGGGACTCGACAGGTGCGCCAGGGCCGTAGCGAGGAGGGGATTGTCGAGAATGTGCACGCGCGGGCCGTAGCGATGCTCGAGTTCGCCGTACCCGCAGGTCATGGGATCGGACTGAGGGGAGCGGGCTTGGGTCTTGGGCATGGCAGTAGCGTGGGGGTGGGTGCGAACAAGTGACATGGTACTCGCAGGCTTCTCGGTTGATCGTAGGTCAGATGCTAGGATCCGCGCTCTATGCCCCGTTTCGCTACATCGACCCCCATCACCGCCCTGGCTGTGTACCTGCTGCTCTCCCTAGGGGCCTGCAGCGAGGGTCTATCTAGCGGGTCAGACTCCCCACCCAAGATCGATCTAGAAGGCGCCCGCGCTGCGTTTGAGAGAGGAAGTGCAAAGGTGCAGGAACACCTGGAGACGCCGGACTATGAGACTCTCCAAGCCGCTATCGACTCCCTTGAAGAGTCCGTACGTCTTGCACCCAATGAGGTGCAACATCGGCTCATGGCAGGGCGTACTCAGGAGTTGGCACTGAATAGCGAGGCGGCCCTCGCACACTATCGCGTTGCCACGGGACTGGGACACGAAGACCCTCTCGTCTGGCGTCGCATGGGGACTCTTGCCCTCGGTATGGGGAATCTTGATCAGGCGCGGGGTTGCTTCGAGCGTGCGCTCTCGCGGCAGGCAAGCGACCCCGAACTGTTCTTCGGTTACGGCTGCCTCCTCGATCTTGAGGGCGAGCTTGAAGCCGCCGGTCAGGCTTTCAACTCAGCCATCGCCATTCGGCCCACCTATGACGATGCCTACTTCCGGCTTGCGAAGGTGCTGCGTGGTCTAGGTGATGAGGCCGGTGCGGATGCGGCCCGTGCGCAATTTGATCACTGGAATGAAATCGATCAGGCTCTGTCTGACGCGCAAAGGCACGTGCGGATGCATCCGGAGGACGCTCAGGGTGTGCGTGCCGTCGGTTTGTACCTATTCCAGTTGCAGCGGGCTGAGGAATGCACGGATTGGCTGCAGCGCGCCAAGGAGCTGCTCCCCCGTGACGCCACCATTCTGGAGCGTCTGGGGCGCGCGCAATTCGGACTCGGGCGATTGCCCGCCGCTCGTGCGAACCTGCAGCTGGCCGTCCAATACGCCCCTGCCAATATCGTTCCCTTGCGCGAGTTGGCTTTTGTTCTGGCCGAGTCTGGCGACGCCGATGGAGCTCTCGGGCGCATGGCTCAGGCTCTTGCGCTTGCCCCGGGCGATGCGGCTCTGCACTTTCAAAATGGCGTCCTCCTAATGCAGTTACAGCGCCCCGATGCTGCCTTGAAGGCCTATGCCCTGGCCTTGGTCAATGACCCCAACCTCGTCGATGCGCACCTCGGCCAGGCTGAGGTGCACTACGGTGCGAATCGTCGCGAGGAGGCTACCGCGGCCTATCGCCGCGTGCTCGCCATTGATCCTACAAATGCCGCAGCCACGGGCTCGCTGAACTTCATTCTGGGTGAAGGGAAATGAAGCGCGCCTGGATTCTCATCTGCCTGCTCGCGTCCTGCGGGCCGCAAGAGGCTTCGGTGCCTGAGGGTTCAGCCTCGGACCTAACCTCCACTCCAGCCCCGAGCGCACTGCATTTTGTCGACGGGACGGCAGCCTCCGGGCTCGGCGCATTTCAGCAGCGCAACGGCTCTGCGGGCAAGAACCTGATCCACGAGTCCTTCGCTGCGGGCCTGGCTCTCGTGGACCTGAATGGCGATGGTCATCTGGACGTCTACCTGACCAACGGCGGTCCAGAGCAGGGCAGTGATGAGTCCGTTGCCAACGCGCTCTACCTTGGCGATGGCCAGGGCCGCTTCGCTGAGGCCACCCAAGGTTCCGGCCTCGGGGACACCCTCTGGTCCTATGGGGTGAACGCCGCCGATTATGACGGAGACTCAGATCTTGATCTCTACGTCACCAACCGCGGCGCAAACCGGTTGTATCGCAATGATGGCGCGGGTCACTTTGAAGACGTTGCAGCCAACGCCGGCGTAGCGGTTGAGGAGTGGAGCACTGGCTCGGTGTTTTTTGACTACGACCGCGATGGGGACCTGGACCTGTACGTGGTCAATCACATCGACTTCGATCTGCAGACTGTGCACGAGCAGAATCTACGTATGCAGTACTACAACCAGGAGGTCTACTACGGCCCCCTGGGGCTGGACGGCGAGGCAGACAGGCTCTTCAGGAATCAGGGCGATGGCACCTTCGCGGATGTAACTGAGTCCAGCGGGATCGGATCTGTGGCCATGTTTGGTTTCCAAGCCGTCACCTTTGACTACGACCAGGATGGCTGGCCGGATCTCTACGTGGCCAATGACTCCAACCCCAACCTGCTCTGGCGGAACAAGGGCGATGGGACCTTTGAGGATCTCTCCGCCCGAGCCGGAGTGGCTCTTAGTGCAAGCGGCGACCCCCAGGCCGGCATGGGGGTGGCGGTTGGAGACTATGACGGGGATCTGCAGAGTGACCTGTACGTCACCAACTTCTCCGAGGACTACTTCAGCCTCTACCGTCGCACCGAGCGTGGGATGTTCCGGGACGGGACGGCGCGCGCGCGCTTGCAGCAGACAACCATGCCCCTGCTTGGCTGGGCCTGTGCCTTTGCGGACTTCGATGCAGACGGCGACCTTGACCTGTTCGCTGCCAACGGCCACGTGTTTCCCCAGGTGGACGCGCTGGGCCGCCAAGAGACGATCTACTTGCAGCGCAATTCGATCTTCGAGAACTCCGCCGATGGGCGGTTTGGAGTCCCCGCCGGCGGGGGAGGACCGGGTTTTGAGTTGCAGGCCGCCAGTCGGGGGGCCGCAGTGGGGGACGTGGACGGAGATGGGGATCTAGACCTGTTGGTGGGCAACCTGGATGGCCCGCCTTCCTTGCTCTTGAACAATGGGGTGGGTTTGGGCCATTCCCTGCACGCGAATCTCGTGGGCAAGGGGGCCAACACGGGCGCCATCGGCGCGCGGGTCGTGGCGCGCGTGGGGGAGAAGAAGATGTTGCGTCTGTGCGGGACGCAGAGCGGATTCCTTTCGGTCGGTCCCGCGACCCTCCACTGGGGTCTGGGCGAGGCCTCCCAGGTGGATGAGTTGCAGGTCACCTGGCCTGATGGTTCACAAGAGTCTTTCACCGGCGTCGAAGCGGGACGCATTTCCATTACCCAGGGTTCCGGTCTCTCTCGGACCGATTCGGATGACTAGTTTGGGCAAGGTGCACCAGACCAAGGAAGGGTCTCGGGTGCCGCGCAACTGGGACAGTCCACATTGGTTGCTGATCCTCTTGGGCCTTGGCGCCTTGGTGCATGGTTGGATCCTTGCACAGCAGCTTGCAGGCGCGCCCTTGGCCCGGGTTCCGCTAGTGGATGCCGAGGTCTACTGGGATTGGGCTGGCGTGCTCGCCTCGGGTCAATGGCAGAGCGAAACGCCGTTCTTCGCCGCCCCTTTGTACCCCTACTTTCTCGGTGTCCTGCGCAGCTTGGGTGCGGGCCTTACGGCCGTCTATCTCATTCAGCTTGTCATGCACCTTTGCACGTCCACCCTGATTTGGTGGGTGGGCCGGGAGCGATTTGATGGGCGCACCGGATTGCTTGCCGCCGCCCTGTGGCTTCTTGCCCAGGGGCCGGCCTATGCGAACCTAAGGATTCTGGCGGGCCCGCTGCAGACCTTACTTGTGGCAGCGACCCTGGCAGCTCTGACGGTTTATTCCACACGGCCCCGGCTCAAGGCTGCAGGTGCGGCGGGTCTCTTGGCGGGCCTCACCGCTCTCGCCTGGCCTCCCGCTCAGGCCATCGTCCTCGTGATGGCTCTGTGGATGGCGCTGTACCCGGGCCCCACCCTTAAGCATGCGCTGACCTTTCTCCTAGCGGGCGTGCTGACCATCAGTCCTGCGACCGTGCACAACTGGCGGGCGAGTGGGGAGTTGATCGCGATCACGGCCCACGGGGGCATCACTTTCTATCACGGTAATAACCCCACAGCGGATGGGACCTTTTCGCCCCACGGTGTCTCGGGTGACAAGCGCGTGCACGAGCGGGATGCGTTCGACCAGGCTCAACTTGCAGCCAGCGGAGAGGAGATTGGTTGGTCTGACGTGAGCGCTCACTTTTCGGGCCGTGCTCTTCAGTGGTGGGGCGACCATCCCGGTCAGGCTTTCAAAGTGCTCTTGCGCAAGGGGTGGTATTTCATGACCTCTTCGGTGCACGGGGAGATGTACGTCCCATCCTTGGAGAAGCAGGATGGTTCGGCTTCGCGTCTGTACGCCGCCGCGCTTCCAGAGTCCCTGCTGGTGCTGCCCGCCCTCGTCGCTGCACTCCTGCTGCTTCTGCGCGATCCACGCCGCTACTTTCCCGAAGCGGCCTTCGTATTCTTGGCACTGGGTGTCTGTTTGGCCTTCTTCTATTCTCCGCGTTATCGCCTTCCGGCCTTGCCCGCCATGGCTCTCTTAGCGGCGTGGATGGTCACCGAGCTCTACGATTATCTCGCCAAGGGGCGCTTGCGTTGGTCCTTGGCGTGGCCCATCGCCCTAGGTGCCTTGGGCGTCTTCGCCAATCCGTGGTTTGGGTTGGAGCCCGTGGCGCGCTACCGCGCCGAGTACGAGCTACGAGTGGGATCGGCCCATGAAAAACTGGGTCAGCTGGAAGAGGCTCGCCGGCACTGGGAACTGGCCCGCGGCCATGGTCACCCCCAAGCCGATCTGGAATTGGCGCGACTGCGAATGGAGACCGATCCCGTTGCGGCCTTGGCCGAACTTCAGCTTCTGGCCGAGCAGCGCCCAGGGGATGGATCCACACAGTGCGCTCTTGGTTTGGCCCTGGCTCGCGCCGGGCAACCCAAATCCGCTCTTGAGTTCTTCCGTTGCGCCATTGCCATTGATCGCAATGACGTGGATGCCGAGTTGGGTGCGGGCGGCTGCTTGGTGCAGTTGGGCGAACCGGAGCGTGCCCTGGCCCACTTCGAGCGCGTCCTCCACCTGGACCCGGGCGCCGCGGACGTGAACTTCAACCGTGGCGTGGCGTTCGAGCGTCTGGCGATGGCGGAGGAGGCTCAATCTTCCTACGAGGCGGAGCTGATCCGCGATGGTCAGCACGAGCAGGCGCGCGGGGCTCTTGTCGCCCTGCTGCAGCGCACCGGCCAGCACGCACAGGCCGTAGTGCATGCCCGGGCCATGCTAGAAGCCGAGCCCGAGCACGTGGGGGCGCAGCTTGTCTTGGCTTGGCTGCTCGCTACCACGCGGGACGCATCCCTGCGCAACGGGCCCGAGGCCGTGCGTGTGGCCCGCGCTTTGGTCAAGCAGGCTGGCGAACACGATCCCTTCCTGCTCGATACCTTGGCTGCCTCTCTGGCTTGCGCGGGGGAGTGGGAAGAGGCGCAACGGACGCAGGAGCTTGCTCTCGGCAAGTTGCCTGCTGAAACCGGCGCGGACCTGCGCTCCTCGATGCAGGCACGCCTTGAGCTTTACCGTCAACAAAAGCCCTATCAGGAAGGCCCGTGAACGGCTCCTGCACTCACGGCGATCGGCACCGTAGGATGCCTACGATGATCCGAAGCCTGCTCCTCATCCCGGTCTTGGTCGCGCTAGGTGCCTGCTCCTCGGAGGAGCGGCGGCCCAACGTGATCCTCATCTCAATTGACAGCCTGCGCGCTGACCACGTGGGATGTTACGGCTACGAGCGACCCACGACGCCGAACCTCGATCGTTTTGCCGCAGAGGGGGTGCTATTCAGCGAGCACATTTCCAGTTCATCCTGGACGCTGCCCGCCCACGCCTCGTTGTTCACCTCTGTGCCGGATTCGGTCCATGGTTGCGTGGAGTCCGATGGGGTGGCCCTCTCACCCGAGTTCACGACCCTGGCCGAGCGCTTTAAGTCGGGAGGCTACAGCACAGCCGGCTTCTATGCGGGCCCGTACCTGCACGGCGCTTTCGGGTTGGGCCAAGGGTTCGACGAGTATCGCTACGTTGCCGAAGACGCAGCCGAGTTCGGTGCGGCTGAGGTCGAACTTTGGGGGCTCGATCCGCGCGCCCACGCCCGGACTCACACAGGCGTGACCAACCCACAGGTGCACGCTGCCGCCAGCGCCTGGCTGGCGAAGCAAGACGAGCCCTTCTTTCTATTCCTGCACTTTTGGGACGTGCACTACGACTTCACCCCGCCCGCACCCTGGAACACGCGTTTCAATCCGGGCTACAGCGGACCGGTAACGGGTGAGGACTTCTTCTTCGATCAGTCGATTCGCCCGGACATGCCTGCTGGGGATCTCCAGCAGTTGATGGCGCTGTACGACGGCGAAGTGGGATGGACGGACAGCTTTCTGGGTCATCTACGTGATGAGCTTGCCGGCCTTGGGCTGGAGGACAACACGGTCCTCGCCATCACCTCCGATCACGGCACGGAGTTCTTTGATCATGGAGGCAAGGGGCACCGCACGACCCTCTATGAGGAACTGATCCGCGTGCCCTTCGTGCTCTGGTATCCCACCTCACTGGATGCGGCGGTGGTTGAAGTTCAGACCCGCAGCATCGACGTGGGGCCGACACTTCTGGAACTCGCCGATCTCGCGCCCGCTTCTGCTTCGAGCGGCTACAGCCTTTTGAATCTCGCCCGCGGAGGTGCGTTGAGTTTCGACAATCTCGCTGTGAGCGAGTTGTACTCCGTGGGAAACCGCATGCGCTCCGTGCGTGACGGCAAGACCAAGATTCTGTTGGACGAGAATCAGCCCGAAGCGCCCCTGCGTTGGTACGACCTGTCGTTTGATCCAAGTGAGCAGCGCGCTCGGGTTGATTTCGAAACGGGTGCGGGGCAGACGGCGCACCTGAATTTCTTGAAGGTGCAGGCCCAGCTGATGGAGGCTGTGTCGGCCAGACCGGGAGCACCCACGAGTGCCTCTTTGCCTCCCAGTGTGCTGGAGGCTTTGCGGGCCAACGGATATCTGGGTTCCGAGGACGGAGACTGATGCCGGCAGATCAACAAGAGGGTTGTCAGGAGAGAGAGGGAGCCCCACCGCTGTTCTGGCGTTGGCGCCCTTCGGCCAATCCGCGCGCAACAATCGTTGTGGTCCACGGCCTCGGCGAACACTCGGGACGCTACGGTCATGTCTTCGACACCTTGAACGCTGGCGGTTATTCGTGTCTTGCCATTGATCTGCGCGGCTTCGGTCAATCGGGAGGTCCGCGAGCCTGCTTGGAGAGGTTCGAGGACTATCTCGATGATGTGGATGCGGGGTTTGACCTTGCCCTAGACCTAGGGGGGGTGCCTGCGCGTTTGCTCCTCGGCCACAGCATGGGCGGCCTGATCGCAACTCGTTACGCGCAGGAGCGTGGGGGGAATCTGGCCGGGGTGGCGCTCTCCAGTCCAGGTCTAGCAATCCTAGGTAAGGTTGTGTTTTGGAAGCATGCTTTGGGAGTGGTCCTCTCTCGGCTCCTCCCGCGCTTTTCCCTGCCCACGGAAATCGATCCCAGCGATTTGAGTCACGATCGCAAGATCATCGAGGCCTTGGGCAAGGACCCCCTCGCCGTGGGAGTGATTTCCGCCCGCCTGTACACGGAGTTCTGCCTGAACCAAGCCGCCGCCATCGAGCAAGCGAGCCGGGTCCCATGCCCTTTGCTCTTGCAAGCCGCCGACCCGGATCAAGTCGTAGACGTGGCCGGAACGCGGCGCTTCCT
>JAPKBO010000167.1 GCA_028823395.1 Planctomycetota bacterium | reverse complement strand
CTGCGTTCCAACTCGAGCTTGCGCGCGGAGCTCCAAGCCGCATCCATGACACCCGCTCCGGCCAGATGCACGACCACGTCGGCTTCCAGGACTGCTGGCAGGAGACTTTCCATCGTCCAATCACGCCCCACGTTAGGCCGCCGACTGATGACCTCCACCGCATGCCCTTCTCCACGCAAATGGTTGAGGAGGTGCGTGCCGACGAAACCGGTTGCGCCACTGATCAGGTAATTCATCGAAGCGAGAGGCTAACAGTTCCCGATCGGCGCGCGAGAGCGTATCTCCAGGCATTCCACCTGGGGACGGGCGCGTCAGCCGGTGAGAGGAGGCAGGTGAACGTCGAACTCCACGCTCCGTTGCGCGAGGGCCCCAAGGGGAGCCTGTCCGGGATCCACCAAGCCCGCCTCCTCGAACGGGCCCGCGCTTGCCGTCACGATGCGCGCGACCTGCGCCTCAAGGGGTGGATGCCACACGCTGTAGCGGCCCATGCGTCCATCGCACCGGGTGAACCAGCCCAGGGCCGGGTCCGCCACCTGAGCTGAAAGCAAGGCCGCCGGCACTTCGGGGCCGTCTCCTCCTTCCAATCGAATCGACGTCCTAGCCACAGCACCCGGGGCTTCCACCTGCAAACTGCTGAGCTTCGACCCCTCCCAGCGGCCGCGCACGCCAACCGACTCATGCACCCAGGGCATAGACCACAGTCGCCTCGGAACGACCGCCCAACGACTGCCCAACACCGTACGGAGAAAGTAGACACCCGTCTTTTCCCCGCGGCGAACGTAGACCCGGTAGTTGATCTGGCCGCAGGAGATCTGAGCCAGCGGGCAGCCCTTGAAGTGGAAGTCCCGATCCTCGAAGGCCACGGCCGATGCGAGAGAGCACTCGCGTCCCTCCACCTCAAAAACTTGAGGTTCCAATCCCGCAGGTAGCGCCCGCGCCAGACGTTCGGGCTGCATGGCCCAGGTCACGATGCAGAAATGGTCCAACTGCGTGGCCGCGTGCCAAGGTCGTCCAGCAGGACGCTCCCCCATCGGAAAGGTACCCGGTAACGGGCGACTCAAACCGTGACTTCACCCTTGGCCCCGAGCAGATCGGCGTGGCGTTCCAGAAGTGGATCCACCTCCGCCTCGATGAACTCGAGCACCTGCTCAGGAGCACGGCCGACGAAGTGCTTGCCATCGAGCAGATCATCGAGGCGCGAGGACAGGGCGCTAAAGGCGGGATCCTCAGCCAGACGCCGCCTCATGGTGTTGTCGCCACCCGCCTTGATCTCCGCCGCCGCCTCGTGGGAGTGCACGCGGATGCGTTCGTGCAAGTCCTGGCGATCTCCTCCCGCCTTGACGGCTTCCATCATCAGGTTCTCTGAAGCTAGGAAAGGCAACTCAGCATCTAGGTTGCGCGTCACGATGGCGGGATTCACAACCAACCCGCCGGCTACGTCCAGGTACAGGTTCATGATGGCGTCGACCGCCAGGAAGCACTCGGCCAGAGCCAAGCGCCGGTTGGCGGAGTCGTCCAGCGTGCGCTCCAGCCACTGGTTAGCGGCGGTGTGGGCCGTGTTACCGAGGGTCTCCATCACGAAGCGCGAGAGGGCGCAGATGCGTTCGCAGCGCATGGGATTGCGCTTCCAGGGCATGGCCGAGGAGCCGACCTGCTGCTTACCGAAGGGCTCTTCCAGTTCGCGCCGGTTGGCCAGAAGGCGCAGGTCGGTAGCGAACTTGTGCGCGGACTGGGCCACGGAGGAGAGCGCTTGACAGACACGGAAGTCCAGCTTGCGCGGGTAGGTCTGGCCCGTGACGCCGAACGTGCGATCAAATCCCATACTCCGGGTTACCCGTTCGTCTAGCTCACGCACCTTGCCGTGGTCTCCGTCGAACAACTCCAAGAACGAGGCCTGTGTTCCCGTCGTGCCCTTCACCCCGCGGAACCGTATGCAGGACTGAGCGTAGTCCAGGTCCTGGAGATCGTGCACCAGATCCTGCAGCCACAAGCAGGCCCTCTTGCCCACGGTGGTGGCCTGAGCGGGCTGATAGTGAGTGAACCCCAAAGTAGGCAGCTCGCGCCACTCTTCAGCGAAGCACTTGAGTCGCTCGATCAGGCTGACCACCTGCCCGCGCACGATCTGCAAACCGTCACGCAAGATGACTAGGTCGGTGTTGTCCCCGACGTAGCAAGAGGTGGCACCAAGATGGATGATCGGCCGCGCATTGGGACACACATCGCCCCAAGCGTGAACGTGCGCCATGACGTCATGACGCAGCTTCGATTCGTACTCTGCAGCCAACTCCAGATCTAGGTCTTCGGCATGCTCACGCAATTCAGCAATTTGCTCATCGCTGATATCAAGCCCCAGCGCCTGTTCGGACTCCGCCAATGCAATCCAGAGCTGGCGCCACGTCTTGAACTTCTTGTCGTCCGAGAAATTGTAGCGCATAGCCGCCCCCGCATAGCGGGTGGACAGGGGGCTCTGATAGCTCTGAGAATCGTGGTTCACGCGTCGTCTCCGGGACTGAGGGCAGGGAGGGCGGGCGTAGCAGTCTACTCACTAACGCCCCGCGCCTCTGCCCCTACACGTCTAAGAACGTGAAGCCCGCTGCGAGACAGCACAGAAACACCCCATATAGACAGCGCTTGCCGACCCCTGCGCTTGTGGCCTCGGGCTCGGAAATGTACGCAGCGACCTTCAAGGTGCAGTACATACCCGTTGCATCGGCCAGCCAATCCAACGGCGATGAGTGACGCCCAAGGACAAACGACTGATGGAATTCGTCGATGGCAGCGTAAGACAAGATCAAAGCAATGCGACCGCCCAAGCTCTCACGATCGAACTGGATCCAGCCCTGAAAACGCTGGGCCGTTGGCAGCAGCAAAAGGGTCAGGACGCCGTACTCAAATGGATGGGCCAGATTTCCAAAGAAGGCCAAGGACGGGCGAGGGTCCCTTCCCAGGGGACTAGACAGGCTGCTCATGAACCAGATCAGCCCCATCCACAGACAAGCTGGGATCCATGCGCGCCCACGTGACTGGCGCACAAGCAGAAGACCGGTGCGACGCAGGAGCCCAAGCAGGCCACCGCCCAAATCCCCCGCCGCAGTGACAGCCAAGTCCTGGCGATGCTCGACTACGCCCTCGAGAGGTGCGGGTCGCGGGAGCCGCCTGGGAATCCCAAGCTCAATCCTGTGTGCCATAAGCCTTCTCTACCCGGAAGATGACACCTCGGCCACCCTCGCGGGCGCAAACGTCCATGTCGTCCACCATCTCGCTTAGCAAAAAGAGACCTCGGCCGCGCTCTCCAAGGGGAGCCAGCGCGCCGCTCGCACTCTCCCCAATACGCTCCTGTAACTCCAGGTCGAGCTCTCCCCCGGAATCCGCAACCGTCAGCACCCACCGGTCGGCGCTTACGTGCAGGTGTGTGTCCACCTGCGCATCCTCTCGCGCATCGCGGGCCTCCCGCGCCCCCCCTCCACCGCCATGGTCGATGGCGTTGTCGATTAGCTCGCCTGCGACGAATTCCAAGGTCTCCAGTGCGCGTCCGGACATTCCTTTCAGGGACCCAAACTCCCGAAGCTCCGTTCGAGCACGACGTCCCACCACGTGCGCAGCAACGAACTCCAATCGCAAGTGGGCCCCATCCTCCGCTCGGCGCATGCTCACTACCCCGCCTCCGGCTCAGGGGACAGCGGCTCCAGATACAGGGACAAGTCCAGAGCTCGTACCGAATGGGTTAAGGCCCCCACCGAAAGGCGCTCCACGCCCGTCGCAGCAAAGGCTGCGACCGTTTCCAGTCGAATACCGCCGGAGGCTTCCAGCTCGACTTTCCGCCCAAGGTCGAGGGCCTGCTGCCGCAGTAGAGGGCAGAGTTCAAGCAAGCCTTCGGGCGAAAAGTTGTCCAGTAGGATCACGTCGGCACCGCCGCGAACGGCTGCGCACGCCTCCTCCTCGTCGCTAGCTTCGGCAGTGATACGAACCCCCGCGCCCACCTCTCGGCGCAGGCGTTCCAGAGCTTGCTCCAAATCACAATCGGCCAGGGCCAGGTGATTCTCTTTGATCATCGCCTCATCGAATAGTCCGAAGCGATGGTTCTCACCCCCACCGCAACGCACCGCATATTTCTCCAAGGCGCGGAGGCCCGGCGTGGTCTTACGCGTGTCCAAAATGCGGGCCTGGCCCGCAACCGCCTCCACAAACCTAGCTGTCTGGGTGGCGATGCCTGACATGCGCTGCAACAGGTTGAGGGCCGTTCGTTCGGCCAAGAGCAAGCCCGTCGCAGTACCCACGCAAACCGCCAGTTCCTGACCAGGTTCGACACGCTCCCCGTCCTGCGCGCCGAGGGTGCACTCAACATGTGGATCGCACAACTCAAACGTGCGGGCGAAAACTCCAAGGCCTGCCAGCACGCCCGGGTCGCGCGCCACGAGCCTGGCGCGAGCGCGGGTCTCTTTGGACAGAAGGCCCTCGGAGGTTATATCCCCAGCTCCGCGATCCTCTGCCAAGGCTACAGCGATGACCTCGTCCATCCGGTCGACGTCAAGGTCTTCGGGGAAGCCGACCCGGGGTGCGGGAAGCGAATCCACCGGCAGGTTTTCGGGGGAGGGAAACATGGGAGCGCCTTTCCACAAGTGTACTCCGCTTGTTCCGCGCTTACCGGGGGGGCTACGGGGGAGCCAATCGCTTGGCCAAAGAATTGACCCGCTGGCGCTGGACTTCAAGATGCGCTCCGCAGTGAGGGCTCCAATCCCCGTGATTTCGGTCAGATTGATCCCCTCGGGACCCACAGCGCCCCCACACCAGAGCGCATCGGCCAAGGCCAGAGCGCGAGTCGGCCCCACGCTGGGCAGGCCCCTCCAAGCCCTAGGGCTGATACGCCGGACGGGCAATGGGGCCTCGGGATCCAGAATACACAGAGGTACAGGGTCGCCTAGAGGGTCCCAGAAATTCGGGGCCAAACGCTGAACCCCAAGCAGGAGAGTCGTCGTGACTATCCACCCCATCAGGGCGCGAATCCAAGCAGGTGAAGGTCGAGAGGGCACGCGCAAGCAGACGAACGCGATGGACGGTGGTTGCACCTGCCATCCCTCAAACAGCTCTCTCGGGGATCAGCCCAGTTCTAGCGGAAGGCCTTGAGCTCTTCCGCACTCAAGTGCGGCTGCGGTCCCGTCGGTAGCAATTCCACCCGCGGCAGATCCGGGTCATCGGCGCCCGCTTGCTCGAAGGCCTCCAAGTAGAGCTTCAGGACTTCGTCCACGAAGGCCTCTACGTGCCCTTGCTCTGTGATGCTGGACTCCGCATCACTTCCACTGACCTGCCCCTCAAGCCCACTCTCTGCATGCCATACGCTACACAAGGGCAATCCACGGTAGCGCCAACCAAGGACCTCTCCCGAAACGCGGCACTCCACTTCACAGTCCATGCGGGTGAAGCGTTCCACGAGGTCGCGTGCCCATTGCTGGGGAATTTCGTCCAGTGAGGAGAGGAACTTTTCTTGGGTGTCCTCCACTTCAGGCACTTCGGCCACGATGGGTTGCAGGTACATACTCGAGGACCGTTCGCTCTCCAATCGGCAACGCTGCAAGAGCGCAATGGAAGCGGGAATCAAAGGGCCCATGCGCTCCACCTGTCGCGGTTCAAATTCATCGGCAACGAGCACAACCAGGGGACTCTCCTCCTCAGACTGGCTGCTCTGACCCAGATGCGAAACTAACAAGTCCCGATAGGTATTGACCCAGGCCAGGGTGTCCAGGGCCTGAAGCGCAAGAGCGTCCTCGTCCCCCTTCACGATCAAGGTGAGGATCGTCCGTCCCGCACCGTCGATCCCAACAAGATCCACGACCAGCTTGCCGCCCAACTGAAGGTCCCGGTCCACGATCTCGAGGCCTTCAAATACGCGCGCCAGACTGGCCTCGAGCTCTGCCGAGGCTTGCAGTTCCGGACGGGGATCGGCCGTGGTCTCCCGCTTACGAGGAACCTTGGTGATGTTGGCGCGGGCAGATCCGAAGTCCTTGGATGAAGTCATGGTAAGAGCGTTCCCAATGAAGCGGCGCGATTCAAGTAAGTGAGTGCCAATGCCAGTGCATCGGTCGCATCGAGACTGTCAGGGGGTTCGGCGAGATGCAGCGCCTTTGCCACCATGCGGGCCACGTGCTGCTTGTCAGCCGCCCCGTGGCCCACGACAGATCGTTTGGCCACGGCGGGTGGATATTGGACGATTTCAGAGCCAAAGCGTGCGGCAGCAGCCAGGGCGACGCCCCGTGCCTCCCCGATCCGCAGAGCGGACTGAATGTTCTTACCGCAGAACGCTTCCTCCACCACAATCACGCTGGGCTTGAGGCGAGCAATGAGCACCTCAAGTTCCCTTGCCAAGTAGCCTAGGCGCTGGGGCACAGCTTCTTTGGCTGGAGCCCGTAACACTCCTGCGGCCAGCAGCACCGGGCCATCCTTACGGTCCACCACCGCTCCATAGCCCACCACCTGGGTGCCCGGGTCGATACCCAGCACAATACGGCCGGTGAAGTCGTCGGGGACTTCGGGGAGGGAGGAGTTAGTCAAGGGTGGATGACGGGGTTCGAATCAGGAGGGTGGTTCCCATCCCCGTTGGAGCCCGTACCCTACGGATCCTCCGGGGCCCATTCCAAATGCCTTCTTCACCGTTCGTCTCCGCCGTGCTCCTCGCCGCTGGCCAGTCCACGCGCATGGGCACGGGACCGCGCAAACCGTTCCTGCAATTGGAAGGAAACACGGTTCTGGCTTGGGCCCTGAAATCCCTGGCACAAGTGCCCTGTGTTCGGGAGGTCATTGTGGTCGCGCCCCCAGATCAGGTGGAGGAAGCAGCCGAGGAGGCTTCGCGTGCGGCTGAAAGTGCCGGGCAAACTAAAGGATGGGTCAGCGCCGTCGTGGCTGGAGGGACGGAGCGGACCGACTCGGTGCACGCAGGCGCACAGGCCGTCAATGACGCCGTGCAGGTTATTCTCGTGCACGATGCGGCCCGCCCACTCGTTCAGCCGGCGCGCATTGAACAGGTCGCCAAGCGAGCAGCGGAGCACGGGGCGGCTCTACTCGCGGTACGCGTCTCCGACACCATCAAGACTTCGAAGGATGGGGTGCACGTCTCAGGAACTCTAGAGCGTTCAGAACTCTGGGCAGCACAGACCCCCCAGGCTTTTGACGCTCAGCGTTTCCTCAAGGTCCTCGATCAGGCGCGCCGTGACGGCGCAGTCGCTACCGATGACGCCGCGCTCTTCGAGCGCTATGACAGCACCGTAGCTCTGGTAGAGGGCGACCGGGACAACATCAAAATCACCACGGACGAAGATCTCGTCCACGCCGCCGCCATCTTGCGCGACAGGGCGCATCGAGAAGGAGCACAAGAATGAACGAACGAGTGGGTCTGGGCTTTGACGTGCACCGCCTTGAAGAGGGACGGCCTTGCATTCTTGGGGGCATAACGATCGATCACCCCACGGGCCCTGCAGGTCATTCTGACGGGGACGCCGTGCTGCACGCCATCATCGATGCTCTGACCGGTGCGGCGGGCCTCGACGACGTGGGCACCCTGTTTCCGGACACCGACGGGGCCTGGAAGGGAGCGGATAGTGCACAGCTCCTGGAAGCCGTGGTGGAGAAAATCCGAGCCGCCGGCTTCCAGGTCGGCAACGTGGATGTGGTCATTGCTA
>JAPKBO010000166.1 GCA_028823395.1 Planctomycetota bacterium | reverse complement strand
TGCCGGCTACCCGGACGCTATCGACTGCGCCCGTGAGCGCGGAATTGATCTGCCGATGGTGGACTGAATCGGGACGATCCGTCCGTTCAACTACGGAACGGCGACCCGGAGTGAAGGGGGCGAGCTCTAGTCCAGGGCGTTTAGCGTGCCCAGGCACCACAGCGCCATGCCCGTGCCATAGCAGCGCCCGATCTCGTGGCTGTCCATGAACGCGCCGTCGAACTCCGGTAGGCCCATCAGCTGGTCATGCTGCCGCTTGGCCGAGCGCTTGCGCAGTGAGCCCTTGGGCAACTCGGCGATGGCTTCGGTGCGCGCGTGCAGGTCGTAGTAGAAGAAGAATCCACCGTAGGCGTAGCTTTTGGTGTGGTCGTCGTACTTCTGGGCGGGGAGCAGGTGCTCCTCGTGCTCGAAGGAGAGGGCTACGGCCTTAGCGAGACCGTTGGCTTCCCGTGCCGACCAGAGCGTGAGAGCCAGTTCGCACAGTGGCGTCCTGCCCACCGAGCCTTCGATGGAAGCCCGCGCCTTGCCACGGCGCGGCTGGTCGTAGCTGTAGGCGCCATCGCTCGTACGGCACAAGAGCAGGCTCGAGAGGCCCTGCTCCGCAACGGCCGGGAGCTTCGCGGGTTCGACGCCCAGGCGCTTGGCGTAGGCGAGGGCGATCAGGGCATCCGCCGTGACGAACGGATTGGCGTATTCGTGGGACCACGCGCCGCTACGGCCCTGAATGGAGACCAGATCATCGGTGGCCTTCTGAAGGGCGGGTCGTACACGCTCGGCGTTGTCCGGACGCAGCTCCAGCCAGCGCGTGAAGCAGCGCGAGCGGTAGGAGTGGGCCCAGAACTGCTCGTCCGTGTCCTCACGATTGATCATGGACTCGTCGGTGACGTAGTTGAAGGCGCGCTCAAGGGCCGCTTCGATCGCCGGGTCCGGCTCCTCCAGGCGGGCCGAGTACTCCAGCAACCCGATCGTGCAGATCGCGGACACGGCTACAAAGACGTTGGGCAGTCCGTCGGTCCCGCCGAAGTCATAGGTCGAGTCCTCCCAGCCGCCGTTGGCCCGCTGGGAAGCCAAAAGGAATCGCGCACTGCGCTCCCAGACGGCCGCCTCGTCGTAGACACCGGGCAGGCTCTGGGTGCCGTCGGGATTGGGCTCAAGCGCGCCTGGGGGAATCTCCGCGTAGGTCTCGAACGCGTGGACGAACGGGCCATGGCCCTCCAATTCCATCGCGGCCTTCCAGGCCAATGGGTGGTCGGCATGCTTCTCGGTGAGGGTGCGCCAGCTGGAGCGGGCCTCGTCGTCGCTGCTGCTTTCCCAAGCCTCCACCCCGGCCATCCACAGGCTCACGGCCGGGTCATCCAGGGCGCCCGGGAGTCCGTCGGCGGCGGGATTGTCCGCCTTGGCCACCTGCGCAAGCGGCGCAAGGAACCGCGCGGGATGAAAGGTCGTGATCTGGTGCTCGCGGGCGATCTCTTTGCCCTTGCGGTCAAGGACGATCCAGCCCGGTTCGATGAAAGTGAACTCCTTGAGTTCGTGATCTTTGCACTCCTCGGGGCCGGCGGCCATGCGCACGGGAATGAAGTGTTCATTGATGAACGCTGTGACCCGTGGCCAGGAGAATGGTCCGGCGAGCATGTATCTGTCGATCTCCGGTTGACGGTCCATGGGGGAACGGTGGATCGTCGGCACGTACCAGAAGATGGGCCTCTTCGTCTTCTTGGCTTCCGCGCGTGCGGCCTCAAGATCCGTTCGCCATTCGACGGCGCTTCCGGCCCGGGCGGCTAGCGCGGAAGGCGTTGTCCGGATCTTGCGACCGGAGTTCTGTGCGGGAGGGAGAACGGCCAGGGCCGTCAGAACAGCAGCGAAACAAAGTGTAGTCACGCGGCAGATGATACGGGCCGCTCACCTACACCGCGAGGGTGGGTGTTTCGCCTACGCCCCGTACTCGGCCCGGTAGGCCTCGATACGTTCCAGAATGTCAGCCGTCAGGACCAGAGCCCCGTTCACTTCACGTCCGGTCAGGTGTTCCACAATCTCATCGAGGGTGACGATCGACAGGGTGGGCATGTCGAACTCCGCACCCACTTCGGCGAGCGCGGAGCCTCCGCCCGGGCCGCGTTCCTGACGGTCCACCGAGACGATCAGTCCGGCGAGTTGCACTTCAGCCTGACTGCGGAGAACTGGAACCGTCTCGCGGATGGACGTACCCGCCGTGGTGACGTCCTCCACGATGAGAACGCGTTCACCGTCTTGTGGGAGATGTCCCACCAGGCTTCCGCCTTCTCCGTGGTCCTTGGCTTCTTTCCGATTGAAGCAGAAGGAGAGGTCGCGGCTGTGCACGTTCTGCAGTGCGATGGCGGTCGTCACGACAAGGGGGATGCCCTTGTAGGCGGGGCCGAAGAGCACGTCCACCGCGTCGCCGGGCAAGGAGGCTTGAATGGCGGAAGCGTAGAAGCGTCCGAGCGCTTCGACTTGGGCGCCGGTGCGGTAACGACCCGTGTTGACGAAGTAGGGCGTCTTGCGGCCGCTCTTGGTGACGAAGTCGCCAAAGGTCAGGACCTCGGCCGCCACCATGAACTCGATGAACTCGCGCTTGTAGGCTTCCATGGGGCGGGAATTCTACACGCCCTCGGTCGCGGGCTCACCGATCTTGTAGCCAACTCGTGACGTGGCTGGGCAAGACGCGCTGCATGCGGTAGATGCGGCGCCGCTGGCCATCCACGATTAGGGGACTCCAGAACTCCCAGACCCGTTCCCCGGCGGCATTGAGTTCAAATATTCGCCCGCGTTCGGATTCTGTGACCAGGGTATGCCCACCGGAGAGCCGCTGGCAGGCCCCTCGAATGGGGCTGAAGAACGATTCAGGGGAAGCCGCCTTCCAACTCCACGCGACGGTGTCCGTCAGAGGGTCGATCTCCACCAATCGCGAATGACCTCGATTGCGGCCGTTGTCGAAGACCAGGATTCGCCCCTCGGGGGTCAGCGTAGGAGAGTGGGGCTGGTCGAGAACGCCCGGGCCGAATGACCACAGAACCTCCGAGTAGTCAGGAGAGAGAATGACCAGGAGATCCACGTTGCGCAGGCAGAGCAGCTTACTGGCGGCCGGGAACCCCGAGATTTCGGAGGGCAGAACCTCCACTGCATTCAGGTGATAGAAATCATAGACCGTTTCGGTTGGGGAGTCGGCTGGTGAGTCGAGGGGGTGGGGGGCGTGGTGTTGCGCCAGGATTTCTTTTGCCCCATGGGAATCCCAGCTACTGATCACCTCTCCATTATTGTCCAGATGCGTCAATTCATCGAACCGCACTCGGCGTCCTGCGTGGGTGATCTCCCGGTGAGTGGGGACGATCACTTCGCCCCCGGGCAGCACGGCCAGGTCGTGATGAGCGGCCACGTCTGCACGCCACATCACTTGCGAATCGCGATCCAAACGGCTGACACCCTGGTCCACGGAGAGCACAACGATTGATCCATCGGCGAGCAACTCGAAGCACTCCACCTGATCGTGATCCGGCACGGTCCAGCGGTGAAGCTCCCGGCCCTCCATGTCGAGGGCGAAGCAAGTGCGCTCCTGATCGGTGTACAGGTTGACTCCTCTTACGGCCTCGTTTTGGGAGTACTGCGTGACGCCGAGTAGCGGGGTCTCGTCACCTGTGTCGTCCCAGTCTGTGTAGCCCAGAGCCCGGAACTCCGCAGGGTCAGTTGCCAATACCTTGGGGGAGTCGGATGGATCCGCCGGAGCACAGGATGCCAGTATGCAAGCGGCCCAGAGTCCGGGAGGGATGCCCACGGGCAGGAGCTGCGCCCTAGAAGGACAGGTGCCAGCTCAGGCTGAGCGTGCGTTGGGTTGAGAACTGGGGGCCATCGAGCCACTCGTCAATGGGCACTGTGGCATCCACGGAAATACGGCCCACGGGCCCCAGATCCAGCGCCAGCCCCATTCCGCCGTCCGTACGGGTTCCCCCTTGGCGGTGAATTTCCGCGAGCGGGTTATCGTCCGGGTTGCTGCTGGCGGGCGCCGTGCCGTAGTAGTCGCCCCAAGAGGCGTTCTGCACTCGCAGGTTGAAATCCAAAAAACTAAAGACGGGCCGTGCGATCCAGAGGTCGAAGTTGAAGGAGTCCCCACGCGCCCAGCCCTCGTCGTTCTCACCGAAGTGGATGCGCATGCGTCCGTGCACTCCCATGGTCCACACGTCCATGCGGTTGACCCAGGTCGCGCCGTTATAGATGTCGTAGGTGCCACTGCCCAATTGCATGGGAAGGGGCAGGCGCTCGCTCGTGCCATCCGCGCCGAGATCGTCCGCTGCTATCTCCCCAGTGGGAAGGCCGACGCCCAGGTGCACGTGGAGCTTGGAGGTGGGCTTGTCTCTGTAGGCGTAGACGATTCCGGTGACAACGTCCCCGATACCCGAACTGGTTTGGTCGAGTGGCCCAAAGCCTGTCACCTGACTCGTCATGGAGCGCTCGTGAATGGGGACGCTCGCAAAGACGGTCATGTTGTGGGTCGCACCGTAGAAAAGATCGACGGAGCGCGTTGTGTGCACCATGGACTCACCCACAACGCTGTAACCTCCGGCTGCGAGGTCTGCGGAGTCCAGCTTGTCGCGGCCTTTGAGAAGCCCCTCATAGGAATGCCGCTCCAGTCGCGTCTCCAAGCGCAAGTTACCCTCGGGCACGCGCGCGGTGTAGCGAGCCACGGCGGGCGGCTCGGCTACCTTGGCCTGCGAGTCCCTCAAGGGAGTGCTTCCATGAGAAGTGCTTCGCGTCGGTTCGTAGAGAGAGTCTTCTACGGACAAGCCTTCCGTATCTAGATCCAACTCCAGGGCAACATGGGGGCCCTGAGCATGGGCGGAACCCGCCACTAGGATCAGGGCGAAGAGCTCTACCTTCATCTGGGCTAGCAGGATCCCGGGCCTTCCGGGGCACCACAAGCACCACACGCGCCGGGGCTCATCGCGGGGCCCATGGGGGGCGCCATGGGGGATCGAGCGCCGCCGGGGATTGTTTGTCCTAGGCCAAAAGTCGAGACGCGCTTCTCGAGCTTCTCACTTTCGCACTTGGGGCAATTGGGTAAGGCGGATCCGAACACGAGCTCTTCAAACTCGTGCTGGCAACTCTTGCAGACATATTCGTAGACAGGCATGGATAGACCCGGATTCTATGCCATGGCACCGTCTCACAAGAAGGGTGCAGAGCACAGCACGTCAGTTCATGCGCTCGGCACCCGTCTGTACCCTCAAGAGTGCGTACCCGGCGGTCCCAGAATGGTATTCCAGGCATTACCGAGGGGATTACGGCGGCCCTTACTGACCGACTGCGTAATCCCCAGGAGTTCTCGCCTCCACGACCTCTACTTCAGGTCCTGGATCAGGGATGGCAGGAGTGCTTCCCCGCTTTCGGCGGCCGTGAGACCAAGGAAGGCTAGAGGGAGCAGCAAGGCCGCGGGAGATGATGTGATCCAGCCCGCCATGGATGTCATGTTGACGAGCATGGAACTGTCCGCCCACTGCTCCGTCACGTAGTCGTCTCCGTCGACGTACGTTGCGGTAACAGAGGCCTTGGCTCCACGGGCTAATTCAGGGAAGGTCGGCATGATCATGCCGGCATCGCGGGAGTCATTGAAGCGAGAGCGCGTTCCATTCACGAGGGCTGAGCAGAACAGGCTCGTGATGCCGTAGCCCTGGCGCAGCATCCGCGGGCTGTCTGTGAAGCTGATCGACTGACAGTCGGCAATCGCGTGGGGCAGGTTTCCGGTGAAGCGCGGGTTGTCGTTCAGGCCTCCGGCCTGCTGGGCCGATTCCACGGCGCCGACGGTGGCACCGGGGCTCATGCCAATGAACAGGTAGTTTCCGGACACGCTCAGAGTGGGCTCCACAGGAACCGGCATACCGGGGAACGTGAGGGAGAGAAACTCATTTTCACCGTGCTGCCAATTCCGAGTACGCACGTACCCCTGGGCCGCCGAGGCACCCACGCCATTGATGATGTCCTCCATGCGCTCGATGGTACTGAGCATTTCGTCGGGGTTGCTCAACTCCATGAAAGCCACAAGAGACAACATTCCACCGCCACCGGTTGCGTCGGAGGTGTAGAGACCCACGGCGTCTCCGAGGTGGTCAATCAGGTCCTCCTCAAGGTGAATGCCGGTGAGGGCCGCCATCATTCCCAGGGGGTCGGCGATACCCTCTTTGGCCAGTTCCGGATCGAGCATTTCGAGGAGGTAGTCCAAGGTGCCCTGGAAGTTGACCGTGGTGACCATGCCGAACATGGCGCTCTGGGGGATGACGTTCACGTCGGCCAGGTTCAGGTTTCGTCGGGGGAGCATTCCCGAGCCATCAGCCCAGCTGGCGTGTCCTGGCATGCGGGTTACGGTGTAGGACCTCTCGCTGTCCGATCCGCTGGCCATGTTGATAGCCATTTGGTCCAAGCCCACTTGGGCCAGAGGATTCACGAAGTCCTCCCCTTCCCCGGCCATTGCCGACATGTCGCCGAGAAGCTCCATCAGCCCGCCCATGTCGAGCTGCATGAGGAAATTCGGTGCAACTCCGGCAGGCAGCCCCGTGGCGCTGAGGTCCACACCGTGACTAATCGACTTGCCCGCAGACAGGATCACACTAGATCCCAGTGAGCCGAAAGCGACATCTACAGGGTCGGTACCGACTAGGGGCAGCAGACCGTCTTCACCTTTCTCGCCGAAAGGCATACCCGCCATGAGGCCCAAGTTATGGAGGGTCGTGGCGAGGTGTTGGGCGGCCGCCTCATCGCCTTCCATGACATCCAGCTGACCGTAAACAGGGAATGGCATGCTCGGGTCGTCGGTGGTGCCAATGCGCAGGCTCTTCTCGCCCATGAGCAGTTGGGTGGCCAGCGAGACCATGTCGGGTGGGATTTGGGGGAAACCAGGGATCTCACCGGGAAGCTCGCCCATACGTGCTTTGATCATCTTGAGAGCGCTCAAGAGGCCGGCATCTTTTTCGTTGGCGAAGAAGGTGTCGGTGTCAGCGACGTAGAGCGTCATGAGGTCTTTGTCTTGGGCGGGAGCTGCGGGCAGGGCACCCAGAAGTAGCGAGCAGAGAATGAGCATGAGGATCGTTTGGGGAAGAAAGTGTGATGGTCGGGGTCGGGGTCGGGGTAGCCCCCGTACTGCGTCTGAGGACCGGACTGACCGGTCGTTCGGTTCAGGCCAAGCATCAAGAGGCCCTCTAAGGTGACTACGGCGTGGGGCGGCACTTATTCGATGCCAGTGGCCCGAATTTATAGTCAGGGGGGAATTGCGCCCTAGATAATACGAGGATTGGGTTTTCTTGGGCAGGGCTAACGAACGCGGGGGGGCCCAATACTTGCTTTTGTCATTCGATTCCTAAGGGGTACCATTTGTTTATGGCCTTCAATTCCTTTGCCCCTCGCCTTGGCCTCGCCCTTCTCTCAACCCTCATTGCTGTGAGTGGTGGCTGGCTTGTTCTCAAGGCATTCTCGACGGAAGGGGCAACCGTCGAATTCATCGATGACGCGGAAACATTTCGAGCCGAGCTCGCTCGTCGTGAGGTGAGTGGAGGGCAGAAAATCCTTATGGGTGCCGCAGAATTGGGCGAGGATTTCGCTAGGCGCCTGCGGGAAGAACTGACCGAGGAAGATCAGCGCACGCTCTTCCCCCAATTAGGAAAACAAAGCAACCGG
>JAPKBO010000165.1 GCA_028823395.1 Planctomycetota bacterium | reverse complement strand
GCCCGCGAGTCCGCTCGCGCGCTCGCCACCGATTCCTCGGCTGTCTGCCGCTCGCTCGCGGAATGTCCTGCTGTGCCGCCCCAAAGCCCGCTGTGCCCGCCTGCGCCGCTGGCTTCGCTTCGCCAGTGCACGCCCTTGGCGGGTTCTGCGGCTCCATCGTCGTGATGACGCGCCATCGCTTCTTTGGCCACTCTGAAGGTGTCCTGCATGCGGGTGTCGGCACCATTCCCTGCCTTGTCGACGCGCGCGCTCCCCAGCCAGCTCGCCGCGATGGCCCTGAGAGCCTTCATCCCGAGAAGCCTGTTCGGCTCGAGTCGTCCGCTGAACTCGCCTGATTTCAAGGCGTCCATCAGCGCCGCCTCATCCACGCCGATGACCTCGCGGAACGATGGCTGGATGTCCATCTGGTCTTGGCCAGGGGCGCTGTTCTGCCATGGCTTGAGGTCGGCCTCCATCAGACGTCCCGATCTGAATCCCAGCCCTTTGAGGTTGCCCGACCACAGTTGTCGCACCATAGGCGGCATGTGCTCGCTGAACATCGTCTCAAGGTGGCCATTCCAATCGCTCAGTTGGGTGAATACCAGCAGGCTTTCCTTCCTGGCTCTGCTGCCCATCGCGCTGGCCATCCTGTCCGCGTCGAACGCTCCCTTCGCGTTCGCGTGTTGCTGTGTGTTCTGTCACAGACTTCCCTTCTTTGCGCACCCGTCGCGCGTTGCTGTGTTCACGCACACAGACTTTCCCCTTTTTGCGTCGAAGCTCCCAGCTCTTCGACGCCCCTGCTCGCTGCGCGGCTGGTCGTCCAGTCCGCCGCGTGCTTTCCCCACAACCGACAGTTTCCAATGCCCAATAGGTGGCGGAATACTGACTAGCCCGCGCAGCCTTCCTCCCAGTGCGCCGCCCGTTCCCAGCACGGGCGCCCCTCACACTTAAGTCGTTAGTTACCCAACTCAAAAGGATACCCAACAAAGGATACCCGTACCCGTATCTCGACCTACGAGCACGGGCAACGGCCATTCCCTGTGGCCCTCCATGCCACATGGGGCACAGGCAACCCATCTGCCTGTCCATGTCTTGCCGTGGTGGTCCCGGATGCACCACAGCGGCAGCACACTCAGCCAATATCTTGCGCACCCCCTTGGCGCCTGTGTGTTGCCGGCGGCTAGGCAGCCATGGCGAACGCAGCCACGGCCATGCCGACGTGCGACTCCACCAGCTTGTCGGCGTGGCGCTGAAGCGCCTCGAGGTCGAACGAGTACAGACGATTCGCGGTCGGCCGTCCGATGAGCGTTGACTCTTGCGGTCGCCCCTTCTGTGCGCCCTGCGTTTGGACGCGGACACCTTCGCTGTCGAACACGACTCTGCCGAATTGCTCGACCAAGTCGGTGACGCTCACGAGGGTGCGGGAGAAGCTCTTGACTTCCTTGACCCCGACTAGCGGTCCCAGATCACCTTCTTTGTGTACGCGCTCCACCTGCCCGTTGGCCACTCGCACCGCCCCCTGACCCGGCGTCGCGTTGCGCAGCCGTGTCCCACCGGCGACGTACGTGTAGCTGGCGCCGCTGTCCACGATCGCCTGCGTGATGGCGCGCACGGCCATCGCTCGAGACAGGCACATCGCCACGCTCCCACCAACCTGAATGCTCCCGTCCATGACCATGGCGAGGAAGCACTCGCACGCCACGTCCTGCAGCGTCTGCGAGTCGGTGGTGCTTGCCAACTGCAGCGCCTTCGTCAAGTCCTGCTCCACGGCGCCGTCGCTCACTGCGACACCCCCCGCCGGGATCTCCCCGCAGTTCGATGGGTCCGCGCCTTTGGACCATGGCTGCTCGTCCTTCCACGGCGGGAACAGCCCCTTCGGCTTGTGCGTGTAGACCTTGTCCCGTGCGGGGTCAGCTTCCACCATGACGATCTCGTCGCCTTTGGTGTTGCGCACTACCCCGTGCTTGTCTACCACGTTCATGATCTTGTCCACAAGGTACCGGTGCGTGACGCGCACCAGCCCTTTCGTGAGCAGGTCCGCGATGTTCTCCTTGGTGTTGATGTACACGAAGGTCAAGTGCCCCTTCTGCACCTCGGCCCGCACCAGGTGGTAGCGGATGTGGATGTGCTTGGTACGCCGATGCAGCACGGGGTTCTCCGTGATCGCGTTGGCGCCCTTGTTGTCTCCGCAGCACATGATCGGCCTCTCCTTGCGGTCCACCAGGTCGCTCATGCGGACCTTCGCGTAGTCCTTGTCACAGAATTTCCCATAGTCCGTGACGCGTAGGTCGCCGTAGCCGAGGTCGGACAACAGGTATCGCATCCACCTGGCCTCCCGCGCCAGCTGCGACGCCGCCATGTATTCGGCCTCGCATGATGAAGCCGCCACGGCCTTCAGCTTGAACGATGCCCAGCTCACTGGCGTCTGCCAGCAAGTCATCAGATGCCCGCCTCGCGACGAACCGTCGACGAGGTAGTCTCCGCTCCAGTCCGAGTCGCAGTAGCCCACCAGGACACCGCTCGCGGTCTCCCGCTTAGGCCCACCGTAGAGGAGGCCGAGGTTCATGGTCGTGAACACGTAGCGCATGAGGTGGTCCATCCGCCTCACGTGGTCCATGCCTGGGTTGATCTGGACCTTGCACAGCTCCGACAGCGTGGCGGAGATGTCAGGCCGCGTGCACTGCTCCACCCATCGCAACACCCCGCACATCTCACGGTATCTCGTCCCGTCCTTGTTGTGCTTGGGGTTCACGCCTGCTGGCACTAGCCCCCCCGTCGCCCTCGTTTCTGCGGTGTGGCCCCAACAGTCCAGCGCGCTCACCTTGCCCGCCATCGCCGGGCGGTGCACCTCTTTGAACGGTTCCTCGCTGTAGCCGAACTTGATCTTGATGTCCTCGAGGTAGCGCGTCTGCGAGAGAAATATCGTGGTTTGCTTCCCCCCGACTCGCTGCACGCGCATTCCCAAGTAGTGGTCTGCCGCATCATCCTGCGAGTACTTGTACCCGGCCTTGGTGATGGCGTCCGTCAAGTCCTTCCGCATGCGCCGCCCCTCCTCGGTGCTGTCCGTGAAGATTGCGAGATCGTCCACGAAGAGCAGCACTCGCTGCACTGTCTGGCCGTCCTTGGACCATTTCACGTACAGGCACGGGTCGGCCGCGCTCACCTTGAATCCCCACCCAATCATCTTGCCATGTATCTGCTTGTGCCATTCGCGTCCGGCCTGTGTCGTCCCGGGGAGCGCTCGGTCGAGCCGCATCACCATTCCTGGCTTTGGCGGTGGGACCCCTTCTGGCGGCTTCATGTACTGCTTGATCTTCAGTTTCGCTTGAAGATACGCGCTGCGGATGTCAACGAAATCGATGTCCATGCCGCGCCGCGCGCCCTCCGCGAGGAGGACGCGGAACGTCGACAACTTTGCGACCGGCGCCATCGAGTCCACGTAGTCCACGCCATAGATCTGCTTGAAACCTCTCGCCGCAAGGCGCGCGCGGAAGCGGGACACGTAGCCCAGCTCGTCTGGCTTGACTTTCCATGCCCAGGTCGAGTCGATGAGTTTCCGGCTTGGCGGTCTCGGGACCCAGGTGAACACCTCGTGCTCCTTGAGGACGTCGATCTCGGTCTGAATGGCCTCCTTCCAGTAGGCCGCGAACTCTCCCTTCATCGCTGCCTTGAAGTTTCGCGGGGTGGCGAATGTCGACGCGCGCTTGGTGAGCTTAGGCAGTCCGTGGCCCATGTGCGCCTCGTACTCCTCCAGCATCTCGGCGTACACCTCCCCGGCGTAGTTGGCCAGCGTGTCACGGAAGCCTGTTATGAGCTCTGGCTGGAATGCGCTCGCGCTCGCCTGGTTGCCCTCGGCGTCCCCGGCTCCCTCGCTGCGCGTGCGCCACGTCCCGTCTCTGAAGCCTGGGGCGCTTCGCGCTTTCTCTTTGACCCCCCTGAGCTCCTGCTCCCACATGACGTCCTCGCGCGCCACGCTCTGCAGCCTGCCGAGGTGGACATGCGCCCTCTCCTTGAAGTCTGAGTTGACCTCCCAGAATGGCATGTTCCGCACGGATTCGTCTGCACCCGTCGGAACCTCCACTCCAGCTGCCCGGCGCTGCGCGTGGAACGTGGCGTTCATAGCCTCGTACATCGCGGTTGCTCTTTCCCTCTTGCCCGCGCTTCCTTGTACGTGCCCACTGCGGTGTGACCTGCTCAGCTGCTCGCATCGTGGGTCCCTGATCCAGCCAGCTGTCCATGCTACGCTTGGGTGCAGGTTGATGAACCCATGGTCCAGGTCCCAGCGTAGATCCTGTGACGTTCCCCCCAGCTGGTGGTACTCTGCCACGCTGCGTGCTGCCTTGTACCGGTTGTACCGTTTCCAGCTCTTCGACCCCTCCTGCTTCGGGTTGTTTTGCCTAACAGCCATGAGCTGCTCGGGTCCGAGCTTCGGCTTCGAGCCCCTCTGGGTGAGTGGCGTCTGCGGCGCCGGCTCCTCCGTGTCGTCGGAGTCGTCGTCGACGCCTTCCTTGCTCTCTGCTCCCCCCATGGGTAGGTCCACCACCGTTTCTTCATCGCTGTCGCTGCTATCGTCTTCGTTGTCTGTCTCATCTGCTCTCTCGACGTCCATTGGCAAGTCCACTGGTGCGCTGTCTTTGCCCCACATGCTCACGGGCTGCTCATACTGCTGCACCGCCTGCATGTCTTCGTTGAGCCTGAAGTTGCGCATGGCTCTGCATTGACCCGTCTTGGTGTCGATGATGTTCGCGCCCATCGACTCCACCCCTGGCCCTTGGGCAATCCAGTGCATGAGCCGGAATCTGCCGTCTCCGCCCGGTGCCATCGGCTCCAGCTTTGACCCTCGTTGGCCACTGTTGACTTCCTGGTATGGATACACGTCGCTGCCGAAAGTTCTGACCACTGAGACGTCTGGCGCTTCGCCTGTCCACCTTTGCATGGCGCAGTGCCCATCTGGGTGGCTTGCTGTGGGCATCAGGTTCACCAGCTCTGCCGCCACCACGTACGCGAGCTCCCAGTACTCAATTCCCAGCCCGGCTTGGTCCAGGAGGCTGCGCGCTACGTTCTGCACGCGGCGCATCAGGTTATCGAGGATGGCCGTCTGTTGCTTGCTGTCCACTGCCGTCATCTTGTGCTTTATCTTCTCGCTGAGCATGTAGCTGACCGCCATCTTCGACGTGAGGCTGGATTCTCGGTCCGACAGGAAAGTCTTCACTTTGATGTCGTTGGTGCCGTCCCACTCTGGCGATCTTCTCGCCTCGATCGTCATGTGCGCTGACGTGGTCTTGACGTTTTCCATGAGAGGCACCTGGTCCTTGCTGCGCACGAAGCTTGGGAATATCCGCTCTGTGCTGCGGTCCACGTAGAGCACGGCGTACTTGTTGGCTCCTCCCCTCAGTTGCGGAGCGCGGATGCCGCCTTTCGTGAGCAGGCTTGGTGGATATGGTCCGTCCAGGTCCACCATCACCTCCTCCAAAAGTCCCAGCTCGATTGGGTTCTTTCGTGTCTTGCGCGTGTTCCGTTTGTGCGACCTCCGCTGCTGCCGCGTACGCCTGCACGTGCTGCACAGCATCTCCTTGCAGTGCAGCTGCGCCTCGCTCAACCCCTTGAGCCCTAGCTCTGCGCCCGCCTGGTGCATGTTGCGTAGGGTGTTGATGGTAGCGTGTCCCATCCGCTGGTGCGCTGTGCGTAGCCGTCGCGTTGCTTCGTCGTCGGTGACTGCGCCCAGCGCTGCGTAATCGTCGCACCTCAGCAGTTTCGCCAGGAATGCGGCCCCTCGTTCTGGTCGAACTTCTACGCTCCCGTTGCAGCACGGACATGTGAGTCCTCTGCCCTCCATCTCCCAGAGTGGTGTCACCATCTCTCCGCTGCATGCGCGCAGGTTGTGCCTCGGGTCACCCCCGAATTGGTGGGTGTCCCCCGTCTGGCCCTTGCTCTCCTGCGCTTCTTGCTCCTCCTTGTTTTCCCCTTCGCTTTCGCTCGACTCTTCCTCGCCGCTCTCGTCTTCGCTTGCTGGCACGTACTCGGTGTCTGAGTCGTTGGTGTCGTTCTCGCCCTCGGCATTCGGAATTTCTGAATGCCCTGCACCCCCGGCGAGCAGCGTACCCAACGCCTTGGTCCGTGGCCGCTGGTGAGTTTTCGTCGGCCGGCCCACCACCCATCGCACGGCGTGTTTGTGCACAAACAGGGCGGTGCCTGTCACGAAGACATTGCCTATCTGCACATCGCCCACGTGCCGCGAGCTGCTCTTCCTGCCGCCGGGGCGCACGCAGCCTGCGCACTTGCAGTGCGCCGCGTCGCTAAACGGGTAGTTCGACGGGAACATGTTGATCACCCCCCAGCCCCATCTTGGCATGCATAGAGTGCGTTTGAGGTCAGCCACGTCGGCATCGCACCCTTTGTACTGAGCGCAGTGGCGTGGCGTGATGCATCCTGCCTTGCCAAAGTTTCCTGTGACCGTCGCCATGACTTCGTTGTCAAGGCTGGCTGTTCTCCGTGGCTTGCCATCTGCCCCCCTCGCGGCGCCACGCAGGTGCGGGATCAGCACCGCGTCAAACTCGTGGAGGTCCAGGTACCCGCTGAGCGCTTGCCTCGGGGTGGGGCAGGTTGCTACGCCCGCGAGCCTCAAGTCCGTCTGGGTTTTGACTGCGCGGCGCAGTTCTGCCACGGGCCCCAGCAGCGACGCCACCATGATCATGCGGTTGCGCTGGGTGGCCCCCATCGTGTGCTTGGCGTTGATGAGAACGGTGTCGCGGTGTTCGTACACCTTGGCCACTGCGTCCTGAGCCTCCTTGTAGGCCGCTGGTTGCATCTCCGCAAACGAGTACACGTTCTCTGCGATGAAGACTGCGGGTCTCACTGCCAGGACCAGCTCGAGTGCCTTCTGCCCCACTGCCAGCCGCGGGTCTGCAGCGTCGTGCTTCGTGGCTGCCTTGGAGGACGCCTGGCACAGCATCGCGAGAACGGCGATGTCCACTGTGCCGCGTAGCGCCAGCAGCGCGGTCTGCACCGTGTCTGTCATGATGTCGCCCGGGCAGATGTTCGCCTGTGGGAACACTTTGCGCAGCGTCTTAATGTGCTCTGGGCACACTTCGAAGAAATGCATGTTCTCCTCGCGCCCTCCCATGGCGCGGAACACGAGTCCGTCGCCACTGACCCCGCACATCACCGACAGGTACACGGCAGCGCTGGGCTTCGGGCCGACACGCTCCTCCCGCTTCCTCAGCAGGTGCCTGGCTCCTCCGAAACTGCGGACCAGGCCCCTCCTGTGCTTTGCCCGGTCGCTGTGCAACAGCGTTCTCAATGCTTCTGCGAGCACGTGGCTGCTGTCGGCGGCCGCTGCTGCCGCCATGGGCGCCGTCATTCGCACGCTGTCGAAATCGCCGTGTGCCAGCCTCGCCGCTGCCTCCGCTAGGTCCTGGAGCATCGTCTGGTTGTCCCCTGACCGCGGGTTGGCGATCTGCGGTCCCACGCGTATGCCCGCTACGTTCCCCAGGCACCGCATGTGAGCAGTCTGCCCCATTGTCCATGCTGCGTCCACGGGGTCACCTCGCCTCTCGGATGTCTCCATGTACACGAGCAGCAGCGTCCGTGGCCGCCCCAATGCTGTGGGCAGGTCCGCTGGCACCACCTCGTGCGGGCCTGCGCTCGTCTCTTTGTGAGGTGCGTCGGCGCCGCTGGTGTCCGGGCGTTTCAGGATGCCCTTC
>JAPKBO010000164.1 GCA_028823395.1 Planctomycetota bacterium | reverse complement strand
GGCCGAAAACCAGCCGCGCCCGAGCGGGATAGACTGATTCTGTGCCGAGGACAGAATCTCCTCAAACGCTGGTGCGCCCCTGCGTACCTGCTGCTTCACAGAAGGCCAGCGCCGACCCACCTCATTTCACACCCATCCCATGCGCACTCAGCACTCGACCCTCTTGATTCTGACTCTCTGTCTTTCCGCTTGCGACGGCGGCGGAGACCCCAAAGAGGCGGGCTACGCAGCCCTCCAAGCCGGGGATCACGCCGCAGCCGTCAGCGCCTTTGACGAGGCTCTTTCAGCCAGCGACTCCAGCGCACCGGATCACGCCGAACTGCAGCTCGCGCGCTGCGAAGCTCTTGCCTACGTGGACGGTGCAAAAGCCGAGGCCGATTTCAGGAGCCTGTGCGCGGCCGGTTCCGATATTGGAGTGAAGCAGTACTCGCTCATCGCGGGTGCGCTCCTCGGCGCCAACGCCACGGTCAACGCAGTCAACGTTGTAGACATGGGCGTCAAGGCCTTCCCCGACGACGCCAAGATGGCCGCCCTCCTCGAGAAGGTCAAAGAGGCTGCGGCCACAGACCCTGCAGCTTTGGACGCCCTCAAAGGCATGGGCTATCTCGGCGGAGACTGAGCCTCAAGCCGGTCAGGAGGAGAGAATTCCCTCGACGACTTCACCGAAGACGTCCGTCAAGCGACGCTGCAGTCCGTTGTGGTAATACGTCAGTCGCGTGTGATCCAAGCCGAGCAGGTGAAGGATCGTCGCGTGGAAATCGTGGACGCTGACCGGATTTTCCTGCGCCCTCCAGCCGAACTCGTCCGTTGAACCGTAGGTGAAGGGCGCCTTCACCCCGGCGCCAGCCAGGATGGCGGTGAAACCCTTGGGGTTGTGGTCACGCCCTGCGGTATTCACCTGGAACGTGGGCATGCGCCCGAACTCCGTACACAGCACCACCAAGGTCTCCTCTAGCATTCCACGCTGCTTGAGATCGCGAATCAAAGCCGCCGCGGGTTGGTCGAGGATCGGGCCGTGTACGTCGTAGTCCGTCTTGAGTTGCTTGTGCCCGTCCCAGTTGCCAACTCCTTCACCCATTGCATAGGCACCGTTGAATAGCTGTACAAAGCGGACGCCGCGCTCGATCAAGCGCCGCGCGAGCAGACAGTTGCGCGCGAATCCGGCCTTGTTCACGTTCGGATCGTCGGTGCCGTACATCCTTCGCGTGTGTTCGGATTCAGACGACAGGTCTGTGACTTCCGGTACGGAGAGCTGCATGCGTGCCGCCATCTCGTAGCTTGCAATACGCGCGGCCATCTCTGTGTCGCCATCGAAACGCCGCAGGTGCTCCTCGTTGAGCGTCCTTAGGAAAGCGCGCGTTGCACGATCCTCTTGCTCACTGACGCCCCGCGGGCGGGCAAGGTTATGCACCGGCCGCGCCGCGCTGAAAGGCGTGCCCTGGAACGCTGCAGGCAAGAAACCCGAGCCCCAGTTGTTCAGGGAGCTCTGTGGAACACCACGCGGGTCGGGGATTGCCACGAACGCAGGTAGGTCCTCGCTCTCGCTACCGAGAGCGTACGTCGCCCACGCACCCATGCTCGGGAAGCCCTCAAGGGTAAAGCCCGTCGACATGCAGTTCTCGCCGGGACCATGCGTCGCTGTCTTAGTGTGCAGCGAGTGGATGTAGCAGAAGTCATCCGATAAGTCCCCAAGGTGTGGGAGCAGATCGCTGGTCATCTTTCCGCACTCGCCACGCGGCCGGAATGGATAGAGCGGTTGCTGCAAATTGCCATTCGCACCCTGAAAGGTAAGAAGCCCATCTCCCCCAGGAAGCGGAGTGTCGTGACGCTTGATTAGCTCCGGCTTGTAGTCAAACGAATCCACATGGCTCAGCGCGCCGCTACAGAAGATCACCACCACGTTGCGGGCCCGCGGTGCAAAGTGGGGAACGCCCGGACCAACCTTGGGGTTGTCGCCTGTCAGAAGCCCCTGTGCATTCAAGAGGTCGGTCAACGCCATCGCGCCCAGCCCCGTACCCATGTTCCCAAGCAGATCTCGCCTTGTGAGACCGCTCACGGGATGAATACCAGTTCATTAGAGTTCAAAATCGCGCGACAGAACGCGACGAGACTCTGCTCTTGGATGAAAGACCTCGCAGTATTCAACTCGCTCGGGTTTGGCCGGCGTCCGTAGGCAACCCGGTAGGCTCCTACAACAGGATCCATGGCGAGGCCCTCCAAGTTCGCCGCCATGCGCCTCGCCTGGTCCAAAACGAACGTGCCGTTGAAGAGGTTCAGAGCCTGAATAGCCGTGGTGGACAGGCTCCGCTTTGGGCAGACCTGACCTGCGTCCGGCAGGTCAAATGAACCAAACAGGGGCGCCTTCTCCATCCGAACCTTGTGCATGTAGACCATGCGCCGCCATTCAGCGGGCCCAAGCTCTTCCTTGGGCGCGTAGACGCGGACGTAGTTAGTGTTGGGCTCAAAGGTGCTGAATCCGGGACCACCCATCGTGAGGTCTAGGCTCCCACTGAGCTGGAGGATGCAGTCACGGATCACCTCAGCCTCAAGGCGCCGAGGCGGAAACCGCCACAGAAGCCGGGTGTCGGCATCGCGAGCAAGGGCCTCGGAGTTGGGGGCGCTGGCTTGACGGTATGTATCGGAGAGGAGAATCAGGCGGTGGAGTTGCTTGAGGGACCATTCCTCCCGCATGAGCCTCATGGCCAGCCAGTCCAAGAGTTCGGGGTGGGATGGCTGGGCGCCATTGGCGCCAAAGTCTCCGGGGGTAGCGACGATTCCCGCACCGAAGTGGTGGTGCCAGATACGGTTCGCCATGACCCTCGCGGTCAGAGGGTTGGAGGAATCCGAGATCCCACGAGCCAGCGCGACACGCCGTTGCTCCTCTGGAGCGTCCATCGCCAGGCCCAACGAACCAAGCGCAGAGAGGATGTCCGGCGCGACAGCCTCCCGCTTTTCCCTGACATCACCGCGATAGAGACGGTGCGTCGCCCCAGGCTGCTCAAGCCTCCCGGCGTAGACGGCATCCACGGGATAGTCTTTGAGTTTCTGCCGACGTTTTTCTGCCGCCGCAATGCGCGCGATGACCTCATCTGTCCCGAAGGCGACGCTATCCAATCCACCGGGATCTCCGGGATCCCGCCGATTTTGTGATCCCGACACCACCTGCCATTCCCCCGGTGTCTGCGCCACTTCGATCACGTAGCCCACCGCCGTTCGGTCAGTGAACCGTTCCTCCCGGTCACGCCCCCAGGAAATGCGGTCGATCTGAGCCGGCTCTGCGAGATCTAGTTGTATCCACCCGCCGCCGGCTTGATTTGAAATCCAACTCCGCGGATTTCCGAACAAGCCGTCATTGATGTGTTCGAGACGGTGCTTGGGATTGTTTGCGTAATTGCCGGACGAACGGGGAGTCGCCGTTCGCGCCACGTTTAGTTCGCCCGACCAAACCTCGAGTTCATCAATACAAGGCTCAGCACCACCGCGGGTAGCGTAGATACTCATGCGGACCGAACACGCCCGTACCTCAGGAAAGCGCTCCACGTTCAGTCGAGAGTTGACGCCGGGTCGAAGGCCAGGCAATTGCGCACGCAGGGCCGCCACCTCCTCGATAAGCTCCTCCTGCTGGACCCTAACCAGCTTGTCCTTGTCGGAGTCGAGCGCCCTTTCGCCGTGACGCACACCTGCGAATACGGCCGTCATCGAATAGAAGTCCCGCTGCGGCACAGGATCGAATTTGTGGTTGTGGCAGCGCGCGCAACCTAGGGTCAGCCCAAGGAGCGCCGTACCCGTGGTGTTCACCATCGCCGTGAGTTCGTCCTGGCGCTGAAGTGCCGTATCGTCAGGGTCCTTGCTCAGGACTTCATCCCAGGCGCCCGCAACCAGAAACCCTGTCGCCGCATGCACTCCAACCGTGTCCCCTGCGAGCTGCTCGAAAATGAAACGGTCGTACGGCAGATCGTCATTGAGCGCATCGATGACGTAGTCCCGGTAGTGGTAGGCATTCGGGCGCGGAGTATTCATCTCGAAGCCGTGGGAGTCGGCGTATTGCACAATGTCGAGCCAGTGCTGAGCCCAACGCTCTCCATAGCGGGGACTCGCGAGGGACTCCTCAACGAGTCGCTCCCATGCATCCTCCCGCCGATCTCCGGTGAAAGCCTCCACCTGCGCGGGCGTTGGCAGCAAGCCATGCAGATCGAGATACAGGCGTCGAATGAGAGTCACGCGGTCCGCTGCGGGTGACGGCCGAAGCCCCTCCGCCTCTAACTTCTGAAGAACAAAGGCGTCGATGGGCGACGAACCCCATGAGCCTCTGGTCTGTGGCGGACCGTGCTCGCCTACCGGCTGAAAGGACCAGTGAGTTGATTCGTCTTCAATCGTGGGGCCGTTCTCCGGCCAGCTGGCCCCCTCATCGATCCAACGCTTGATCAACGCTACCTGAGCCGTTGTCAGCGGCTCTCCCTCGGGGGGCATGCGGTCCAGTTCGTGTGCGGTGATCCGACGGAACAGTTCGCTGTGAGCGCTGTCCCCCGCAACGATGCCCGGCTCGCCCGAGTCGCCACCCCGTAGGGCGAAAGCGGACCGATCGAGCCGCAGTCCTTCCTTTTGCTTCTGGGGCCCATGGCACTTGATGCAGCGCGCCGCGAGGATCGGCTCTATCTCGCGCTCAAAATCGACCTTGGTAGCCTCGGCATGATCTTGGCCAACCGCCGTACTCGTCCAAAAGACGAGCCCCAACAGGACCATCCAAAAACATCTGCCGATACCCATGAACCAACCCTAGCTCAGGTCCGTGCAGATCGCGACTACCAGCCTTGTAGGGCGCGCTGAGAAGTCGTGCCGACCTGAGGCAGAAGGTCCTATTTCCCAATCAGGAAGTGGACGATGTCCCCTTCCTGCATGACGTAGTCCCGGCCCTCAATGCGCAGTTTCCCGGCGGCCTTGACGGCGATTTCTGTCTCGAAGGCGACCAGATCGTCTACTGAGAAAACCTCGGCCCGGATGTAGCCCTTTTCGAAGTCGGTATGGATGACCCCTGCGGCCGTGGGGCCGGTGTCTCCAGCCAGAATATTCCAGGCCCGGATCTCCTTCTCACCAGCAGTGAAGAATGTCTGCATCCCGAGCAACTGGTAGGCACGGTGGATCAGGCGCTGCAAGCCGGACTCCTCCAGCCCCATCTCCTCCAGAAACAGGGTGCGCTCTTCCGGCTCCATCTCTGAGAGTTCGCCCTCGATGTCGCCACACAGTGCAACCATCTCCGCTCCGGTGCGTTCGGCGTACGCCTTCACGGCCTGAGCCTCTGCCGATTCACCCTGCATGTCGTCATCGCTCACGTTGGCAACAAACAGCACCGGCTTCATGGTCATCAGGAAGAGGGGCTTGAGAAGAATGCGCTCCGGATCCGTCCACTCCATCACCCGTAGTTGGGTGCCTCCCTCCAAAGCCGCCTGGGCGCGCCCGAAGAGCTCCTGCTGCAAGATGCTGTCCTTGTCGCCGCTCCGCGCCTTCTTGGAGACGCGTTCCACATTGCGCGTGACGGTATCCAAGTCGGCCAAGGCCAGCTCAAGTTCGATGACTTCGATGTCCCGCACCGGCTCGACCTCACCGTGAACGTGCACCACGTCGCCCTTGGTAAAGCACCGCACCACGTGCGCAATCGCATCGACCTCCTTGATGTTGCCCAGGAACTTGTTGCCAAGTCCCTCACCCTTGGAAGCTCCAGCCACGAGCCCGGCGATGTCGACCATCTTCAGGCTAGCGGGCAGAATGCGATCGGTCTTGATGTAAGTGTGAATCACCTCAAGCCTCTCATCGGGCACGTCTACGATGCCCACGTTGGGCTCGATGGTGCAGAACGGATAGTTCGCGCTTTCAGCGCCGGCGGCGGTGATGGCGTTGAAGATGGTGGACTTGCCAACGTTGGGCAGTCCGACGATTCCACAGGCGAGGCTCATTACAAGTGCGGGTCGGGGTCAGGGCTCGAGTTCGAGGGCGAACATTCTAGCCACCCGAGCCGGGAGCGAGCGCAGAGCGGACCAAAAGTGGAGTTCTCAGTCGGCGAGGTGGAGCGGAATACGCGCGCTATAGGCCCGTCCGGGATCGCGTAGGGCTCGTCCACGCACCCAGGTGGCAAAGTCGGGTTGGGGCACCCCCTCGAATGCCTTGACTCCGTTGACGAAGACCGTCACCTCGCGCTCCATGTCCACGAGGGCCTCGGAGAGTAGTACGCACAGGCCTTTGCCCTGGGTGCGCTCCAATCTCACGTCCACGCTGCCCCGGACACGATCCACTTCGGCGATGACCGTACCCTTCACCTCAGCGCCACCCTCCCACAGCAACCAATAGAACTGCTCCTTCCAATCCACCCGCGGCTGCCAGACGAGGTGTGTGGGTACCGCGTTCCGGGAGTAGCCCTCGATCTTTGCCAGCAGAGCTTCGGACCCGCCCTCCGGCAGGCCGTGACCTCGATCCGCGACCTCCCAGTATTCAAAGTCCGCGAATCCGCCCCAGCGCTCCCTGGCTACTTCCAGGTCACGCACCGCCGCCTGGTTAGCTTCAGGCCCGACCTTAGGATCGTCGGTGCTCTGAAAAACACACATGGGCGTATTGCGCAGGTTAGGAATGACGCCCTTTTGCACATGGATGGTGCCCCGGCTGCGATTCATGACGAACGAAGGCGCACCCGCAGACGGCAAGAGCGCCGCAAAGCGGTCTGGGTGATCGGCGCCGATTACCCAGGACCCATAGCCGCCCATAGAGTGCCCGCCAAGGAACACGTTGGCGGGGTCAATTTCGAAGGTATCGATGGCCCGATCGATTAGGGAGAGCACCCACTCTTCGGTACCCGAATCCGTCCAGCCCCGTTCCGTTTTCTCTAACACCTCGGGGAAGATGCCCAGCCACCCGCGCGCGGTCAGAGCCTCCGCATACATCCCGCGCGAGGAGGACGCATCTCCCGAACCCACACCACCACCATGTAGGCCGACGAACAGCGCCTTGGGCCGCCGTAGCTGACCCGCGATAAAGTACCGCCCGCTCCCTCCCTCTAGGTCCGTGTATTCCCCGGCCTTCCCCGGCAGCTGCGGAAGAGTCTTCTTGTGGTTGGCAAAAAACGAGTCCCAACGTTTCAGATCTCTCTTTCCAGGAAAGGGCACGGCAACCAGGGACTCGAGCACCTTGAGACCTTGCGCATGCCCCTCGCGCGAGTAGCGCTTCACAGCGAGGAATTCCGTGACCCGCGCCTCTTGCTCCTTGCGGTCAGGGGTCTCCCCGGGCGAAGCGAGCACGGAAGCGAAGACGATGCAAAGGGAACTCAAGAGCATGGCCCCATTCTCAAGTAACGAACGCAATCCACAAGGCAGGTCCGCCCTCGTTTGAGCGCAGTCGACGGTCAAGCCCCTGTGAGGGACCCAGGGTGCGCTGAATCCAAGACTCGGGCCAAACGGCGCCAGCCGAACTCCACCCGTTGTGCGGCCAACGAAAGCCTGCACCACAACGACCTGGGGGCTATAATGGCCGCAACCATGCGTTCCATCTACGTGCTGTCAGCCCTCTTGCCCCTGATCCTCATGGGACTTTGCAGTCCCTTCCTGGCGGCCCAGGAATCAGGGTGGACCCCCCTGACCGATGACCAAGCACAAGAAGTCAACATCACCAAACTGACCTCCGTCAACTACCGCAAGGGCAAGG
>JAPKBO010000355.1 GCA_028823395.1 Planctomycetota bacterium | reverse complement strand
GCGTCGGATCCGGCGTTCAATCCCCCCAGCTCCAACGGCGTCCTGCCCTACATGGTGGCCAAGCTGGTGCAGAGTCCCGTGATATCGGGAATGCTAATGGCCGGAATCCTGGCGGCGATCATGTCCTCCCTCGATTCCCAGTTCGTCTGCTTGGGGACCATGTTTACCCACGATGTGGTTATTCACACGGCCGGTAAAGATCGCTTCGATGATCGCCAGAAGGTGCTCATCGCCCGTGGCTTCATCGTGGCCATCGTGACGATTACTTACCTCCTAACCTTCTTTCCGCCTCCGCACATTTTCGACTTGGCCGTGTGGTGCTTCAGCGGCTTCGCCAGCCTGTTCCCTCTTGTGTTTGCTTCGCTCTACTGGCGGCGCGTGACCAGAGCGGGAGCGTTGGCCTCCGTAATGGCCATGGCGATCAGTTGGTTCTGGCTCTTTTACAAGGGGCTGATCGCGCGACCGGAGAATGCCGAAGGGGATTTCCTGGTGGCTGGCATGATGCCCGTCGCGGTGATCTTCGCCATCTCCACGGCAGCCTTGGTGCTCGTCTCCCTGCTCACGGCACCTCCCGACGAGCGCCACCTGGCCCGCTTCTTTCGGTCAGGGGAGGCCGCATGAAGCCTCGTTGCGGCGGCGACACATCGACGGCGCGTGAGGTCCTGGATGCCCACGTCCGCGAGACCGTTCTGTGGCACTTCTCTCCTGAGACCGGAACACCCCACTGGTTGGAGTGGGCAGCTGGTCAGGATTGGGATCCGTTGACGACCATCGAGACCATCGATGATCTACAGCGTTTCCCCAACTTCGACGGCGATATCCTGCGCACGGAGCCCCACGAGCGCTTCATTCCCAAGGCCTTCGAAGGCCGCCCGTTCACCATTTTTGAGACCGGCGGCACCACCGGCCTGCCCAAGCAGCGCATCGGTTGGGATGACTACCGCCACGACTACGAGGAGTTTTCCGAGACCCTCGACGACGAGGCGTTCCCTCCGGGCGGCTACTGGCTGATGATCGGTCCCACTGGGCCACGCCGGCTGCGTCTTGCGATTGAGCACTTGGCCCACGTGCGAGGCAGCTCCTGCTACTTCGTGGACCTGGACCCGCGCTGGGTGAAGAAGCTCATTAAGTCCGGCCAGTCCGCCCAGGCCACTGAGTACATGACGCACGTGGTGGATCAGGCTGCTGCCATTCTGGAGGCGCGCGATGTGTCGGTGCTCTTCACGACACCGCGCCTGCTGGAAGCCTTGGCCCTGCGCTGCTCGATTCCCGCTAGCGGCGTCAAGGGCGTGTTCTGTGGCGGCACCACCATGGACCCCGAATACACGCGCTTTCTTGTAGAGGAAGTTCTGGAGGGTAAGGTCGAGTTTGTACCCACCTACGGCAACACACTCATGGGACTCGCTGCCCATAAGCCGGGCCTCGCAGAGGACGGCTACTCGATCACCTACTACGCGCCCCAGCCCCGAGCTGTTTTGCGCGTGGTAAACCCAGATGACACTCTTCAGAGTGTGGCCCACGGCGAAGTGGGTCGGGTCGAGCTAACAACGCTCACTCGGGAGCTGTTCATGCCGCGCTTCCTCGAGCGGGACGAAGGTATCCGGCGCGAGCC
>JAPKBO010000163.1 GCA_028823395.1 Planctomycetota bacterium | reverse complement strand
TCCCCTTCGAGGTTTTCGGTGACGACCTCTCCTTTCTCATTCCAATAGCGTGTGCCGTAGGGTTTGTCGTTCTCAGGGCTCAGCATGGGATCCCAGGTGGGCACCTTGGCTTCGGTGGAGAAACACCGATCGAACCCATGCTCCCAAGGTGGGGAGTAGTGCTGAGCTTGTTTGGGGCGGCCACCGCGGTTGGAATCAATGACCTCCCGGGTCAGCGTGCCGAGGTGCCACTTACCGAAGTGGCCGGTCGTGTATCCGAGCTCGTGGCACATCTCGGCCACGGTGTACTCATTCGGCGGTAGGTGTCCGGAGTTGGCACCATCGATCCTCATTCGATAAGGATGGCGTCCCGTCAAGACGCTGGCGCGGGTGGGTGAACAAACCGCCGCGGCTGCGTAGAACCGATCGAAGCGCAACCCCTCGCTTGCCATTTGATCTAGGGCGGGGGTCTTGAGGTGGGGATGCCCGTTGAAGGACGTATCGCCCCAACCCTGGTCATCGGCCATGACCAGAATGATGTTTGGGCGACTGATACCCGAAACTTCTTCGCCGTGGATCCTGGACCCGGGCTCAGCCAAGTCCTGGGGGATGATCGCGAGGAGCGCGGCCAGCATCATCACGGAACAAGTCTCTCGCTCAAGAACGCAGCTTCACACATAAGCCGAGTGTAGTGGACGTAAGCCACCGCGGGGCAATTAGAGCTAGGAGCGAGCTTCGAGTTTGGCCCAGGTGTCGCGCAGCGTGGCTGTGCGGTTGAACACCATGCTCCCCGGTGCCGAGTCAACGCAGTCGACGCAGAAGTAGCCCAGGCGTTCGAACTGGAATCGCTCACCGGATTCAGCGTCCGCGAGGGATGGCTCAAGCTGGCAGGTGGCGAGGACCTCCAGAGAGTCGGGATTCAGGTTGTCATGCCAGTGACCGCCTTCGGACACATCCTCGGGGTCGGTGGTCCGGAACAAGTGGTCATAGAGATTGACCGTGGCGTTGATCGCCTCCTTGGCATTGACCCAGTGCACGATGCCCTTGACCTTGCCGCCCTCCGCAAGAGGTGCACCACCCAGGGTCTCGGGGTGGTAGGTGCACTTCAGTTCCGTGATCGTACCGGCGTCGTCCTTGATCACATCGTCGCAGGTGATCACATACCCGTAGCGCAGGCGCACGCGTCCTCCGGGTTTGAGCCTGAAGAACTTGCGCGGGGCCTCCTCGCGGAAATCATCTTGCTCGATCAGAAGATCGGGGCCCATGCGTAGAACGCGTGTGCCCGCACTCTCATCTTCGGGGTTATTGATGGCCTCGATTTCCTGCACGTGGCCTTCAGGCCAGTTGGTGATCGTGACCTTCAGGGGGCGCAAGACGGCCATGCGTCTCTCGGCGCGCTTGTTAAGGTCATCGCGGAGGCAGCCGTCAAGTTGGGCGTAGTCGACGGTGCTGTTGAACTTGGCTACGCCGATGCGCTTGCAGAATTCGCGCACCGATTCGGGGGTGTAACCGCGTCGGCGTAGGGCACGCAGAGTGGGCATGCGCGGGTCGTCCCAGCCGCTTACCAAGCCGTTGTCTACTAGCTCGACCAGTTTGCGCTTGCTGACCACGGTGTAGGTCAGTTTAAGGCGTGCAAATTCGTACTGGTGGGGGACCGAAGGCACCGATAGGTTTCCGGTGAACCAATCGTACAAAGGCCGGTGGTTCTCGAATTCCAGCGAGCACAGCGAGTGGGTGATGTGCTCAAGAGCATCGCACTGGCCGTGCGCGAAATCGTACATCGGATAGATGCACCATGCGTCGCCGGTGCGATGGTGGGTCGCGCGCATGATTCGGTAGAGAACCGGGTCGCGCATGTTCATGTTGGGGGAGGCCATGTCGATCTTGGCCTTCAGTGTCCGCGCGCCATCGTCAAACTCACCGGCCCGCATGCGTCGCAGTAAGTCGAGGCTCTCCTCCATGGGACGGTCGCGGTAGGGACTGTCCTTGCCCGCCTTCGTCACAGTGCCCCGGTACTCTCGGGTTTCTTCCGCGGAGAGATCACAGACGTAGGCCAATCCCTTTTGGACAAGCTCTTCCCCAAATCCATACAGGTCCTCAAACCAGTCGGAGGCGAAATAGAGGCGGTCGCCCCAATCAAACCCAAGCCAGCGCACGTCAGCCTTGATGGCCTCGACGTACTCAACACTCTCCTTGCCCGGGTTGGTGTCGTCGAAGCGCAGATTGCAGACGCCGCCGAACTTCTCCGCAATACCGAAGTCCACGCAAATGGCCTTGGCGTGACCTATGTGGGGGTAGCCGTTGGGCTCGGGGGGGAAGCGTGTGTGGACGTGATCCGCGCGTCCTTCACGCAAGTCTTCAGCGACGATGCGTTCGATGAAGTTGAGGCGTTCGGATTCTGGACTCTCGGGGGTCGCGGATTCAGCTTGTTGTGTCATGGCCTAGGTGTGGCGGGATGATACCAGTAGGGAGGGCGATATGGGATGGACGCGGGCCTACTTGGGTTTTGATTTTTCGTGAGCGAATTGGCCGCCGTGGGCCTTAGCCAGCTTCTTCAAGAACTGTATCGGTACCCCATCACCCAAGCCCACAGTGTGGATCACGACCCGGCTTCCCAGGTTCCAACGCTTCGCGGCGCGTAGAATTCCGTTCGGTGGGTCCTTCTTGCTCCCAGCGATGGGCAGGCCGTCGGTCAGGAGGAAGATCGTGTCCACGGGGGAGTTGAAGTAGGTGTCCTCTACGCCGCGCCCGGAGAGGTGGAATGCCATTTCAAGTGCATCGTGAATTCGGGTGCCGAGGTTCATTTTCCTAGCGTTCAGCCACGTGATGGCCTCTTGGATTTGCTTCGGACTTGCCAACACGGATTCATCGGCATACAGCTCAAGGCGGCCGGCAAAGGCCACGATGTTGAATCGCATGTCGGGAGGCAGGGCTTGCAGAGTCCGCGACAGTTCCGTGAGAGCGCGTTCGAGTCTTGATTCGGGTTCCGCTTTCTCGGCCTCACCTTTGCGCGCCATCATGACGTGCATGGACTGGGAGACGTCTACCAGGAACAGGACGGAATGGCCTTCGATGGGCAGGCCGTGGTAACTGGCTCCGCCAGGAGCCCGGGTTTGCACAACCGGCTTGCCTTGCCCGAGAGGGACACGGCCCTTGATGTAGTCTTGCCCTTCCTTGTCTAACCACGCCGACCAAGACTTGGTGGAAGAACTGATCTTCTGTCCCGTGAGAACCTGAAGGGATGCAGTCAGGCGGTTGAGCGTGTGTCCCTGCTCTGATTCCAGTCGCGCGATCATGGGCGCAATGCCCTCACCCGAGCCGATCGTGCTCAACGCCCCAAAGGCTGCTTCTCTCAGGGTTGTGTCTTGATGGGTGAGGGTTCCCAGTGCGGTCTTGAGGGCGGGCAGTCCGGCTGCTCCCAGGGCGCCCGCACAGGTCAAGAGAGTTAGGGTGTCCCCCGAAGATCGCGGATGCTTGGAGAGAAGTTTGGTGATTGTGCCGGGCACATCATCGGAGAGGAAACGAGCCAGTCGAGCGCACTCCAGGCGCAGGGTTAGGGGCAGATTCCTGTCGGACAGCGCTTCCGCAACGATTGGCCCGACGGCGGCAGGCGATTGCAAGGCGGTGATTCGGTCCATGGCCACCTCCAACAGGAGGCGCGGATCGTTGATGCCTTCTCGCATACTCAACGCTGGATTACGAGCCAGCCGGAGGACGTATTCGCGATGTTCGCCCTCTCTCTTACCCACCTCTTTATTCACCTGGCTGTAGGCGGCGACCAGAGCCAGTCCAAGCTTGGGATCGTCGAAGTCCTTGACCGAGTTCAATGCCGCCAAGCGTTGTTCGTGCTTCTGTTCCGGATTCCGAGTGGAGCGAAAGGCTTTGCGGAAATCGCCCAGGACATCGCTCTCGCCGACTGGAACCAGGAGGCCTAGGGTGGTGAGGGCTAGGGCCAGATACTCAGGAAGAGGAGGCATTGGATTCCTCCAACGCGACAGCTTGCACGTGACCATCTTCGGTTAAGAGTGAAAACCCAGGGGCCGCGCCCGGGGCAATCCGTCCCAGATCTGGGAGCCCCAGAAGTCGAGCTGGGTTCGCTGAGGCCAACTGCGCCAAATGGGATCCGTCCGTCTCCGGCACATATTCCAAGAACCTCTGCGCTGCATCGGTCATCAAAATCGCTGATCCCGCCAGTGCACCGTTGGTGTCGCGGACCTCCCCATTCCTGAGGGTCACCTGGCTGTTTCCTAGGGAGTACTCGCCATCGGGCATACCCGCTGCAGCCATGCAGTCGGTTACCAGGACCATGCGCTCAGGTCCCAGACAGCGAAAGGCATTTAGAACCATCGTCGGGTGGACGTGGATGCCGTCCACGATCAAGGAGCAGGAGAGGGAGGGGTTAGCCATACAGCGTCCGGCGATACCCGGTTCACGGTGGTGTAGCGGCGACATCGCGTTGAAGAGGTGCGTGACCATTTGTGCACCGGCTTCAACACACTCCGAGAGGCCCGAATGGTCCTTGGCGTGTCCAATGGATACACACACGCCTGCAGCGCGAAGTTGAGCTGTGGCCTGTACGGCGCCGCGTCGAGCGGGCGCCAGGGTCAGGAGTTTCAGATGCCCTCGTGCTGCGTCGATCAGTGCCTGCACGTGTTCGGCATCGGGATCTTGAAGGTGATCGATTGGATGCGCACCCGGCACTTCCAGGAATGGGCCTTCCAGGTGAATGCCCAGGGGGCGAGCACCTATTCCATCCCAGGTTTCTATCCAGTCGGCAAGGGCCGCCGTTTGGTCCAAGAGATCTTCGAGGGGCGCGCTGATAAGTGTGGGGAGAAAAGCCACCGCACCTCCAGACCAGACCGTTCGGGCAACAGTGTTCAGGGCTTCAGTTGTGCCCTCCTCCACACCCCGACCGCCGGCACCATTGACTTGTAGGTCAATCAGTCCGGGGAGGAGGCAGCCCTCGAGTTTCAGTGTTCGGTCGGCGCCGGTACTGAGAGCTTGTGCTCCGACAGAGACGACCCGGTTGTCCTCTAGGAGGACGGGGCCCGTTTGCATGGAATCTGCACCTGAATACTCGTCCGCTTGCAGCAGTAGGCGTCCCATGTCCATGCGAGAATACAGGGGCGCAGCAGGACTCACCAGTACCCTTGCACGGAGGCCCACGGGCAGCGGACAATCAGGGGTATGGAATGGTTCTCCTCCTGGTGGCCAGCATTCCTCCTGGCCCTAGATCTGTGCCTGCGGCTTGCCGTTGTCGTGCAGATCATCATGCGTGGGCCACGGTCATCAGATTCATCGCGGGCCTGGATTCTCATGGTGGTGTTCTTGCCCCTGGTCGGCATCCCCATTTGGCTCCTCCTTGGGGAGGCCCGGCTGGGGCGTCGCCGCCGCGAACGGTATAGATCCATCGCGGATCGCGTAGCCGATCAGGTAGCGCGGCTAGGACCCATACCCGAGTATCGAGCCGAGGCCGCAGAGTATGGTCCCACTATTGCGTTGGCTGAAGCGGTGGGAGGAACACCTCCGCGTAGCGGGAATGAGCTTGAGCTTACAGGGGATTCGATGGAGTTCATCGACCGGCTCGCGGATGACATTGAATCCGCGCAGAGTTCCTGCCACCTACTCTTCTACATCTTTGTTGAAGATGAAGCGGGCTGGCGTATTGGGGAGGCGCTCAAGTCAGCAGCTAGTCGAGGCGTGTCTTGCCGCCTCTTACTGGACAGCGTGGGTTCACGCCCGTTCCTGAAGTCACGTTACGTGGACACCTTGAGGGAGACGGGAGTCGAGGTTGTAGAGTCTCTGCCCGCAAATCTCGTCCGAATGCTCTTTGCCCGCGTGGATCTACGAAATCATCGCAAGATCGCAGTAGTGGACGGACGCGTGGGCTACACGGGATCTCAGAACATTGCCGCCGCGGCCTATGCCCTCAAGCTGGAGTTCGCACCTTGGGTCGATTGCATGCTGCGGATACGCGGCCCTGTCGTCGGAGATCTACAAGCGATCTTTGTGCGCGACTGGTTTTTGGAAAACGAAGAGCCTCTCGAGGCACTCCTTGCTGAGGTTCCCGAGCCTCGCCCAGGCGGTGTGCCCGTACAAATTCTTCCCACCGGCCCCAACAACGACAACGAAGCCTTGGCCCAGCTGGCTCTGGCATCTTTTCACGGAGCTCAAGAAGAGTTGATTCTGACAACGCCCTACTTCGTTCCTGGGGAGGCCGAAGTCGTTAGCTTGTGTACTGCAGCGAAGCGCGGCGTCTGCGTGCGCCTGGTAGTGCCGGCGCGTAATGACTCTCCCCTCGTGCAAGCTGTCTCACGCAGTCACTACGAACGACTGATCGATGCTGGCGTTGAGGTGTTTGAGTACCAGGAGGGTCTACTCCATGCCAAGACACTGACCGTTGATCGCGATCTTGCACTTGTCACAACAGCCAATTTCGACAGGCGCAGCTTCGATCTGAATTTCGAGGTCTCGACCCTGGTCTACGACTCCGATTTCGCCAGTCAGTTGCGCCTGCTGCAGCGTGGCTACATGCAGCGCTCGACCCGGGTGACCCTATCCCAGGTACACGGCCGCTCTTGGTTGCGCAGGTTTGCGTACAACGCAGCGGGAATTTTCAGCCCCGTCTTGTAAGACCCACCCGGGCTCAGGAGTTCAGCAATCCGATCAGGTGCCCCAGGACTCTAGGACCAGCGGAGCGCAATCCGTTGTGCTCGAGCTCGTCGGTCACCCAGGGCTGTAAGCCCTTAATGCAGGCTGCAGTTTGCTCGGAGCTCTTGCGGGGCACGTACATGTCGTTGCTGTAGATCGCGGCCGCGGAGGGCACGCTGTTGGCCGCAAGGATCTCCATGTCATAGAGCTGGGGCCAGTCTTCGTCTTGGGCCAGTAGTTCCGCGGCTTCGCGGAGTGGTGCGAGGGTTGGGAACTCCTCGAAGAACCAGGGGTAGATCATCTCGCCGGTGAGGAAGAGGGGCTCGCGCGAGGAGGGGTCGAACTCGGGATAGTCACCCCGTAGGCGTTCAGCTGCCCAATTGGAACTTGCTCCTTGGGTGTAGCAGGCCTCGTGCAGAATGGAGAAGATCGGATTGGTGTCAAAGTGGATGGTGTTCTCGAAATTGCGAAGGAACGAGTAGGAGAGCTCGGGGCCCCGAGTCCCGTTCACAAACGCTTGCTCCACCAAGTAATGGACAACTTCGAACCCATCGGAAAACCCCAAGGACAGGCCAAGGGTCTGAAATTTGCGGACCGTAAGAGGGCCGCCGCTCGGCAACTCGATGGCATTCTCGGCGATGTGATCGGCAATCCGGCGGATGCGCTCCACGTCGTCTGGGTACCGCTCGTAGTACTCGCAGTTCTTGCGGGCACAGATGGGGTAGGTCAGGCGGTAGACGTCGTCCGTCGGGCCTGCCAGTTGGGGCAAGCCACCTGTGATCAATACCTCTCGTAATCCATGTGGGGCGGCCGAGAGATAGTGGGTGGCACAGAAACCGCCGTAGCTCTGACCGAGCACGGTCCATGGCGTGCTCTCTCCCAGTAGTTCGCGGCGCACCCACTCACAATCCAAGACGATGCTGTCGGACCGGAAGTGCTTGAGGTAGGCCGCCTGGTCACCAGGCGAGTTCAATCGCCCCAAGGTTTGGAAGCTGAGGGGAGAGCTACGTCCTGTGCCTCGCTCGTCGAGTAGCAAGACCCGATAGGTCTCTAGGGCCTTTCCGATCCAGCCGGAGTTGTCGTTGGGCCTGGGTGCTCCAAAGCC
>JAPKBO010000162.1 GCA_028823395.1 Planctomycetota bacterium | reverse complement strand
TCGCACATCAGGCTTCGCACTGGCCGGTACGCACATTGTGAAGAGAGCAGCCCTGGCATGGGCCCATGGGGCAGCCCGCTCCGGCGTTTTCGAACATGGAACGAATCTCCCCCACGCTCAAGGCACTGCCCACCTCGGTGCCAGCCGACTGCGGGGAGGACTGCGGGGAGGACTGCGGGGACAACTGCGGAGACAACTTGGTGACGGAGCGTGCACCGGCCTGAACGGCACGAGCCACAGGGCGAGTTCCGGGCCGGGTAAAAGTGGGTGCCTTGGCGGGACGCAGGGTGGCGATGGTCTGCACTGCCGAGGCGGAGTTCCCCGTCGGCGCGGAGGCCGTGGCGGCAGGCCGCAGCTCAGAGACGGGAGGACGAGAAGGACGCGCCTGGGGTGCAGGCGCCGTCGCACGCTCGGTGGACACATGACCCCCGCGACCCAAGGCTGGGTCGCCGGGTAATCCACTGCCCCGTGGCATGCCCGCGCCCGTCAGGGCCGCGGCGCGCTCATGAGCTTTGCGCTCGATTTCCCGCCAATCCCGCCGCGGGTAGGCCGCGCGCTTGATGTTGATCAGGTGACGCGCGGTGATGTTATCCGAAGTGATGTTTCCGGCCTGCGGGCCGCACCCCAAACTGAAAGATGCAGTCAGGTGCGTACTGAATCCCACGGCCCCCGCGGAGGAGGGCCCGTTGACGATAATGCGGTTCGCCGGCTTCTCCAGGAAGAAAGCATCCAAGACAGACTCCTCCCGGGCGTGCACCGCCAAAGTGTGGCCCAGGCCTCCGTTGTGCAGGATGCTGGTCGCTACCTCACAACCCATGCGCCAGCCGTCCACCACGTGCACGGACAAGAGAGGGCAGAGGATCTCAATGGACAGGGGGTGCTCAGGCCCAACGCCATCCTGATGGGCGAGCAGGACCGTGGTACTGCGCGGCACCGAGAATCCAGCACCTTCGGCCACCCGCCATGGATCGAGGCCCACGATGTCGGGGTTCATGTGCCCGCCCTGATTGCAGTACGTCTCGAGCAGGGCACGCTCAGCATCCGAGCACAGGTGCGCTCCGCGGGCTTGCAGTTCAGCCAGCACGGCAGCGGCCACGGGTTCGTCCAGGACGAGGGCCTGCTCCGAGCAGCAAAGGGTGGCGTTGTCGAAGCTTTGGCTGCTGACGATGGCCTCGGCCACGGCACGTACGTCAGCTGAGCGATCCACGTAGGCAGGGACGTTCCCGGGCCCCACTCCATAGGCCGGCTTGCCCGAAGAGTAGGCAGCACGCACCAGCCCGCCGCCTCCCGTGGCCAGGATCACGGACACGTCCCGGTGCTTCATGAGGGCACCCGTCGACTCGATGGTGGGGTTGGCCAGGCACTGCACCAAATCCGGCGGCCCGCCTACGCGCTCGATGGCGCGCCGCATGACCTCCGCCGTCTCCAGAATGCAGCGCCGGGAGCGTGGATGAGGACTGATCACGATGGCGTTGCGCCCCTTCACGGCGATGATCGACTTGAAGAGGGCCGTGGAGGTAGGGTTCGTGGTGGGAATGATCCCTGCCACCACACCCACGGGGGTCGCCACCTCGTGCACGCCTGTGGCCTCATCGCGAGAGATGAAGCCCACCGTGCGCTCGCCAGCCACCGACTCCCAGGTGCCCTCGCTGCCGAAGAGGTTCTTCAGCACCTTGTAGTGCAGGCGCCCGATCCCGGTCTCATCCACCGCCAAGCGACCCAGGTCCAATGCAGCCCGAGCCCCTGCTTCCGCCATAGCCTTGCAGAGACGGTCCGTCTGCTCTTGGTCGTAGTGAGCGATAGCCTTAACGGCGACCTTAGCGCGGGCCACATGGTCCCGCACCTCTTGCAGAGCGCGCAGATCGGGGTCGAGGCCTTTCATGGCCGAGTGACGCAGAAGCCCTATTCGCCAGCGGCCCTAAGGGCCGGAAGGACCTTGGAGAGCTGATCGTGGGGTCGCGGGATCACATGCACACTGACCAGCTCGCCAACCCGACGTGCCGCTGCAGCGCCGGCATCGGTTGCGGCCTTGACGGCGCCCACCTCACCAGAAACGAAAAACGTCACGTACCCGGCGGTCACGCGCTCAGTGCCTGAGAGCTCGACCAGGGCGGCCTTGACCATGGCGTCAGCCGCTTCGATGGCGCCAACTAGCCCCTTGGTCTCGACCATGCCCAATGCAGAAGGTTTCATGGTGAATCCTGTGCGGTTATCAGAATGAATGAAAAGATGAAGAGTTAGAACCTGGCTTCCACCGGGTTCTTGGGGGCGAGTGTAGGGATGCCCAGGAACGGACTCAACGATTGAATGCAGAAAGGCGCGCACTTGTCATCTAATGCCCAATTGGTGGTCATTTACCGACCGCGGCGCGCTTGGGACGAACCTAGATGCCACCATGAATGCCCTTTGGGTCGCACTTGATACCCAGATGGCGCCATCGTCACATTCTTCCTTCAGCGCAAAGGTCCAAGGCATGTGAATATTTGCGGAGCAAAGCGAGCTCCGGTCTTGGGTGAACGCACAACTCGCTTGAGGGCCAGGTCGAAGGTGAGAGGATTGTGATGGTAGATCTCGTTCAAGATCTCGCGCTCCTCGGCCGTGATGAACCCGGCACTCTTGAGGGCCCGGGTCTGGTACAGGACATTCACGGCGGGCAGGGGCCAGTCACTGCCATTCACGAGCCGCGAGTGAAGATCTTCGCGCTCCAGGAGTACTGACAGAGCGTTGGAGTAGCGGTTGACCTGGGTCACCGTGGAGATCTCGCCCCACAGCTGGCCCTCGAAGGCCTTCTCCCCCATCAGCCGTAGGAACAAGTCGAAGCAATCCACCCGAGGCGGATGGGCTCCCCCTACGTCCAGGTCGAGAGCGGACCCGGATGAGGCGCAGTGGGCCACAAGGATCTGGACTCCTGCCTCTAGAGGCCTCCTTAGCCGCAGGGGATTGCCCAACTCCTGATCCGCCTCGGCATCCACGGCCTGCTCTTCCCCGCAGTGCACCAGCAAGACCATGTCCTGAGCCACCAGCGCCCTGTAGAAGGCATCGCAGAGGGGGCTGGCGGGGTCCATGCCCTGCGCTCCAGGCAACCATTTCACCAACCTCACCCCCTGTGCCGCCCAACGCTCTAACTCCTGAACGGCATCGGTTCGATAGGGATGGACGGAGATGGCGCAGCGGAAGACGTCGGAGTAGGCCTCGGCCGCGGCATGGGCGTACTCATTGGGCACATAGAACTCGCTGTGCTCCAGGTCCCGCAGCCCCTGGGTGGAGTAGCGGTGGTCGAAAGCCAGCAGGAAGTGCAGGGCCGGCCGTTGGCGCGCCCTGGCCAAGCCAGCAAGGCCCTCTATCCAGGCACTGTCAGGGGACTCCGGGCCCAGCCCAGCCGCTGATAGATAGGAGCGCATCCGAACCCAATCCCGCGGATGAAGGGGCGAGAGCAGGCGCGGGTTGACCCAGCAGCCCGAATCCGGCCCCCGACCGGCCAGATGAGCATGAAAATCGACCAGAGGGCCCGGGGGCAGGTCCTCTAGGCACCGGGTCAGCAGATCATTGGCCTCCGTCGAGAGGCTCTCGCCTGCCAGGCTGCGCCGGGCGCTGTGCCCCGCCAGCAAATCGATCAGGGGCCCGTGCCCCAGCCAGGCCAGGAGCCCTATGACCAGAACCCAGCGCAGGAGCCTGTACTTGCGGTTCGGAGATCCACTCGGAAGTTCGGAAGGACTTTGTTCGGGGGAGGTCATGGGAATCGGGGCTGGCACACCGCGGGGCGTGCTTAGAGGGCACAGGATAGTCCGGCGAGCAGAGGCACCCCAACAACTCATCCCCGCCCCGCGGCTGGGGGTATGCTCGAAGCAGGCCCCACACCGACTCGATTCCGGGGTGTGGTGCTGGGGCTAAGATGGTTAGATGGAGACCAATCATGATGGGAACTCAGCACAAGTCCGTCCTCTCACTCTCGATGGGGCTCGCCCTGCTTCTGGTCACATCGAGCTGCTCTGAAGAGCCCGGTGGCGGCGATCGGAAGGTGGATGTGCAGTCAGCAGCCAGCACCCGGAAGGCCCAAACGGACGATCAGGGCAATGAGGGTGCCCGGGAGGCCAAGACGGACCCTGGGCATCGGGGCTTGAACGCCCATCATCGGGAGGGGGACGTCGTCGTCACCACCAACCGCGGGGAAGACGTCCTGGAGGGCTTCCAAGGTGAAGTGCATCCCGTACTGCACGGGCAGACCCGGCTTGAAGTGAGCGGAGAGTGGAACGCCATCGCCGCGGGGGACAACCTCCGCGGGCGGATCCGGCCCGAGCTCTACCAGAGCATCAAAAACCTCTCACTCGCTCAGATGTCGGTGACCTACGACGCGGCGAATCTATCTGCATTCCTGCCGGAGAAGTTCGAGTCCGTCGGGCATACCTGGACCATCGATCTCCAGGGTGCGAAAGCGATTCTCAAGCAGTTCCACCCACAGCCGCTGGTCAGGCTGGAGTCGTTCGGCCGGGTGATCGCCAACAATGGTGGTTTCGCAACCCTGCGCGCCATCTCTGAAGACTACTACGACATCATGTTTCGGCTGCACGCCGAGTTCCGACTCTCCAAGGGAGTCTGGTACACGCCGGCCTACATGCTCGGCCACGTGGTGATCGACCGGAAGAACGGCAGTGTGGCGTATTTCCAGATGGAAAACCCCGTAGACCTCTCCCGGAACTCGCACTCATCGCTCAACGGGCACGTCACCGTCCGACTCGACAAGCAGACGACCTATCACGATTTCCTGAGAACGGACCCCATGCAAATTTCGGGCGGGGACGCGTCGCTCATCGACTCGGTCGCATGGGATGAGTCCATCCCTCTGGACGAAACCGCACATGCACTCGGAAACCAGTTCTTCCGATTCCTGAACATCAAGTGGGTCCCCCCACACGAGGTCTTAGCCATCGCCGAAGCGGAGAAGAAACCCATCTTCGCGATCGTCCTGGAGGGGGCGCTAGACGATCAGACCTGCTGACCATCCGGGACCTCATTGAGAGCAGGTCTGCTCTCCAGACTCGACATCATCGAATACCTCAACAGTCAATTCGTGTGCACATGGATCCTCGATACGGCGGCCAATCGCCTGGTCGAGGAGGCGGAGACTGAAGCGAACCGAGAGCTCATGCAGACCCTGTATGACAATTGGGCATGGCCCGTGACGTTTGAATTCCTCAACCAGCAAGGGGAGTTCGTGACCGGATTGAACTCCCTGGAGGATTTCGATGCCTCGCCCCTCCCGAACCACGAATTCATGCTCAATCACCTGGCAGAGCACTTCCCGGGCCATTGATTTACCCGGGCAGTTTGGTCCGCGAGTGCTTGTTCAGAAGATCGAGGCGTTTAGGCTAGCCTCGTGACGCGGGCACCCAAACAGCTCTCTCTTTTCGATGCAACCCTGCTCGTCATGGGCGGGATCATCGGAGTGGGCATCTTCTTTAAGCCCGCCGGCGTTGCCGCGTTGCTGCCAGAACCGGGGCCCTACTTCGGGATGTGGATCCTCGGAACCCTGGCGGCTCTGGCCGGGGCCATGACTTTCGCTGAACTGGCGGGCACCCTGCCAAAAAGCGGGGGCTGGTTCGTGTTCATCCACAAAGGCTTCGGACCCTTCGCCGCTTTCCTGTTTGCCTGGATCGTGCTGCTCGTGATCTCAACGGGAGCCTGCGCCGGGGTGGCGGACTTCTGCGCCCAACAGTGGTGGAAGCTCCTGGCACCCGATCACACGCCATCCTTCGTCGAGCGGCGAGGGCTGGCGGGTGCGCTTATCGTGGGAGTCAGCGCCTGTGCCTGGCGCGGCATGCGTAGTGGCATCCTGCTTCAAAACTTGTGCATGCTGGCCAAGCTCGTCGCTCTGGCCGTCTTCATCCTCGCAGGCCTAGCCCTGTTCGAAGGTCCCTCCCAACAACCCCTCCCCTCCATCGTCCCCACCGCTCCCTTGGCGGGACGCATGATCAGCGCCACCTTGCCCGTGCTCTTCACCTTCGGTGGATGGCAACTGATCACCTACATCGCACCCCACGTGAAAGATGCCCCGCGCAACCTGCCGCGTGCCATCATCATGGGAGTGGTCGGAGTCAGCGTGATCTACCTGGCCCTGAACGCCGCCTACGTGCGCGTGCTTGGCCTGGGCGGAGTGGCAGCCAGTACCAACGCCCCCGCCGAACTGGCACGTATCACCCTGGGCGCCAAGGGTGAGGCCTTCCTGACCGCCGCCATGGGTATCAGTGCGCTGGGTTTCTTGGTGGCGACTCTGGTCACCACTCCGGGCATCTACGTGGCCATGGCACGCATGGGTCTATTCTTTAAGGGCGCAGGGAAAGTCCACCCGGCGAGCGGTGCCCCGCGCGTGGCCCTGGCTATCCAAGCAGGCCTGTGCTGCGTCTACCTGTGGGTGAGCGAAGACGTCATCGGACGCCTAGGAGATAGCGTCGTATTCGCCGAGTGGATTTTCCACGGACTGACGGGCCTCGCTCTCCTGCGCCTACGCCGACTGCGCCCCGACCTGCCGCGGCCCTTTCGGAGCCCGCTCTACCCCCTCTTTCCAGTGGCCTATACCCTCATGGCAGCCGGTGTGGTGTTCGGGAACCTGCGCACCAGCGAGTGGGAAGTAACCGGGCTGGGACTGGTTGTGTTGGCCGTTGGTGCACTGGTCTACATCCCTTGGCGGCGGATGTTCGCGGGAGAAGCCGGGCACACGGACGCGGGGTCAGAGTGAAGAGAAAACGCCTCGTCGCCCTGGGTCTCTTGCTGGCAAGTGGCCTCATCACGGACCAGCTTCTCCTAGGGGCTCTAAGCGATGGCTATTTCCAAGGCCGACGCATCGCCCCCTTCGATCCGCCCGTCTTCTATTCGGAGCAGGAGACCCTCCTGCGACAGATCGAGCGCCACACGCGTACCGGCCAGCCTGATGAGGCCGCGCTCTCGTTCGATGCGGACCTTGGTTGGGCGCCGACCCCCGGCATCTCCATCGGCGACATGGCGTTTGATTGGGCCGGCTGCCGGTTGAGCGCAGCGCCTCTTTCTCGGGAGCCCGCACCGGATCAGACACGCATCGTCTGCGTGGGCTGCTCATTCACCCAAGGAGAGGAGGTCGCCGATAAAGAGACCTGGGCGTACAACCTAGATACAGCCTCACCCCAGCACGAATTCGCCAACCTGGCCATGGGTGCCTACGGTCTGGACCAGGCTCTCTTGCGTTACCGTCGCGATGGTAAATCTCTCGAGGCCGATGAGATCTGGGTGGGCTGGCTGCCCTCGGCTTCCTTGCGGCTGTTAACCGTCTGGAGACCAGCCGAGCGGCACTGGGCCAAGCTGGCCCGCTTCAAGCCACGCTTCCTTTTGGACGAAGGTGGAGACCTGACCGAGGTCCCCAATCCTGTGAGTTCCATCAAGCACATGCACTCGGTCATGAGCTCTCAAGAGAGCTTCCTAGCCGCCGTCGGTGGAAATGACAGGTGGGTGTCGCGCTCACCGCTGGCCTACGCTCCCGCGGGCTCCCACTGGCTGCACCGAACGGGCCTGGGGCGAATGGCTCTGACCCTACATGAGCATCGGGGGCGGGACGCCGCCCCATGGTTACTGGATGAGAACAGTGAGGTCTTCCGGATCCTGCTGGCCGTCATGGGCGCCTTCCAAGAGGAGGCCACAAGCAGCGGCGCGCGCTTGCGCCTTCTGGTTCTTCCCGATCGCGCTGCACTTCAAGCTCTAGCGAAAGACGGCCGAGGCTACTGGTCCAAGGCAACCGAGGCCTGCGA
>JAPKBO010000161.1 GCA_028823395.1 Planctomycetota bacterium | reverse complement strand
CTCTGGCGTGGAGGACAACGCATGAAGCGTAAGGCCGTCTTGATCACTGGGGGTGCCGGATTTCTAGGCAGCCACCTTTGTGAACGTTTCCTGGCCGAGGGCTGGAGCGTGATCTGCATGGACAATCTGATCACGGGAGATCTGTCCAACGTGGAGGCTTTGTTCGCGGACCCCGCCTTTCATTTTGAGAAGCGTGACGTGACTGAATACATCCACGTGCCGGGTGATTTGGACGCGGTACTCCACTTCGCTTCTCCCGCCAGCCCCATCGACTATCTCGAGTTGCCGATCCAAACTCTAAAGGTGGGTTCCCTGGGGACTCACAAGGTTTTGGGGCTTGCGCGAGCTAAGGGGGCGCGGTTCTTACTCGCCTCCACGTCTGAGTGCTATGGCGATCCCCTGGTGCATCCCCAATCCGAGGACTACTGGGGCAACGTCAACCCGGTGGGGCCGCGGGGCGTCTACGACGAGGCCAAGCGTTTCGCGGAAGCTATGACGATGGCTTATCACCGCTACCATGGTGTGGCGACGCGGATTGTGCGCATCTTCAATACCTATGGGCCTCGCATGCGACTCAACGATGGCCGAGCCCTGCCGGCGTTCATGTCCCAGGCCCTGGAGGGGCGTCCCTTGACCGTGTTCGGTGACGGGAGCCAGACCCGCTCATTCTGCTTCATGGACGACCTCATAGAGGGGCTCTGGCGTCTCTTGAACTCGGAAGAATCGTTGCCGGTCAATATTGGCAACCCAAGTGAGATGACCATTTTGGAATTTGCGCAGAAGGTCGTGGCGCTGACAGGCACGAAGTCGGAGATCGTTTTCAGGGAGCTTCCAGAGGATGACCCCAAAGTGCGGCAGCCTGACATTACGCGGGCGCGCACCCTGCTCAACTGGGAACCCAAGGTGGATCTCGACACAGGCTTGGCTCGCACCTTGGAGTTCTTCCAGGCCAAGGTTCTCGGTGGGGTGTCCCCCGGGGGCGGGAGGGACTGATCGTGTGTGGGATCGTAGGCGCTTTCCTCACGACAGGGCCGGTGACGCCGGCCCTGCTGGATGGCCTGCGAATCCTGGAGTATCGGGGCTACGATAGCGCCGGGCTGGCGCTGGCGGATACCGCTTCCCCTGGCGTACGGGTGATCAAGTCCGAGGGCCGCATAGCCAGCCTGGAGAATCGTTTGGCTGAGACGCCCTTGGATTCCGGCGCCGCGGATTTGTGTGCCGGCATCGGCCACACGCGCTGGGCCACCCACGGGCCGCCTAGTGACGTCAACTCGCATCCCCATGGGGGCATGGGCACGCGTCTGGCTATCGTTCACAATGGAATCATTGAGAACTACACGGTGCTCAAGACCGAGCTTGAGGCCGCGGGAGTTAGCTTCCGTTCTGACACGGACAGCGAGGTCTTGGCGCACCTGATCGAGCGCGCCCTGGGTAAGACCGACAACCTTGTCGAGGCCGTGCGCTCCATTCTCGGTCGTCTGGAGGGCTACTACGCCTTGGCCGTTCTAGATCGCCATGACGGGCACAACCAACTGGTCTGTGCTCGGTCCGGCCCGCCTCTGGCCTTGTGCTCCACGTCGGGCGGGACCTACTTGGCCTCCGATGTCCTGGCCCTGGTCGCCCACTCCAATAGGGTCGTGTACCTGGATGATGGAGATGTCGGACGACTTCAGGCCGATGGCTTTGAGGTATGGGACAAGGATGGGGCCCCCGTGGAACGCTTGGCTACGACTGTGGAATTTAACGCTGCAGAGGCTGGTATGGGCCATTGGCCGCACTTCATGCTCAAGGAGATCTTCGAGCAACCTGATGTCTTGGCGCGCACGGCATTCGGGCGCATTGCGGCGTCTGGGGATGACGTGGATTTTGAAGACGAGCGTCTGGGCGGGAATGCTCTGGCTGACGTGCAGCGCGTCCAGGTCATCGCGTGTGGGACGGCACTCCATGCTGGGCAGGTTGCGGCCTACCTTATCGAGGGACTGGCAGGGATTCCGACGGATGTCGACTTCGCCTCGGAGTTCCGCTACCGCTCGCCCTGCTTGGTACCGGGTACTCTGGCCCTCTGTATTTCACAGTCCGGTGAGACGGCCGACACCTTGGCCGCCGCCCGATTAGCGGTGCAGCACGGGGCTCGACTGGTGAGTATTTGCAATGTGGACGGCTCCAGCCAGGTGCGTGAATCCGACGGGGTGGTGCTGACCCACGCGGGCCCCGAAATCGGTGTAGCCAGCACCAAGGCCTTTACGGCCCAGTTGGTGTCCGCGCTGCTCCTGGCCGTCCGACTGGGGCGCTCGCGCGAGAGCCTCTCCAGGGAGCATGCGACCGAGCTCCTTAGGGAATTGCGGTACCTGCGACCCAAGATGGATTCCTTATTGACCAAGGAGTACGTCGAGGGGGTCAAGGCTCTGGCCCGTGGACACATGGAACAGAACGGTTTCCTGTTCCTCGGCCGGGGAGTCAACTTTCCCGTGGCGCTTGAAGGGGCGCTGAAGCTCAAGGAGATTTCCTACATGCACGCCGAGGGGTATGCTGCGGGTGAGATGAAGCACGGCCCCATTGCTCTGATTGACTCGGGCATGAGCGTTTTTGTCATCAATGCGGCGGGGCCTCTCGCCGGAAAAGTGCGGGCCAACATGGAGCAGGTTCAGGCGCGTGGGGGGCGGGTGGTCTGCGTAGGCTCCGACCCGGAGAGCTTGTTGGCTACCGACGAGACACTGGCCGTGCCTGAAACTCTCGAGTGGCTTTCTCCCATCTTGAATACCATCCCATTGCAATTGTTCGCCTATCACGTCGCCCGGCTTAGGGGCTGCGATATCGATAAACCCCGTAACCTGGCCAAGAGTGTCACCGTCGAATGAAAACAAGAGTGAGTCGAGCATGAGGGTCCTGGTGACCGGTGGTGCGGGGTTCATTGGATCTCACTTGTGCGAGCGCTTGCTCGCCCGTGGGGATGAGCTGCTCGTACTGGATAATTTCAACGACTTCTACGACCCGGCCATCAAGCGCGCGAACGCAGCCGCCCTCGTGGGCGCGCGCATCGTGGAAGGCGACATCCGCGATGCCGAACTGGTGGGGGGGCTGTTCGAGGAGTTTCGCCCCGACACCCTGGTCCATCTGGCGGCTATGGCGGGGGTGCGTCCGTCCGTGGAGGACCCGTTGCTCTATCAGGACGTGAACGTACGTGGAACGATGGTGTTGCTCGAGGCCCTCCGCGCTTCTCCGGGTACGCGATTCGTTTTCGCCAGTTCATCGAGTGTGTACGGTGGCAATGAGAAGGTGCCGTTCAGTGAGGCCGATGAAATTCACCGGCCGGTGTCGCCCTACGCAGCCACCAAACGCGCGGGGGAACTCATCGCGTACTCGTATCACCATCTGTTTGATATCCCGACCACCGGCCTGCGCTTCTTTACCGTATTCGGGCCGCGTCAGAGGCCTGAAATGGCCATCCACAAGTTTGTGGCCCTCGTTCTCAAGGGCGAGCCTATTCCATTCTTCGGGGATGGTGAATCTCGTCGCGACTACACGTACGTGGACGACATCGTTGCTGGAGTTGTCGCGGCGATTGATCGCTGTTCCGGCTATGCGATCTACAATCTCGGGGAATCCCAGACCACTTCCCTTGCCGAATTGGTGCAGATGATTGGCGAAGTCTGCGGGCGCGAGCCCATTCTGGACCGTCAGGCCAATCAGCCCGGAGACGTGCCCGTGACTTTTGCGGATATCTCCCGCGCGCGGGCTGAGTTGGACTATCGACCCAGCACTGCTGTGCGAGCGGGGCTGGAGGAATTCCTGGCTTGGTATCTCGATGGCCCTGGTGCGGCCTCTGCAGGGGCGCAGGGCGCGCCGATCGTGTAAGGTCTGACCTCACTTATTGGGCTTACGGGCCCTATTTCTCCCCCTTACCCCCCCCGTATCAAGTCCATGAAGGGTGTCATTTTAGCCGGTGGTCTGGGAACACGCCTGTTCCCTCTCACCAAGATCACCAACAAGCACCTTCTACCGGTTTACGACCGGCCGATGATCTACTACCCGATCCAGACCCTCGTCGATGCGGGTATCGACGACATCATGATCGTTACGGGCGGACGAAAGTCCGGTGACTTTCTGTCCCTCCTCGGGAACGGCAAGGAATTCGGACTCAAGCATCTCAACTACACCTATCAGGAAGGTGAGGGCGGAATTGCTGAGGCTCTGGGACTGGCCCGGCATTGGGCTCAGGGCGACTCAATTTGCGTCGTTCTGGGGGATAACCTGATCGAGAAAAATATCGCCGCGCCGGTGGCTGATTTTCAGGCCCAGGGCAAGGGCGCCAAGATCCTTCTCAAGGAAGTGGACGACCCTGAGCGCTTTGGAGTCGCTGAGGTGGAGGAGGGGAAGGTGCTGAGCATCATTGAGAAACCCTCCGACCCCGTCTCCCGAATGGCCGTCATCGGCATCTACATGTACGACGGTAGGGTCTGGGATATCATTGATACCCTCAAGCCCTCCGATCGCGGCGAGCTAGAGATAACGGATGTGAACAACTGGTACATCGCCGATGGCAGCATGACCTGCGATGTCATGACGGGTTGGTGGACTGATGCCGGAACGTTTGAGTCACTCTATTCCGCGACATCTCTGGTGGCCCAAGGCGGGGCCAACCACAAGGATTGATCTCAACTCATGACGGACGCCTCCATGGATGAACAGTTGACTGGAGGGCTCGGTGCGCAGCAGGCGAGAGTTCTGGTTACGGGTGCGGCGGGCATGTTGGGAAGCCAGGTGCTCCTTTGTGCGCCAGATGGCGTGGTCGTAGTCGGCACAGATCTCAAGGAGGCACCCGGGGTGGATGCCAGTGGGGTTGATCTGGCGGACGCGAAGTCGGTCGAGGTCTTGTTCAATGAGCACGGCCCGTTCACCGGAGTCGTTCACTGTGCGGCGTACACCGCAGTCGACGATGCAGAGAGCAATGAAGAGCTTGCCCTGCGTGTCAACGCAACTGCGTGTGAGGTTCTCGCTCAGCGGTGCACTCTGGAGGGTGTGGACCTTCTGGTCGTGTCCACGGATTTCGTCTTTGACGGGAGCGCATCGGATCCCTACCGCGAGGACGATCAGACCTCTCCTTTGGGAGTCTACGGTCGCACCAAGCTGGCTGGTGAGCAGGCCGCCATGGCTGCCCATCCCACCGGCACCCGCATCGTGCGCACCCAGTGGCTCTATGGCCCCCGGGGGAATCACTTCCCGGGCACCATGCTTCGTCTGGCAACGGAGCGGGACGAGCTCAAGGTCGTGCAGGATCAGGTGGGTTCGCCCACGTCGACTCTCGAGTTGGCTCCGGCCCTATGGGACGTTCTGAGCGCCCCTTTGGTGGGCATCCTCCACGCCGCATGCGAAGGGCAAGCTAGTTGGTATGACGTGGCATGCGCCACCCTTGAATACGCCGGAGTGGAAGGGGTTCAGGTGGAGCCATGCACGAGCGAGGCCTTTCCGCGTCCCGCGCCGCGTCCGGCCTATAGCGTCCTGAACTGCGGCCGGCTGGCTGCACTGCGCGGGCGCCCACTAGCTCACTGGCAAGATGCCCTCAAGACATATCTGGGGAACGAAGACCAATGAGCGACACATTGATTGTGACGGGTGGCGCGGGTTTTATCGGGAGTAACTTCATTTTGATGTTGGCCGAGCAAAGGCCCGATCTGCGGGTCGTCAACTTCGACACTTTGACGTATGCCGGTAACCTTGAAAACCTGACCGCTATCGAGGACAGGGAAGGCTACACCTTTGTGCGCGGGGACGTGGCTGTTCAAGGCGACGTGGAGCAGGCCTTTGACGCTGCGGGGACTGGAGCTGTCAGCGTGGTGCACTTTGCTGCAGAGAGCCACGTGGATCGCTCAATACAATCCGGGCAACCCTTCGTGCGTAGTAACGTCATGGGCACTCAGGTTTTGCTTGACGTGGCCCGAGAGCGGGGGGTGGAACGCTTCTTGCACGTTTCGACTGACGAGGTCTATGGCACTCTGGGTAGTAGCGGGTTCTTCACGGAGGACACGCCCTTGGCTCCCAATTCGCCCTACAGCGCGTCCAAGGCCGGCAGCGATCTGTTGGTGCGTGCTGCCCGGGAGACGCATGGATTTCCGGCGCTTATCACCCGCTGTTCCAACAACTACGGGCCGTTTCAGTTCCCCGAGAAGCTGATTCCTCTCATGATTGCCAACGCTAGGGAGGACCGGCCTCTGCCTGTGTACGGTGATGGAATGCAGGTGCGGGACTGGCTCTACGTGCAGGACCACTGTGAGGCGATCCTGGCCGTGCTTGAGCGTGGGGGATTGGGCGAGGTTTACAATATCGGCGGGCACAACGAGTATCCGAACCTGGATATCGTGCGGGCCATCCTGGGAGCGTTGGGCAAGCCCGAGAGCCTGATTGAGTACGTCACCGATCGCCTCGGTCATGATCGGCGCTATGCGATCGACGCGGGCAAAATCGAGCGCGAGTTGGGATGGACCCCCCGATTTACTTTCGGGGAGGCCCTTCCGAAGACCATTGCCTGGTATCGGGATAATGAAGGCTGGCTCGCCCGTGTTCGCGAGGGGGCCTACCGGGCCTACTACGACAACCAATACGGGGCCTCGAAGGCCTAAAGCGCCTGAGTGGACCCTCAGGGCGTGTTTTCTGTGGGAGAGATGGCGCCCGACGCTCCTTTTCGGCGTTGAGAGTGTTCTCCATGCTGGCAAATGGCCTCCCGGAATCCCAAAGTCACCTGAGGTAGGAACCGGGGCAGTGCCCAGGGCCCGCCCATATATGTGCAGGTAACCCAGAAGCCTGCCGTGCAGAGGTCAATCTCGGGGGTTCCCCTGCCGATACCTAGTCACGGACCCACCTCCCCGCACCCACTCCCCATGCCTAGTCTCCGCTCCATTGGCCTATTGGCCCTCCTCGTCCTCTTGGGTGCTTGCCAGAGTGCCCCTAACAAGCGGGCCCTGCAGTACCTGAATCACTACGGATTTGGGAAGAAGTACTACGGCAATGCTGAGGAAGAGAACTACGCCACCGTGGGGGATGCTGTTCAGTATCAGGACGTCTTGCACGCCGGCGAGATCTCGGGCACTCAAAAGGTGGATATCGACGGCACGATATTGATGCCTGAGGTGGGCATCGTGCACGTGGCTGGCTTCACGCGCTCGGACATCGAGTCGGTCCTACAGGAGCGCTACAGCGTCTACTACGAGAACACGGACATCGTCGTCCAGATCAAGACTAAGGGGAAGAAGTACTTCATCTTCGGTGAGGTGGGCAAGGAAGGCGAGGTCAAGCACCCCGGCGATTTGACAATCTTTGAGGCCGTCATGAGTGCGGGCCCCTCTGAGAACAGTGCAAACCTTGGGCGCGTGCGCCTGATGCGCCCTGACCCGATCGATCCTGCCGTCTGGACCATCAATATCAACGACATGCTCGACCGAGCGGACATGACGTTCAATATGCAGGTGCAGGAGTACGACATAATTTTTGTGCCGGCCACGATGCTGGCTGAATTTGCATACTTCATTGACGACCTGTTGTTTCCCGTTCAGCAACTCCTACGGGGCGCCCTTGGGCCGCTCCTTGGATTTGGGCGTGGTGGCCGTGGCCGCGGTCGCGGCCGTGGGGCAGGGGTCGGCGGTGGCGGTCTCTTCGGGGGCAACTAGGAGCCATTTGATTTATGCCTGTTGAAGTCGAATCCACCAGTCAGCTTGAAGACGTCGTACGCGTTGTCCGCAAGCGCATAGGATGGCTGCTTGTTCCCCTGGGCCTTTGCTTGGCGCTGGGGACGAGCTTTGCGTTCCTCGTGCCCAAGAAGTTCGTGTCCCGGGAAGCCGTCATGGTGCGCGACGTCGGCGGCCGGGATAATCAGGGGAGAGGCTCGACA
>JAPKBO010000160.1 GCA_028823395.1 Planctomycetota bacterium | reverse complement strand
TCTAGCCATTTAGGTGCCAAGGCATCCAAGTGAGCTGCCAGGCGCGCGGCGGCGTTGGCGACCCGGATACGTTTGATGCCCTTTGCCATGTGTTTGGCCGGAGGCAGGACACGCTCGGTCAAGCCAATGGCGAATTGCCCTGGGAGGTCCACTGCGGTAAATGCGCCGTCGACAACAGGCCAGGACAGAGGGGTCGCGAGGAACGATTGAATCTCACGAATCTCCGCTACGGCGTCGGTGAACTCCTTGGGGATCTGATCATCCTGCCCTGCGGCGAAGGATCGGACCTCGTAGTAGAGGTCGGGTCCGGGTGTGACGTGGAACTCAAAAACACCTGGGCGTACCCAACTGTTTTCCTGGTCAGTGTCCTGAGGCGGGCTAACTCCAAACCCGGAGGCGCAGATCATCGCCATCAGGGGAACGCAGCGTAGTATCATCATGGTCAGTCTCTGGGGGCACTCTGAGTCTAACCCACCCTCGGCTGCCGAGGACCTGTCCTCACCGAACCCCAACCCATTCAGAAATGCTTTCCCTTCCCTACACCCTGGTTGCGGTTCCGACGCTTGTTCTGACTGCCATGGCAAGTGTGAACGGGCTGGGATCAGTGGAACCTCACCTAAGTCAAGATCCGGAGCAACCCGTGCGCCACCCCCTGCCGAGCCAAGAGGCCATCTCTGCTCTCCCCCCAGATGGAGGGGAGGAATTCAACCGACTGGTCTTTGAGAAGAGCCCTTACCTGCTGCAGCACGCCCGCAACCCCGTGGATTGGTATCCCTGGAGTGAAGAGGCGTTTAGAGCGGCGAAGACCCAGAACAAGCCCATTTTCTTGTCCATTGGCTATTCGACATGCCACTGGTGTCACGTGATGGAGCACGAGAGCTTCGAAGACGAAGACGTGGCCCGTCTACTCAACGATGGCTTTATCTGCATCAAGCTCGACCGTGAAGAGCGACCGGATTTGGATCATGTGTACATGACGGTCACCCAGGCGATGAATCAGGGTAGCGGGGGGTGGCCCATGACGGTTGTCATGACACCCGACAAGAAGCCCTTCTTCGCAGGGACTTACTTTCCCAAGAGCGGTCGCTATGGCCGGTGGGGAATGACGGACCTGTTGCCGCGCTTAACCGAAGCGTGGAGCACTCAACACGAGGGTCTCCTTCGTCAGGCGGATCAGGTTACTGCTCAACTCGCGCTGCTCGTAAAAGGTGTGGCGGGAGAGGAACTCGACTCCACCACTCTGGACGCAGCTTATGCGGGCCTCGCCCGCCGCTTCGATCCGGGCAAGGGCGGCTTCAATACCGCACCTAAGTTCCCTGTGCCCCACAATCTGCGGTTCCTTCTGCGCTATCACCGACGCAATGGGCAGGCCCACGCTCTCGACATGGTGGAGACCACCCTGCGTGAGATGTGCAAGGGAGGCGTGTGGGATCACGTGGGCTTTGGTTTTCACCGCTACTCAACCGATCGCGAGTGGTTTGTGCCGCACTTCGAAAAGATGCTTTACGACCAGGCTTTGCTGACGATGGCCTACCTGGAGGCCTGGCAGGTCACGGGTCGCGAAGAGTACGCCCAGACTGCTCGCGAGATCCTGACCTATGTCTCACGCGATCTGACGGCACCTGGAGGGGGGTTCTTTTCTGCGGAGGACGCCGACTCGGAAGGCGAGGAGGGTCTGTTCTACCTGTGGACGGAGAAGCAACTCGCCGATGTGTTGGGTGCGGAAGACGCGGAATTTGCCGCCCGTTGGTGGGGTGTGACCGCTGAGGGTAACTACCACGAAGAAGGTACAGGCAAGGCTACGGGCCAGAACATCCTCTTCTTGGATCAGGATCTGCGTGAGCGTGAGGCGGCCTCCGGGGAAAGTCAGGCTGCGAATGCTGAGCGGATCGAAGGGATTCGGCGGAGGCTTTTCACGGCCCGCGAACCGCGTATCCATCCGTTCAAGGACGACAAAGTTCTGACGGACTGGAATGGCCTGATGATCGGAGCCTACGCAATGGCCGCGCGCGTATTGGATGACGCGGCTTATGCCGAGATAGCCGTCCGTGCAGGCGATAACCTGTTGAACGTCTTGCGTGCTGAGGACGGATCGCTTTACAAGGTGGCGCGGCTTGGCCAGTCGGCGGGCTCCGGCTTGCTGGAGGACTACGCCTTCGCCTCCTGGGGCCTCTTGGAGTTGTTTGAAACTAGCCAAGAGTTGCGCTTCTTGAAGGCCGCGCGGGAATTGGTTGACTACATGTTGGTGGAATTTGAGGACGCCGATGCTGGGGGGTTCTTCCTCTCTTCTGCAAGCGGTGAACAACTCATCGTGCGGCCTAAAGAGAGCACGGATGGGGCGATCCCGTCAGGGAACTCGATGGCGACCTTGGCCCTCTTGCGCCTGGGCCGGTTGACGGGGGAAGTGAAGTACGAGACGGCGGCGGCGAAGAGCCTTGAGGGTCTCTCGGGCTCCATTACTCGTGCACCGGGGAGCCACACCCAGTTCTTGATGGGGCTGGACTTTGCCCTTGGCCCCACCAAGGAGGTCGTCGTGACCGGTGATCCTGCAGACCCCAAGACGCAGGATGCTCTACGCCGAATTCACCGCCCCTTTGTTCCCAGCAAGGTCGTCATTCTGCGACCGTCCTCGGGCTATGAAGCGCTGGCCAAAGTGGTGCCCTATGTGGAGCTGCAGGGCGTCGTGGGTGAGGGGCCAACGCTCTATCTCTGCCAGGACTTTGCCTGTCAGGCTCCCACGGGAGATGTGCAATCGGTCGTGGAGGCGCTCGTGGGGATCGTGCGAAGTGAGGAGAAAACTCCTTAGATCGCGGGCTTCATGAGTAGCGTCATCATCCGGCCAGAAGGCCCCGAGTGTGAGTGGAAGGAGGTTCTTCCCCGGTTGGACCGCGTAGCCCGCACCATTGCAGCTTTTGCCAACGGTGTGGGCGGTCACCTCTGGGTGGGCATTACCGACGATGGCCTGCGTGTCGGCGTCGCCGATGCCAGGCAGGTTATGGCAGACGTGCGTTTGGCCAGCGAACTTTGTGAGCCCGTACCCGCCCTGAACCTGCGCCGGCACAGAGAAGAGGGGCTGATCCTAGTGGAGGCCCGAGTGAAGCCCACGCGTCCCGGACCGGTGGAGGTGACGGTTGATGGGGCCCGGCGCGTCTTCGTGCGCGATGGGTCCTCCACGCGGCCGGCGGAGGAGGAGGCTCTACAGCGCATGCTCCGTAAGGACGGGCCGTCCCGTGCACATCTGGACAAGAAGACGGTACGGGTACTGAATCTGTTGCACACCAGTGGGCCTCTGGATCAGGGGGAGGTGGCTCGCTCTGCGAGTATGAGTCGCCAAGCAGCCCGGCGCATTCTGGTTGAGCTGGTCCAAGCCGATCTGGCACAGGAAGTTCAGAATCGCCGCTACTCTCTGACCCCCTCTGGTCATCGCAAGGGGAAGCGGCCGTCCAGGGGGGAGAACGCCTGACGGGAGAGAGTGCGGGGTTCGGCATAAATGGACATGCTCCGCCATCGTCTTGGGTGGGGCGGGACGCTAGAATGGCATGCCCGTTTTCTAATTCACTAAGGATCCTTCAGGCCCGGGTGGGCCGGAGTGAAAGCATGCAAGACAAGATTTGCCGCGCTCTGTTGAGCGTTTCCGACAAGACCGGCCTAGAAGGCTTTGCCCGTATTCTGAGCCAAATGGGAGTAGAGCTCCTCTCAACGGGGGGCACCCACCGCGTGCTTGCCGAAGCCGGCATTCCAGTCACCGAGGTGGCCGAATACACAGGCTTTCCGGAGATGATGAATGGTCGTGTGAAGACCCTTCACCCAAAGGTGCACGGTGGAATCCTGGCCCTGCGCGACAATGCCGAACACGTGTCGGCGATGGAGGAGCATGACATCAAGGGCATCGACCTTGTGGTGGTCAACCTCTACCCATTCGAGGCAACGGTAGCCCAGGAGGGGGTCTCGCGTGCCGAGGCCATCGAACAGATAGACATCGGCGGTCCGAGCATGGTGCGCTCGGCGGCCAAGAATCACGCCCATGTGGGCATTGTCACGGATCCCGCAGACTACGGGCGCGTGCTGGATGACCTGCAGAAACAAAATGGGGCCCTATCTGACGAGCTGCGAGCGGAGTTGGCCTTCAAGGCCTACGCCCTGACGGCGCGCTATGACAGCGCGATCAGTCGTTGGCTGTTTGAGCAAGACCGGGCTAGTCACGCTGGAACTTCGGCGTTCCCTAGTGGCTTCAGCATGGGCGGGGTCAAAGCATTGGATCTGCGTTACGGAGAGAACCCCCATCAGAACGCGGCTTTCTACACCACCGGTGCAACCGGTGAACCCAGCGTGGCGGAGGCAGAGGTGCTAGGCGGGAAGGCGTTGTCGTTCAACAACATCGTGGACCTGGACGCGGCCTTTGCCTTGGCCAAGGAATTCGAAGAGCCTTTTGTCTGTGTCATTAAACACACCAACCCGTGTGGGGCGGCAGTGCACGAGGAAATCGATGCGGCACTCGAGGAGGCATGGTCTGGCGATCCGATCTCTGCCTTTGGTTCGGTGCTGGCCTTCACGCGTCCATTAAACATGGCCAGCGCACAGTTCCTTGTGGACGGCAACCGGTTCGTGGAAGCAATCATCGCGCCGTCATTCGACGAGGATGCACTGGAGCTCCTTACCCGCAAGCCGAAGTGGGGCAAGAGTGTGCGCCTGCTCGCCTGCGGGGAGTACGGCCCCTCCTCACGCAACTCACGGGACGTAGAGGTCAAGAAGGTCGTGGGCGGCTTCCTGCTCCAGGAGCGGGATCTGACAGCAGAAGGTCAAGCCGAGTTCCGAGCCGTGACCGAGGTCTCTCCCTCCAGTGAACAGACCGCAGCCTTGGCATTCGCCAACCGCATAGCCAAGCACGTCAAGTCCAATGCGATCGTGCTCTCCGGACCGCGGACGGTCTATGGGGTTGGAGCTGGCCAGATGAGTCGCGTGGATTCCGTACGTCTCGCGGTTAGCAAAGCCGGGGACCGCAGCGCGGGCTCGGTTCTGGCATCTGATGCTTTCTTCCCCTTTCCGGATGGGGTTGAAGTTGCGCTCGATGCCGGCGTCGTGGCGATTGTCGAGCCCGGTGGCTCGGTACGTGACGATCAGATCATCGCCGCCTGTAACGCTGCGGGCGTTCCCATGGTGTTCAGCGACGCCCGACACTTCCGGCACTAGGCGCCAGCGAGCGAGCGGAACCCGGCCTACTGCGGAATCAACTCGCCGTAGTCGCAGCGCTCTAGCCAGTCGTAGATATCACCCAGGGGGGTTACGAGGCCCATGTGGGGAACCACCGTGCGCCGTGCGCCATGGGTGTAGAGTTTGGAGACGATTCCAAGGAGGTGCAGGCTACGTGCGTCGAAGACGCCCCCGCCGGAGTTGCCGATGAAGGTCGGGGCGTTGATCATCCAGTAGCTTTGGCCGTCAACCCAGTGATCAAGGGCCGAAAGGGCCCCGTGGCTGGGGATGGGGTCACTGCCCAAGGGGCAACCCACTGCGTAGACGGGGTCAAAGACCTGCATGTTCTTCAGATGGGCGCGCGTGGGAAGTGCCGCCCCCACAAGATCCGTGTGCTCCCCGATGAGCTCAAGAAGGCATGCGTCAAGCGCGTTTTCGTAGGCGAGGAGCCGCGCGCTTGCGTTGAGAGTTCTTCCGTCCTGCCGGTAGATACGCAGTGGCACCTCTGAGCGTTCGTCCCCACTCTCAGCGAGGATGTCGCGCACGACGTGCCAGGCCGTGAGGATACGAACAGGTCCATTTTCACGGGAGGGCATGAGAACGCCGCTTCCAACGGTCATGGCGCTCGCCAACTGGACGGTAGGCGCGAGCAGTCCCTGCCAGAGGTGATTGGAACCTGGAAGAAGTTGTTCGTGTAGTTGGTAGAGGTCGCGTCCGGCGGCTTCCACCAAGCTGGCATTCGCATCGACTGTCTGTGCTAGCCCGCAGTAGCGATCAAGAACCTCGGCGTCCAGCTCATCCATTCGACCGAGGAGCTCATCCGTTTCCAAGTCAGGCCGTAGCGTGTGAAGGTTCCGAATCTCGTCCGACAAGCTGTCCACGTTCCGCGATAGCACGTTCAACTGCCCCGTCATTTGGCTTAGTCGAACGAATAGGGCTTGGCTTGGAGCGACCTCATCCAGCTTGACGGAACGCACCAAGCCGAAGGCTAGGAGTGCCGTTGCAGTAGCGAGCAGAATGGTGGGCCGGTTCATGTTCAGGAGAGGCGCAGAGCGCCCCGCTCTCATCGGCACCGGGGTGGGGAGGAATGGAGCACAGATATGCACTTCTGCACATTCTCAATACGGAGCATGTCTCGACGTAGGTCATTGTCAGCCAAGGACTTGCGTCAAAAGCCTGTTGGGTTATCCACAGTTGTCCCCAAGGTCCAAGAAGAGCCTGTGGAGAGGGCGTGGGGGGGATCTGGCCATCCAGAGAGGCACCCTGGGCTTATAGCCGGACCCACACTCCATCCCGTATCCTGACTGGTTGCTCCGGCATCGAACCACTCCCCACGGCGCCTTCCGATATCCGTCCAAACCATGACTCTGTGCTCCATTTCAGAAGCGATCGAAGACCTGCAGGCCGGGCGCATGATCATATTGGTGGACGATCCCAACCGGGAAAATGAAGGCGACGTGGTCATGCTCGCTGAGCACGTTACGCCTGAAGCCATCAACTTCATGGCCAAGGAAGCGCGCGGCCTAATCTGTATGCCGCTTGATGGCGAGACCTGTGATCGGCTCGGACTGGATAGTCAGGCGCAGCGCAACACCAATCAACACGAGACAGCATTCACAATTTCCATTGAAGCTGCCGAAGGCGTGACCACGGGCATTAGTGCTGCCGATCGCTCCAAGACCATAGAGGTTGCCGCTCGGGCGGACTGCAAGCCAGAGGACTTGGCGAGGCCGGGTCACGTGTTTCCGTTGAGGGCCAAGGATGGCGGAGTTCTGGTACGCGGAGGGCAGACCGAAGGTTCGGTGGACTTGGCCAAGCTCGCCGGTGCCCGCCCGGCTGCGGTGATCTGCGAGATCATGAACGATGATGGAACCATGGCGCGCATGTCCGATCTGGAGGTCTTTGCTGAGACCCATGGGCTCAAGATCTGCACCATCGCGGATTTGATCGAGCATCGGCGGCGCAACGAACGCCTGATCGAATCTCTGCAGCTGGACCTTCCATTGGCAACCAGCCACGGCAAATTTCAGATGCACCTTTTCCGCAGCCTTGTGGATGGCAAAGAGCACGTGGCCTTGAGCGTCGGCCTTGAGGGCGAGCTCGAGCTGTCTGGCGAGCGCCCGGCAATTGACGAGCCCCTCTGGGTGCGTGTGCACTCGGAGTGCTTGACCGGGGATGTGTTCGGATCGATGCGCTGTGATTGTGGCGCTCAGTTGGACCAGGCCATGGATTTCCTGGCCAAAAAAGGGCGTGGAGTGCTGGTGTACCTGCGCCAGGAGGGTCGTGGGATTGGGCTGGCGGCTAAGCTCAAGGCCTACGAACTCCAGGATGAAGGTCTCGACACGGTGGAGGCCAATAACGCCCTGGGCCTGCCCGCGGACCTGCGGGAGTACGGAATTGGCGCTCAGATACTCCATTTTCTGGGGGTGCGCCGTATGCGTCTGCTCACCAACAACCCCAAGAAAATCCATGGACTGGGGGGGCACGGGCTTGAGGTGGTGGAGCAGGCTCCGCTAGAAATCACTCCTAACCCCATAAATCTCAGGTACTTACGGACGAAGAGGGATAAGTTGGGACACATCCTGGAGGGTTGCGACTACGACCCACCCCTCAAGGAGAGTCGGGAATAGAAAGGCCCCTCCGGCGTCCTACCCTGGGCCATGGCCCTCAAGCTCGTGCAAGAAGCTCCGCTCCAAGACGCTGACCTCGTTCGCGAGGCTATTGCGGGCAACCCGCTGTCCTTCCAGTTACTGGTGGAGCGGTATCAGGGGAGGCTCTTCGCTTTGGCGCGTCACTACACCTCCAGTCCGGTGGAAGTAGAGGACATCGTCCAAGATACTTTCCTCAAGGC
>JAPKBO010000354.1 GCA_028823395.1 Planctomycetota bacterium | reverse complement strand
GCCGCCATGGGCTACGGCGGGGACGACGATGGAGCCGTTGAGGGCGAGGACGACGAGCGCTTGCCCTTGGACGGGGGCGTCTGGTCCGACGACTAGCTGCGCACGCGGGCGACGGCGGCCTTCCAGCGCGCCAACCACTCGTCTCGGCCAGCGTCTGCGAGTTGAGGACTGAAACGATCCCCCTCGCCCGTCGGTGCGAGGACCGTGCCGGGATCCGGCCACAGTCCCACACCCAATCCAGCCAGCGCTGCCGCCCCGCGAGCTGTGGCCTCGACCTGAGGTGGACGTACAACGGTCAGTCCGGCGGCATCCGCCTGCAAAGACAGGAGCAGATCGTTAGCGGCCGCTCCCCCATCCACCAGGAGCTCGTCGATAGCTAGGCCGGTGTCCGCCCGCAACAGCTCGACGATCTCAGCGCATTGCAGGGCGATGGCCTCCAACGCAGCGCGAGCGATGTGCGGGCGCCGGGTACCGCGCGTCAGACCCAGCAGGGCGGCGCGGGCATCGGGGTCCCAGTAAGGCGCGCCCAATCCGGCGAAGGCCGGCACCAAAAACACACCCGCGCTATCGGGGACCTCGCGCGCCAGCGCCTCGGACTCGGCGGCGTGGTCCAGAATCCCCAGACCGTCGCGCAGCCATTGCACGATCAGGCCGCCGGAGAACACGGAGCCCTCTAGGGCATAGCAGGGTTCACCCGAGGGTCCCACGGCCAGTGTGGTCAAGAGGCCCGAGGTTGAGTTCACGCGGCGCTCGCCCGTATTCAGGAGCAGAAAGCAGCCCGTGCCGTAGGTGTTCTTGAAACTGCCCTCTGCAACACAGCCCTGACCGAACAGAGCCGCCTGTTGGTCACCGGCGATGCCGTGGATAGGAGCCCGAAGTCCGCCCGGCAGCCGTGCCTCGCCGAAGTTGGCGGTCGAGGAGAGCACCGTCGGCAACCAATCGGGATCAATCCCCAAGGGCGCACCGAGGTCCGCGCTCCATTGCTTGGCGTCGATGTCGTAGAGCAGAGTACGCGAGGCATTGGTCGGGTCAGTGGCGCACTGCTCGCCGCCAGTCAGATGGTGAACGATCAAGGCATCCACCGTGCAGAAACGCACACGCCCCGCCCGCGCGCCGACAGCCACAGCATCTCGGTGAGCCAGCAGCCATTCGATCTTCGTTCCGGAGAAGTAGGGGTCGAGCACCAGGCCCGTTCGCGAGCGGTACAGATCCTCGTGCCCCGCTGCCTTGAGCTCGGCACAGCGACCGGCTGTGCGCCGATCCTGCCAGACAATGCCCGTGCCTAAGGCCTGGCCTGATTCCAGATCCAAGGCGAATACGGTCTCGCGCTGGTTGGTTATGCCCACCGCGACGGGTGCGACCTGCACACCTTCCAGGACCTCGGTCAGGGTCGCGTCGAGGGCTTCCAGAATGGCTTCGGCGCTGTGTTCAACCTGCCCGGGTTCCGGAAAGAGCTGCTCGAACTCCCGACTCGAACGCGCCAGGGGTTCAAGCTGCTCGTCGAACAAGATCGTAGTGACACCCGTGGTGCCGGCATCGATGGCGAGAAGCGTGCGGGTCATCGCCCCACCCTAGCGTTGGGACACGGGCCCTGTCGCCTCTCATGCACGGCTAGCGCCGCTCTATGCAATCGGCCCCCACCGCAACCGTGCGCGGTGGGGGCCGATGTAGAGGCC
>JAPKBO010000159.1 GCA_028823395.1 Planctomycetota bacterium | reverse complement strand
CCGTTGGCAGCGGTGTCCTCGGGCAGGTCATGGTGCTGGATCTTGCTTTCCGTGCTGTGGTGGACCTGCGCATGGAACTGAGCGGGCGCATCCTGGCCACACCTCTACGCCGCATCGAAGAGCTCGGGGCCCCGCGACTCTATGCTGCCCTCACCGAAGACGTGAACACCCTGGCGCGAGTCTTGCCAGCTATCCCGAGGGTGATCATTGACTTGAGCACATTGATTGCGGGTGCGGCCTACATGGCCTACCTGTCTTGGAAGGCGTTCATCATCGTCCTCATCTTCGCCGCTGTGGGCATCTTGGCGCACAAGGTCATCCTGCGGCGTGCCCTTTCCCACATGCGTGCGGGCCGGGAGGTTTTCGACCGAGTCTTCCATAATTTCCGTGCTCTGCACGATGGCGTAAAGCAACTCAAGCTCAACCGTCAACGCCGCACGACTTTCATGCGCGATGAAATGAAGGGTGGGCTCGAAAGACTGCGGGTCGTGGCTTTGGCTGGGCGTAAGCTCCTAATCGGGGCGGAGAGCACCACACGCCTGCTGTTCTTCATCGTTCTTGGTGTGCTGATCTTTGTTGTCCCGGCCATTACAGGGACGGGCTCAAATCCCGATGCTCTCGCCAATCTGACGGGCTACATCGTCATGTCGGTCTACTTGTACCGACCTATGGGGACTCTCATGGCCGTCGTACCGGAGATGGGGAATGCGATCGTTGCCTTGCAGAAGCTCGAGGACATCGGTCTTGCACCTCAATCACGTGCGGAGCCGGCTACGGATTCGATTGACCCTCTAGAATGGAAGAGCTTGGAGTTAGTGGGCGGCACATTCAGCTTCACCCGTGGGGACGACGACCGGGAATTCACCGTGGGCCCCATCAACCTGAGCTTCCACCCTGGAGAGATTCTGTTCGTGATTGGAGGTAACGGGAGCGGCAAGACGACTCTGGCCAAGGTCCTTACCAGCCTCTACCCCCTTGACGAGGGCGAGCTCCGTCTGGATGGGACTGTCATCAACGAGGAGAACAAGGAGCGCTTCCGCGAGTTGTTCTCGGTAGTGTTTTTCGACTTCTACCTGTTCCCTGACCTTTTGGGTGCCGGAGGCGGAGACCTGGATGCTCAGGCGGGCGTCTATCTGCGGGAACTGCAACTCGCAGAGAAGGTCAAAGTGGAGGACGGACGCCTGTCCACAGTCGAACTTTCCCAGGGCCAGCGTCGTCGACTTGCACTGCTCGGCGCCTACCTGGAGGACCGTCCTTTCTACGTCTTCGATGAGTGGGCCGCCGATCAGGACCCGGAGTTCCGCGAGGTGTTCTACACCAAGATTCTTCCGGATCTGAAAGCGCGTGGCAAGACCGTGTTCGTTATCACCCACGACGATCGCTACCTGCGCTACGCCGATCGTTGCCTGAAGCTTAAGGACGGTCAGGTGTGCCACGAAACGGTCTCTAGTGGTGAAGGCAATGAGTAAGACCAGCGACGCTGATTCGTCCGCTGGGCCGCCCAATCTTCAGTTGCGCCAAAAAAACACATCGGCGGTGCTCACGGGGTGCGTTGAGACTGCCGAATTGGATGACGGCTACGCTTTGTGCTATCCCGACACTCCAGCCTGGCAGGGCAAACTGGAGGCATTCATGTCGGCTTGGCGGGTAAGCAGTCCGAACATGCATTTCGGCCTGCGGCGGGAAGCTGAGACCAAGAGGGTCTGGTTGGAGATCACCGGCCCTGAGGGCACCAAGCAGTTTGTGGAAGGGGCGCGGTATATGCTTACCTCGCACATCAACCCGGCGGGCTCGTTGAAGTTCAGCCTGCGCCACGGCTTGCGATTCTTGACTAGCCCCCTGCGGCTGCGACCCAATTTCGTGGTCATCGGCGCCAAGAAGTGCGGCACCACGGCCCTGTACGACTACATGACCCAGCACCCCGCCATCGCGCCGGCGCTGAAGAAGGAGATCTACTACTTCAACGCCTACCATGGCCGCGGTCAGTACTGGTATCGCTCGTTCTTCCCCACGGTTTTCGAGCGCATGGCGGCAAAGGGAAAGCCATTTCTGACGGGAGAAGCCACGCCTGACTACCTCTATCGCAGTGAGTGTCCCGAGCGCGTGCGCCAGCTGATTCCCAAGGCGCAACTGATCGCGATCCTGCGTAACCCGGTGGATCGGGCCTACTCCTTCTACAATCACAACCTGCGCGCAGGGCTCGAGACCCTCTCCTTCGAAGCTGCCATTGACGCCGAAGAAGAACGCCTGGCGGAGGAGCGCGGGCGAATGACCGATCCCGACGGCGAGAATGGCTTCGCGTTCATGAACTACTCCTATAAGGCGCGGGGGATTTACGTAGACCAACTGATCAAGTGGGCCGATGTGTTCCCGGCACAGCAGCTCCTCGTGCTAAAAACCGAGAGCCTCTTTCAGGATCCAGAGGCCACCCTGCGCAAGGCGTTCGACTCGCTTGATCTGCCATACCACGCACCAGCAAAATTTCGCAAGATCAACACGGCCCCATACGACCCCTTGGAGCCTCACGTTCGTCGTAAGCTTGAAGATCACTTTGCTCCTCACAATGCCCGCCTGGCGAAGTTCCTAGGCACCGAGCTGCTTTGGTAGAAGAGTCCAAAGAATAGACATGGAAAACGTCCAGGACATCTATGAACTGTCGGCTATGCAGCATGGGCTGCTCTACGACAGTGTGATCACGGGTAACTCGAGCACGTACATGATCCAACTCGACTACGTCCTGCGTGGGCGTGTGGATCGCGAGGTGTTGGAGAGTGCGTGGCAGGAGACGCTCAACCGTCACGCCATCCTACGCACGTCGTTTCACTGGGATGGGATCAAGACTCCCCTTCAGATCGTCCATGCGGAACTGCCGATCACCATCGACTCCCATGATTGGACCGACTGCCCCGGCGAGGAGTTGGAGCACCGTATGGACCTCTTCCGAGAGGAGGATAGGGTCAAGGGCTTCGACTTCGAGGTCCCGCCCTTGATGCGCCTGGATCTGTTCCACTTGGCACCGGGCGTTTACCGCTTGCACTGGAGCTTCCATCACGTGCTCATGGAGGGCTGGTCTGCGTCGCTGGTACAGGCGGAGGTGCAGCAACGCTATCGCTGCGCTCTAACCAAGGAGCCTCTCGAACTGGCCGAACACCGGCCCTACCGGGACTTCATCACCTGGACCCAGGAGCAGGACCCCAAGGTCGCCGAGGCCTACTGGCGAAAGGCGCTGGAGGGCTATGAGGGGGCCACACATCTGTGCGTGGACCAGGCCCCGAGCGATCTCCACGTCCCCGTGGATCAGTTCGACGGTCAGGTGCTGACGGTTTCGCGTGAAGAGACGGCCGCCCTCAAGGCATTTGGTATGCGTCACGAAATAACGCTCAACACCCTTGTCCAGGGCGCGTGGGGTTTGATGCTCAGCGCGTACACGGGCCAAGAGGATGCCGTCTTTGGTTCAGTGGTATCCGGCCGGTCGGTACCCATGGATGGGGTTGAGTCCATCGTCGGGCTCTTCATGAATCTGCTCCCCACGCGCGTTAAGGTCGTTCCCGAGCAGGCCCTCGTGAAGTGGCTGCAGGATTTCCAGAAGTCTCAGGTGGAACAGCGGGCATTCGAGCACGTTGGCTTGGCGGAGATAAAAACCTGGAGTGATATCCCCGCCGCCAAGACCATGTTCGAAACGGTCGTAGTTTTCCAGAACTGGACGGGCGATCTCACTAAGAGCCGATGGGGCGCCGAGCTGACCGTGGAGGAGGTGCGAGGTCATCACGGCTCCCCGGGTTCTTCGGTGGCCTTGGTCGTGATCCCGGGGGACGAGTTGGTCTTGGGGATTTCATACGATCTGAATCGCTACAGCGCTGCGGACATCGGGACCATGCTGGGTTGCCTGAGCTCTCTGCTGGAGTCCCTACCCGAGGGCGAGACCTTGAAATTGCGGGACCTACCCTTGCTCAAGGCAGACGATCAGCAGCTCGTGCTTGAGCAGTGGAATCCACCGGCCTCGAAGGAGGCCGCTCCCCTTGTACCCGCGGAGCTGGAGCGTCAGGCCCAAGCCACTCCCGATGCGACCGCCATCATCGCTGGTGGAATGACCTGGACCTATGCGGAATTGGACCGCCGCGCCAATCAGGTGGCTGCTGCCATCGCCCAGGGCGGCGTCGTCCCCGGGCAGCGTGTGGCGCTGTGCGTTGAACGGGAGCCCTGGATGGTGGCGGCCATGATCGGCGCACTGAAGGCCGGTTGTCCCTACGTGCCCCTAGACCCGGCGCATCCCACCGGTCGCCTGATGGACCTGATGGAGGACGCGTCCGTTTCCATGCTGCTAGTTGGGGAGTCGGTTCAGGATCGTCTGCCTGCTAGTGGCGCGAACGTTGCGCGTCTGGTTCTCGGTGGGGTTGAGATCGATGCGGCTGCTGACTCTGCTCCGACGGGCGTGGCCTCTGCGTCGGACATCGCCTATATGATTTTCACCTCGGGTTCGACGGGTCGCCCCAAGGGCGTCCAGGTGAGTCACGGAGCCCTGGCGAATTTTGTCGCGCACTGTCGTGAGGAGTTCGAACTGACCACGGCCGACCGTGTATTGCAGTTCGCCTCCATCAGTTTCGACACGGCCATCGAGGAGATCTTCCCGACTCTGGCCAGTGGTGCCACCCTCGTTCTGCGTACCGATTCCATGATCGGCTCGGTCGACGCGTTCCTTCAGGCTTGCACCGACTGGGGCATCACCCTGATTGACTTCCCGACCGCCTACTGGAACGTGATTGCTCAGGGCCTGGGCGAGGCCGAGGGCCGCCTGTCGGAAACCGTACGCCTGATAATCCTGGGTGGCGAGCGAGCGCGCCCCGAGCATCTGGCTGAGTGGTTGCGCTGCGTGCCTGATGGCCCTCGGATATTGAACACTTATGGTCCTACCGAGGCGACCGTCGTCGCCACGAGCACTGAACTCACGGCCGCGGACCTGCAGGACGAGGAGCTCTCCATCGGAAAACCTATCCGTAATGCGCGCGCATACATCCTCGACCACCGCGGCCAACCCGTGCCCGCTGGCGTGGCGGGGGAATTGCATCTAGCCGGCGCTGGACTGGCGGAGGGTTACTTTGGACAGCCGGATTGGACTGCGGAGCGCTTTGTGCCAGATCCGTTCGTTTGCGAACCGGGCGGGCGCATGTACAAGAGTGGCGACCTAGCCCGCTACCGAATCGATGGCAACATCGAATACGTGGGGCGTATTGACCAGCAGGTTAAGTTCCGTGGCTATCGGATCGAGCTGGAAGAAATCGAGTCCGTCCTGTGCCGTGAAGACGCGGTTCAAGATGCGGCGGTGTTGTTGCGCGAGGACACTCCCGGTCATCCGCGCCTTGTGGCTTATGTGATTGCAAGCCAGGCGGGCATTACCGCGGACGAGCTCAAATCTGCATTGGCTGATCGATTGCCGGCCTACATGGTTCCTTCCCTCACCGTTTTCTTGGACGCTCTGCCTCTCACGCCGCACGGCAAGCTTGATCGCAAGGCCTTGCCCGAGCCAGAGGAGCGAACGGGGGCTACCTTCGACCAGTCTTCCCAGCCGAGCAGTGATCTGGAGATCAAGCTGGCGGCGATCTGGAGTGAGGTCTTGGAGGTGGAGAGTATTGGCCTGCAAGACAATTTCTTCGACTTAGGAGGCCACTCGCTGTTGCTCATGCCCGTGATCAGCGAGGTCAAGAAGCAGGTTGGTGTGGAGCTAGATCCCGGCGACCTCGTTTTGCCCACCCTGCGTCAACTAGTGGGGCTGTGTGAAGAGCGCATAGCCAACCCGCCGCCGCCCAAGCAGCGCGGTTGGGTACGTCGCATCATGGGTAGCCTTAAGGGCGAAGAGGACTAACGGCGTGAGCCCTGCGAGCCACTCCGCCGATGAGCAGATGGAGGCCTTCTTCATCGGGCCCGCGGCCAACCAGTTGTTCGCCTGCTACCACCCTGCGCAGGGCCAAGCGAACTCTCTAGGATTTGTGCTCTGCGCACCTCTGGGTCAGGAGGCCATTCAATTCCATCGCTCCCTGCGTCTGCTCGCTCGCCTGCTCTCCGAGGCTGGTTTTCCGGTTCTGCGTTTTGACTTCCAGGGTTGCGGCGACTCCGCAGGAGATCAAGAGAACTGGTCCTTGAAGAACTGGGAACAGGATGTGGAGCGTGCGCTTCAGGCTTTGAAAGAGAAATCCGGCGTGACGTCCTTGGGCTTGGTGGGTGTTCGCTTGGGAGCCACCGTTGCACTGGCCGCTGCCGCCGCCCGGGGTGGTGTGCAGGCCCTCGTCTCCTGGGATGCACTGCTCGACGGCCATGAGTTTCTTAGCGAGGCGCGCGCCCAACACCAGGACATGCTGGCCAATGCCCATGTGCGCGTGGACATGGATCCAGAAGGGGAAGCCCGTAGCGAGCTGCTCGGCTTCGCCCTGCCGGACAACTTGGTCAAAGAATTGGAAGGTCTGAGGTCTTCAGACCTGGCGGCGAGCCCCGCGCGCCAGGTTCTGGTGATGGAGAGCTTCCCCCGCTTCCCGCAGGCCGGCTTGCACACGGGCCTGGAGAAGTTGGGTGCCTGCGTTTCTTTGCAAAACCACGAAAATGAGCAGCTTTGGGCATGGACGGAGGACTTTGCCAAGGTCCACATCCCGCGCAAGATCTTGGAGGCCATCCGGGCCTGGGCGCAGGAGTTGCCCTCATGATTGAGCGTGCAGTGCAGATAAAATCGGGCGGTGGACTCGTTGGAATCACGACACAGCCCGCTGAGGGTGGGGAGCAGGGACTGCCCACTTTTGTATTCCTGAACGCTGGCCTCACACACCGCGTGGGACCCAGCCGTCTCCATGTTCGCATGGCGCGTGCACTAGCCGACCAGGGGTTCCCGTCTTTGCGCTTCGATTGGTCGGGACTTGGAGACAGCGGTGCGCGCCATGACAATATGCCTGTGGGGGAGAGCATCATCGCAGAGACCCGCGAGGCCATGGATTTTCTGACGCGTACCACCGGTGCCCAGAAGTTCATCCTGATTGGAATTTGCTCGGGTGCCACCATTTCGTTTCTTACCGCCCAGCAAGATGAGCGTGCGGTAGGGGTCGCGCTCATCAATGCTCAATCCCACCTGCACGGGGTGAGCGCGGACCTAGGTGAAGCGCTGCGCGCTCGCACAATGACCCGCCACTCCTATCGCATTGCCCTACGCAGTTCTTTCCGCAATAAGAACTGGCGCAAGGCCCTGGGTGGGCGAATCTCGATCAGGGGGGTCTTGCAGTCGATGTTCCTGGCACCGATCCGTGCCATCTTTGGGGGCGGAGGAGGTGCTGCGCTGCCAGCCTTTGATCCCGTAGCTGAGACCCGCACCCTCACGGATAGGGGTGTGCGCGTGCTTCACCTCTACTCGGAGGGCGATGAGGGCTTGGACTATTTTCAAGAAGTGCTGGGTGGGAAAGGAGCAGAGCGGCTAGCGGAGATCGGTGCCGAAACGGAGGTCATCCTGGGCGCCAACCATGTGTTCACCCTGCTTTGGACTCAAGACCGGCTTTCCTCCGCGATATGTGATTGGGCCCGATCCTTCGCCAAACCTCCCGCAGCCTAGTACGCTTCTCTAGTTCCATGCCTGCTCCCTCAATCGACGCCGCCAAGTGGCTCAAGCGCATCCAGCCCTGCGATGCCCCGCGCGTACAGTTGTACTGTGTGGCCTACGCGGGTGGGGGGGCCTCGGTTTATCGCCTATGGAAGGAGGGCTTGCCTGCTGATATCCAAGTCAACGCAGTGCAGTTGCCCGGACACGAGGAGCGGCTGATGGAGCCGGCGATCGAAAGCGCGTGCGAGGCGGGTGCTGCCTTGGCTGAGGTTATCGTGCAGGATCGGTCCGGGCCTTTCGCACTCTTCGGTTACAGCATGGGCGCCCTAGTGGCATTTGAAGCTGCGCGAGAGCTACGCCGCCTTGGAGTGCCTGCCCCCCTGCGCTTGTTCGCGGCGGCCATGCGCGCTCCCCAGGTACCTCCCACCAACGCCGGCCTACATGCTCTTCCCGAGGATGAGTTCCTTGCGGAAGTGGGGCGCCGTTATGAGGCCGTGCCCGCTGAGGTTGTGGCTGAACC
>JAPKBO010000158.1 GCA_028823395.1 Planctomycetota bacterium | reverse complement strand
TGGCGGTTCATCGGACCGACCAACGTCAGTGGCCGGGTGGTGGACGTTGCCATCCCTACTCCCCGCGGGGAGCACTACTCCCTCTACGTGGCCACGGCCACCGGAGGACTGTGGCGCAGTCGCAATGAGGGGACGACCTTCGAACCGCTCTTTGAGGATGGACCTACCGGTTCTATTGGTGCCCTGGCATTGGACCCTGCAAATTCCGAGCGGCTATGGATGGGCACGGGGGAGGCCAACATCTTCCGTAGTTCTATGGCGGGCACGGGCATCTACCTTTCGGAGGATGGTGGGACGACATTCACCCACAAGGGCCTTGAGGATACGCACACCATTGCACGTGTGTGCGTGCACCCGACTGATCCCAACACTGTGTACGTGGCCGCAAGCGGGCACGAATGGACCGACAACCCAGAACGCGGGGTGTACCGTACGCGCGATGGGGGGGATAGCTGGAAGCTAGTGCTGTTCGTCGACGCGGGCACGGGTGCCATTGATCTGGCCCTCGATCCCCAGGATCCGAACCGTATCTATGCGGCGACGTGGGAGCGCAGGCGCGACCGTTGGAATGACCCGCGCACGTATCCCACCACCAAGGGCAACGGAGTGTGGCGCAGTGAAGACGGAGGGGACTCTTGGGAACCCATCAACGAAGGCCTGCCGCTTCCCGAGCATCGCGGACGTATCGGTCTGGCGACGACCCCCTCCCTTGCGGGCAGTCTCTACGCGTTTGTGGACAACTACGAGCTGGTGGAGTTGGAAGAGGACGAGGAGCGCGGAGAAGAGGACGAGGAAGGCGAGGAAGGCGAGGAAGAAGCCGGGGAGACGGACTCCTACGGGCGCGAGAAGCAGCGAGAGATCAAGGGGGCCACGCTCTATCGTTCGTTGGATCACGGCAGCACCTGGAACCGGGCCAGTGAGGAGGACCGCTACATGCGAGGCCTCTCTGCCACCTACGGGTGGGTCTTTGGTCAGGTGCGAGCGGATCCGGTGGATGCGGACAAGGTCTACCTGATGGGCCTTGGATTGAATGTTTCCGAGGACGGCGGTAAGACCTTCCGCTCCCTACGGGGCATGCACGGCGATCATCATGCTCTGTGGATAGACCCGGCCAATACCGACTATCTCGTGAATGGAAACGATGGAGGTTTGGCCATCTCCTACGACGGCGGCAAGCACTGGCGAACGTCGACTAACAACTTGCCGGCGGTGCAGTTTTACAACCTTGGCGTGGATATGGCTGAACCCTTCCACATGTACGGCTCTATCCAGGATCACGGAAGTCGAGTCGGTACGGCCTCGTCCGGCCAGCGCCGTCGGTGGCGTGGTGGTGGCGGTTCAGAAGGCGAGTGGGCCTCGGCTTCCGGTGGTGAGGCTAGCTTCCACGCCGTCGATCCCACCGATTCGAACGTTCTTTACTCGGCGGGGTTCTATGGGAGCATTCAACGCACGGATCTGGAGACTGGAGAGCGCTCCAGCCTTCAACCCAAAGCTGGTGAAGGCGAGCCGGAGCTACGCGGTCAGTGGCTCGCGCCATTCCTTCTCTCACCTCACAACCCGCGAGTCGTGTATCACGGGATGAACCGGCTGTACCGCTCCATGCACATGGGCGAGGACTTCGAGGCCATTAGCCCGGACCTGACAGGCAATGACCCGGACCAGCTGGGGGACATTCCCTTTCAGACGATCACGGCCATTTCAGAGTCGCCGTTCATCTTTGGAGAGATCTACGTCGGCACCGATGACGGCCATTTACATGTGACCCATGATTCGGGTGCCCATTGGGAAGAGCGCACCGCGGGCATGGCGCAGGAACGTTGGATATCGCGGGTGGTTGCCTCTGCTCACCAGGAGGGGGTGATCTATGCAGCCCAGAACGGTAAGCGCTGGGATGACTTCGGGACCTACCTCTGGCGCTCCCCGGACCGGGGCCTGACCTGGAACAACATAGGTGCGGGAATCCCCTGCGGCCCGATCAACGTGATCCACGAGGACCCCAAGGTTTCCGGCCTGCTCTACGTAGGCACCGACCTAGGGGTGTACGTAAGCCAGGACGATGGACAGACCTGGGACGTGCTGGGTGGCGGACTCCCCAATACGTTTGTGCACGATCTCGTCGTGCATCCCCGTGATGGCGTGCTGCTCGCGGCCACCCACGGTCGCGGCGTGTGGCAGCTGGACGTTCGTACGCTGCAAACCCCAGAGGACGAAACGGAAGAGGGGCCGGAGGGCGACGAGGGCAAGGATTAGCGTCGGCGCTAGGGCTGTCTAGGGTTGGGGCAGAGGCCGGCCTCTGCGCTAGCCGACGCCGAGGCTCACCAGCTCGGCCACCAGGCGGTGGTAGTGGGGCCACAGTGCTGAGCCCGGCCCGATGCTCGGAAACAGATCGATCTGTTCGAAGGGGTCGTTCTGCAGGTCGTAAAATTCGTCCGGCACGGCCGTGGAGCGAATCAGCTTGTAACGGTCATTGCGCACGGCTCGGGTGTGGGTCGTCCAGGGGCCCGGTCCATTGGGCGTGAAATACTCCGCGTACACGCTGCTGCGCCGGGGTTTCTGGGAACCCTGCATGTACGGCACCAGACTCACGGAGTCCTCGGCCGCGGAGGGCACCGCAGCCAGATCGCCCAGGGTAGCGAACAGGTCCGTTGAGCAGACTAATGCCAGGCATTCGCCCTGCACCGTTCCTGCCCCGGCGATGATGAACGGGACGTTGACGCCGCCCTCGTAGAGCGTGCCCTTGGCGTGCGTCTTGTCGAAAGGCGGTTGGGTGGCACTGGCCCCGGTACCGTTATCTCCCATGAAGATCACCAGGGTGTCTGCGGGGATGCTCTGCAGGAGGCGCCCGATCTCCGTGTCCATGGCCTCGGTCATGGCCTTGGTCAGCCGGGGTTTGGGGGAGTTGCTCTGGGCCACGTCGCAGTTGCTCGACACCGGACACGCGCACAGCCCCTTAGGGGGGACGTGCAGTGGAATGTGGGGGGCCTGGAACGCGGTGTACAAGAACCAGGGCTCCGGCATGGTTAGCGCTGCCTGGATGGCCTCGTCCGCGCAATCGGTTGTGGCATAGGTCGTGCTGGTGAACTCGCTACCGTTGATAACCTTTTGCCAGGTGAAGTAGTCGCTGATGTTCCCCATGGACCCGGCGTGATAGCCGAAGCCGGAAGTGCGCGGGTGGTCTTTGCCCTGGCCCTGTCCAGAAAGATGCCACTTACCACTAATGGAACTCGAGTACCCTAAAAGGAGCTCCGGCAGGATGGTCTCGCTCAAGGCCAGCCCCTGGTTGCCGTTATGGACGGGCTGCCCGATGCCTGTGCGAAAACCGTAGCGGCCGGTGAGCAGCTCAGCCCGGGTGGGGGAGCAGGTGGGGTTGGTCCATGCGTTTCGGAACAGGAGGCCCCTTGTGGCCAGCGCGTCGATGTTCGGGGTGCAGGGCGGGGAGCCGCCCTCGGCGTAGCAGGAGACCATGTCCACTCCCATGTCATCCCCGAGGATGACGAGGACGTTGGGGCGCCGTAGCAGGGGCGACGTCTCGTTCCGTGGGGTCTGGGCGCCGGAAAGCGGAGCCGTCAGCCCGAAGAGGAGGAGGTAAGTGGTGAATTTCATCGGCAACTGAATCGTAGTACCGTTTCAGCGCTCCGGGAGCGTTGCCTTGGGATATTGGGCCACGGTGTTGTGGAAGGAGGGGTCGGTGGAGGTAGGGGCCTCCGGCTGTGCCTCAACATGCGCCACTCTGCCGTTCACGGCAGGGGCGACCCTCGCTATACTCCTTTCGCTGCCCCTTTCGGGCGGCGTTTCATCGCTTTCAACCCCCTCGATCCACGAGATCTTCGTCCCATGAGCAACTTTATCGGCAAGGCCGCCCCCGCATTCAGCGCGGACGCCGTGATGCCGGACGGCAGCACAAAGAGTGTGAGCCTGTCCGACTACTCCGGTCAGTATGTGGCCCTGTTCTTCTATCCCAAGGATTTCACCTTCGTGTGACCCTCCGAGCTCATCGCTTTCGACCACCGCATAGGTGAGTTCGAGAAGCGAGGCGTCCAGGTTCTGGGCGTTTCCATGGATGACGCGGAGACTCATGCCCGTTGGCGCGAGACCGCGATCAACGACGGCGGTATCGGTCCTGTTGGCTATCCTCTCTTGGCGGACACCACCAAGCAGATGACCGCTGACTACAACGTGCTTCACGAGGACTCGGGCTTTTCGGCTCGCGGTACCTTCCTGATCGATCCCGACGGGATCTGTTGGCACGCGCTCGTGAACAACCTGCCCCTCGGTCGTGACATGGACGAGCTCCTGCGCGCCATCGACGGGGTGCAGTTCTTCAAGGAGCACGGTGAGGTCTGTCCCGCGGGTTGGTCCACCGGCAAGGCCGGCATGGCACCCAACGAAGAGGGCGTCAAGAGCTACCTGACCGACCACGGCGACAGCCTCTAGTCGCGCTCGGTTCGCAATCAACGAGCCCCGTCGACCCCAGTGGTCGGCGGGGCTCTTTGCATGTGTTCCACACAGTGAGTGCGCACGCGATGCCGGTGGATTCGATAGCATGACTCCCATGTGGTGGCTGTTCCTGATGGTTTATTGCGTTCCGGGTGTTACTCCGGCCGCCCAGGGTCCGCAGGCCGGAGGCGGTGTGCACTTTGCCAACGGCGTGAAGGTCGGGGAGGTGACGTCGTCGTCGGCGATTATCTGGACGCGACTCACCGAAGCACCCGAGCGCAACATCCAAGGGCGTCCCTGGCCGGATGGCGCTGATGCCGTTCCCGAGGGCCGCACCCTCGTGGAGATGCAGGACAGCGTGATGGGGAGCGCCGGGGAAGTGCGCCTCCAGTGGTGGCCCGAGGGAGGGGGCGGCCTGCGCAGTTCCACCGATTGGGCGGCCGTCGACCCGGGGGCAGATTTTACCCACGCCTTCTACCTGAGGGATCAGTTGCGTTCGGCAACGGCCTACGAGATGCTCGTCGAGGGGCGGGCTAGCGGTTCGCAGCAGGCCCAGTGTTCCCTGCCGATCTCATTTCGTACGGCGCCGAAAGTTCAGCAGTCGGCTCCGGCCACCTTCACCGTGATCACGGGGCAGGACTTCACTCGGCGTGATGACCTGATGAATGGGCACAAGCTGTACGGTTCAATGGGCGAGTTGGACCCGGATTTCTTCGTGCACACAGGTGACGTGATCTATCACGACAAGCCCGGTCCTCTGGCGAAGTCCCAGGGGCTTGCCCGGTACAAATGGAACCGCATGTACGCCCTCCCGCTGCAGCGCGCTTTCCACGCCCGGGTCCCGGCCTGGTTTCTACGCGATGATCACGACGTGCTCAAGAACGACTGCTGGCCGGGGCAATCCTACGGCGACTTGACCTGGGAGCAGGGCCTGGCCGTGTTCCGCGAGCAGGTACCCACGGGGCCGAGACCCTATCGGCGCTTACGCTGGGGTAAGGATCTTGAGGTCTGGTTCGTAGAGGGGCGTGAATTCCGTAGTCCCAACACTCTTGCCGATGGCCCTGACAAGACCATCTGGGGGCGCGAGCAGAAGGCCTGGTTTCTGCGCACCTTCGCCGCATCCGATGCCACCTTCCGTGTGTTGATTTCTCCTACACCGATCCTCGGTCCCGACCGCTCGGGCAAGCGCGACAATCACGCCAACCAGGGCTTTCGCCACGAGGGCGATGAGTTGCGGACCTTCCTGGCCCAGCAGGCAAACGCTTTTATCCTCTGCGGCGATCGTCACTGGCAGTACGTGTCACAGGTTCCAGACAGCGACTTGCGTGAGTACTCGTGCGGGCCCACTACCAACAAGCACGCGGGGGGATTCTCTGAGAAGAACCGATCGGGCATGCACCGCTTCCTGCGGGTGGCGGGTGGTTTTCTTTCGGTGAGCCTCGAGTATGCGCAGGACCAACCCCGGCTTGTCATGCGCCACCACGACGTCGCAGGACGGGTTGTGCATGAAGATGCGCACGAGGCGCGCTAGTATTTGGTCATGACTATCGCGCGTTACCTGCTGCTCTTAGCCCTCTGTCCGCTGGTGGGAGGGATTGCCCGGGCCCAGGATCATCCGGTGAACTACGACGAGGCCAAGGTTCCCGCCTTCGATCTACCCGATCCGCTGGTCATGGAGGACGGCACGCCTGTCGAGACTCCAGAGCAGTGGCGCAAACATCGACGGCCGGAGCTTCTGCGACTCTTTGAGGAGCACGTCTATGGGCGTACGCCCAAGCGGTCGGTTGAGGTCAGTGCCAGGATGATTAACGAGTGCATTGCCTTCGGGGGGCTGGCTCTGCGGCGCGAGTTTGATCTGAGCGTTGCCGGAAAGTCAGACGGTCCCATCCGTCTGCTGATCTACAGCCCCAGAGCGGTGGAGGGGCCTGCGCCCGCATTCCTGGCCCTCAATTTTATGGGCAACCACTCCATCCAACCCGACCCTGAGATCACCCTCTCTACCCAGTGGATCGGGAGCCGGGCCGGGCATGGCATCGAGAAGAATCGTGCAACTGAGGCCTCGCGGGGCAGGCTTTCTGCGCGCTGGCCCGTGGAGCGAATTCTTGCGCGTGGCTATGCCGTGGTAACGGTCTACTACGGAGATATCGATCCGGACTTTGACGATGGGTTCGCCAATGGTGTGCACCCGGCCTTGGACCCCGAAGGCGGCGGTGAGCGGAAGCCAAACGAGTGGGGTTCCATCGGAGCCTGGGCGTGGGGCCTGTCGCGCGCCCTCGACTTCCTTGTGGAAGATGAATGGGTGGACGCCAGCCGCGTGGCCTTGCTGGGGCACTCGCGTCTCGGCAAGACGGCGCTGTGGGCGGGTGCCACCGATGAGCGCTTCGCCCTCGTGATCTCTAATAATTCAGGCTGCGGGGGGGCGGCCCTGAGCCGCCGCTGCTTCGGAGAGACGGTGGCCCGTATCAATCGCGTCTTCCCGCACTGGTTTTGCGAGCGCTTTCGGAGCTACAACAATCAGGAGTCCCGACTACCTGTGGATCAGCATCAGCTGATCGCCTTGATTGCACCGCGCCCAGTCTTGATCTGCAGCGCTGAGGAGGATCGCTGGGCCGATCCCCTGGGGGAGCTCCTCGCCGCCCGTGCCGCGGCTCCGGTCTTCCGCTTTCTGGACTCCGCCTCCCTTGTTCACCGCCTGCGGCCTGGCAAGCACGATGTGACGGACGAGGATTGGACGGCCTATCTGGAGTTTGCAGACCGGGAAATGTGAGAGCGGATAGGTCTCTCCACTTAGCCTTGAGATTGACTTGGGCGCATCGGAGGCGGATGTCCTAGAGTGCGTCTATGACGCTCCTCCTTGCCGCGGCCCTGACGCTGATTCCCCTACAGGATGCGGGTGCCCATGAGGCGCGACCCGCGACCGTCGAATTCGGGCTATGGCCTGACGGAGTGCCAGGGGCTCCTGCCAAGATTTCGCCGGAGGTGGTCAAGGACCGGCCCGAGGGCGGAGACGCCCACGTCTCAAACGTGCACGTTCCGACGCTCACGGTGCACCTTCCCGAACCCGGTAAGGGCACCGGTTGCGCCGTCATTATCTGCCCGGGTGGGGGCTACGGGCTACTCGCTATCGACAAGGAGGGCCACGACATCGCTCGTTGGTTCGCTGAAAAGGGCATCGTCGGCGCCGTCCTCAAGTACAGAATGCCCCGACCAAAGGGTCACGTTTACGGGCATGAGGCACCCCTGGCTGATTGTCGCAAAGCGTTTGAGTTGATTCGTTTCCATGCGAAGAAGTGGGGGGTCGATCCCCAGCGTGTTGGGGTCATGGGGTTCTCGGCGGGCGGACATCTCGCTGCATCGGCCTCGGTTCAGATGATCGAGAAGCCCCCGGCCTTCACCGTCTTGGTTTACCCGGTGGTCTCGATGCTGGATGGAATCTCACACAAGGGGTCGGGCCAGAACCTTTTGGGGCCAGACCCGTCCGAGGACCTGGTCCACCGTTTCTCCAGTGAACTGCACGTTACCTCCAAGACGCCTCCGGCGTTTCTCGTACACACGGCCGATGACCCCGTAAAGGTCAGCAATTCGCGCCTCTACGCGACGGCCCTTGAGGCTGCGGGGGTGCCCTTCGAGCTACACGTCTTCGCGCGCGGAGGCCATGGCTACGG
>JAPKBO010000353.1 GCA_028823395.1 Planctomycetota bacterium | reverse complement strand
TTCCTTGACAGGGCCAGGATACTCAGCCATTATGGGCAACCTCTCGATGGTCCCATAGGCTCGCTGCCCATTGCTCTCCCCCGCAATTTCTCGTACCTGAGCCATGCCCTCCCCCAAATCCATCACCACTGCTACAGGCTCCCTGCACACGCAATCGAAGTCAAGCACTTGGCTGCGCCCCACGGGCCCCACTACCCCTGCCACCATGACCCGCAGCTTGGTTGTGGACCTACACAACTCTGCGTCCTTCCCCACCCTAGCCGTGGGCATCTTGCTGGGCGCCCTGCGGGAAGCGGGTCACCAGGTCGAGTTGCTCTCCCCACTCGCCCACGACGTGGTGATCTTGCAGCGCGAACGCCGGGAGACCTTCTGGGATGATTGGAAACGGAGGCTGCATCTCTCTCGCCGACCGATCCTAAGACCTCTGCGAAACTGGGCGCGCAAACTGCAGGGCCGGGGCCAAGGCCGACCTCACCCGCGCACTTTGCAGGAAACAGCGCGTGCCCTTGAGAGCAAGCCAGATGTGCTCTTGCTCTCCGCATATCTCCGGCACTATCCAACGGTGATGGAGATCGGCCGCCTTGCCCAAGAAGCAAAGGTCCCCCTACTCTTGGGTGGTCCGGTTTTCAACCTGACCGAGACGGCGAACGAGTGGCTCTCTATCCCTGGCTTGACCGCCATCGTGGGAGCCGAGGTTGATCGGTCCTTACCCGCAATCATCGAAGCAGTCGCCAATCAAGAGGACCTACTGCAATTCCCCGGCGTCACCCTTCCAGATGGACGCACCAGCGGAGTCGCCCCTCCCCTGCGCGCCCTCGAACGGGGCCCTATCCCCGATTTCAGCAACTTTCCTTGGGATCGATATCCCGTGCGAGTGATTCCAATCTTGGCGGCAAGAGGATGCCAGTGGGGCCGCTGTACATTTTGCAGCGATGTGGTCACGACCGCTGGAAGGACGTTTCGCACCCGCCCCTGGGAAGCGGTGTTGCACGAGATGGCCGAACTCGCAGAACGCAACGGAACCAAGAACTTCCAGTTCATGGATCTCAAGCTCAACTCAGATCCGGCCCAAATGCGCGGCTTGATTCAAAACATCCAAGCGCGCATCCCAGGAGCACGCTGGATCGCAGCGGTGCATGTAGACGAGAGGGATGACAGTGGGCTCAGTGCTTCGGAACTCAAAGCCGCCGCGACGGCGGGCATGCGACGCATCAGTTTCGGCCTCGAGTCCGGCAGCCAGCGCCTTCTGGATCAAATGGATAAGGGTTGCCGCGTAGAGATCAACAGCCAATTCATCCACGATGCCCATGCGGCAGGATTGAGCGTGCGTTGCACCATGTTCCGGGGCTACCCCGGCGAAACTGCCGAAGACCTGATGCAAACCGCCGACTTCCTGGAAAAGCACGCGCTGCTGCTCGACCGGGTACGCTTCAATGAATTCACGATCCATGTGGGCACTCCGATTCACCAAGTTCTGAATGAGAGCCCCACGGACCTACCCGAACTTGAGGTCCTAGATCACGACCCTCTCAACGCGCGCCTCACGGTGCGCTCGGCGGAACGGCTCAGCGGAGACTATCACCGCGCCCTCGCCCGAGTCCTGCGTGCGGTCTACCAAATCAACCGCCAGGCCCTGCGCCCCGAGGCAGCAGCCTTTGACGGGTTGATGTAGGGCATCTCCAGAG
>JAPKBO010000157.1 GCA_028823395.1 Planctomycetota bacterium | reverse complement strand
GAGATCCTCGCTCAAGAGGCTGACGCTCGCCAGAATCGCCACGACGATCAGGATCGAGCCGATTGTCAGGGAGCCGTACTGCCTACGCTTGTATTCCATGCGCTCAACCTCCGTTTGTTTCGTGTGACCTGTCCCCGTTCGATGGGGTCACTATATGGAATCCGAATCGCTAGGTCTCGGAGTGCCGTCAGGTTCTGTTCTCACTTGTTCACCGGTCTGCTACCCTGAAGCGATGCCCTCCTTGAAGTTAGAGCCCGCAGAAGAGGCGGGAGATTTTAGCCGCATAGAGCGTGCTGTGTTGCCGTATCGGCAAGCGGTGATCGAGCATCCGGTCTATGGCACTTTGGATTGTGTCGAGAACCTGCGCTCTTTCATGGAGGATCACGTCTTCGCGGTATGGGATTTCATGACGCTCCTGAAGAGCCTGCAGTCGAGTGTCACGTGTGTTGATATCGCGTGGCAGCCTATGGGGAATCCCAAAGCTCGGCGCCTGATCAACGAGATCGTTCTCGGCGAGGAGACCGATGAGATTCGGCCTGGAGAGTTTTCGAGCCATCTCGAACTCTACATTGAGGCCATGGAAGAAGTGGGGGCATGCACCGAGCCCATTCGGGACTTTTTGAAGCGGATCAGCGAAGGCATGGATCCAGCCGAGGCGCTCGAGAAGGGGCAGTTGCCAGATGCCGTACAAGCCTTCTCGGGATGGACCTGGCGTTTGGCGAGCCAGGCCCCTGCGTATGAGGTTGCCGCGGCATTCTTGTTTGGGCGTGAAGATCTTGTGCCCGACATGTTCCGTGAGGTCCTCAACCGACTCGGATCCAGGGGCGCCAAGTTGCGCTTGTATATGGAGCGCCACATCGAACTGGATGAGGGGCAGCACGGCCCGATGGCTAAAGAACTTTTATGCGAGCTGTGTGGCGATGTGGCCGGACACTGGACCGATGCGCGCAACGCTGCCATCCACTCCCTAGGTCTTCGCAAGGTTCTCTGGGATGGGGTCGTCGAACGGCTGGAGCCAACCCATATCTAAGGGGATTGGGTGAGTGCTCGCCGGTTAGGGGTGCTCTGAGCGATCCAGACGGATCATTCTAATCCTTCGTCCTTGTCCTGACGGTGAACTTCGCGGATTAGGTAAAGGAACGGCAGCGGAATGAGGATCGCGATAGCCATCACCATGAAGATCGTGCCGTAACCCGTGTCCGCAAGAGCCGCTGCGATGGATGCGCCGGCGATGCGGGCCACATTGGCGAGGGCCATGTAGAGAGTGTATTGGGTGCCCGCGACGGCCGCGGTGCAGAGGCGCATGAACAGAGCGAAGCCGGCGACCGTCATCAGGGAGATGCCAAAGGTCGTCCCCAACAGGAAAACGAGGGGGAAGGACTGGCCTGCGCGCAGCTCCTCGGAAAGTCCCATGGTTAGGCATAGGCCGCAGATACCGAGCAAGCCAAGGGTGATGACGGTCTTGACGCCCAAGCGGTCCGCAAGAATGCCGCCTAGGAGTGCACCGAGGACGCCAGCTGCTGAGCCGAGGCCGCCTTCGACCTGGGCGAAGTGTGCATCCGTCCATCCGATCTGCTGGGTGTAGAAGACTGGCATGACGGCGACGCGCATCCCAACCGTGATGGATGCAGAGAAAGCAAAGAGGGCGCCCAGCACGGCGGGCCAGGCCTTGAACGCGCCCCCGAGTCCCCGGATCACACCCGCAATACTCTCCGTTCTCTCCTCGCCCGGCTCGAGCTTGGCCTCGCCCTTAGACCAGGGCAGGAGCTTCTCTCCTTCGCGCTCCCTGAAGAAGAGCGGCAGGCAAAGGATCCCGAGCAGTACGGCCGCCTGCAAGCAGAAGGCCGGGCGCAGGCCGTAGTTCGCGATCACCGTCCCCATGCCTGCTCCACCAATGGCCGTGCCGGCATAGTTCGATGCCCACATCAGTCCATTGACTGTTCCGCGTTCACTGTCGAGCAGTACGTCCACGGCGAGGGCGTCCGAGGCAACGTCCTGCAGGGAAACGAAACAGTTGTGCAGGAACACCATCCAGGCGAGGGTCTCAAACTCTGCTGTCAGATCTCCGATGAGGATCATCGCAAGGAGCGTGACGCTCATGGCCAACTGGGCCAAGATGATCCACGGTCTTCGACGACCCATTGAGCGCAGCGTGAACCGGTCGATCACTGGCCCCCAGAAGAGCTTGAAGGTCCAGGGGAGCGTTGCCAGCGAGGAGATCTTGGCCATCTCCTCGAGGCCCGCCCCCTGGCCTGCCAGATAGGAGAGGAGCGCGATCGTCACAAATCCCCAGGGCATCCCCTGTGCCGCGTAAAGCACACAGAGTGTGGTCGTCCGTGCGGCCCGGCTTCCGGTCAGAGTCGACATGGGAGACAGCGTAAGGGGTTCCGCCTCAGGAAGGGGAGACGATGTGGGCGCTAAGGGCCCGCAGGGACAAAGGGCACCTTCACGCAGGGGGGGATGATGGGCACTGGTAGGGGGGAGTCAATGGACTCGAAAGCGATGTCACGTGCAAATCATCCAGAGGATCGGTCTTGAGTTGAACCTTTCCGGCCAACGGTCGCGGCCGCCGGAAGGTTCAGTGTTCAAGTCCCCACATAATCAGGCTCGCGGGGTCGCGGGCCCCCTCGGGTGCGGTACAACCCCCGACCTTATGGACTCTGCTGGACGCACCCCTCTCACCACCCGTCAGGTTTTCAGTGCCTGGTGGCCTTTGGCCGCGAGTTGGCTGCTTATGGGGGCGGAGATGTCGTTGGTGAGCGCCGCCGTCGCGCGCCTGGCCGATGCGAAGCATCACCTTGCCGCATTCGGCGGCATCGTCTTCCCGATCTCATTGTTGATCGAGGCGCCCATCATCATGATGCTCGCCGCCTCCACGGCCCTCTCGGTGGACCGGGAGTCCTTTAGGCGCCTGAAACGATTCACGACATTTTCAGGCGTGGCCCTCTCGCTTGTACACACCCTCGTTGCCTTTACGCCGCTCTACGACGTACTGCTTATCCCGCTCATCAATCCTCCGGTGGAGGCCATCGAGCCCGGTCGGCTGGGACTGATGTTGATGGCCCCTTGGAGTTGGGCCATTGCCGACCGGCGCTTCCACCAGGGACTCCTGATTCGTTTTGGGGAGTCTAAGGCGGTTGGTATAGGGACCATGGTGCGGTTGATTGTCACGTGTTCATTGTTGTTGGCGGGCATTGTCCACGGCGGGGTTCCCGGCATAGCCGTCGCCGGGGGCGCCCTCAGTGTTGGGGTCACTGCCGAGATGATCTCTGCGCGTCTCTTTTCTCGTGCAGTCATTCGCGGTCCCCTCGCGGCGGCTCCCCTGATGGATCCTTTGACCCTCCCCAGGCTGCTGCGTTTCTACATTCCGCTTGCCCTGACACCGCTTCTGAACCTCTTGGTTCAGCCGATCGGATCGGCGAGCATTTCACGCATGGCCGTTCCTCTGGACAACCTCGCGGCCTGGCCACCGGTCAACGGGCTAATCTTTATGGCGCGCTCGATGGGCATTGCCTTCAACGAGGTTGTCGTCAGCCTCTCGGGGCGTCTCGGCGCGCGGCGGGTTCTGGGGCGCTTCGCCTTCTGGCTGGCCCTTGGTTTGAGTTCATTCCTCGCCATTGTCTCTCTGACGCCCCTCTCTTCCGTGTGGTTTGAGAGTGTCTCAGGCTTGTCACCGGATCTGGTGGAGATCGCGTGCCTAGCCGTTCCGCTGGGGATCCTGCTGCCTGCCGCGACCGTGTACCAGAGCTTGCACACGGGCTACCTCGTAAACGCCCACAAGACACGGGCGGTTCCCGAGTCCGTCGCCCTCTTTCTCCTGGTGACCACCGCGGGCCTGTTGTTCGGTGTGAAATGCGGTGACCTACCTGGACTTCAGGTCACGATCATCTCGGTCACCTTGGGGACCGCTGTTCAGAATCTGTGGCTTTGGCGGAGCCAGCGAGGCTTGCAATCAGATCCTGAAGAGGCCGAGGGGCAGTGAGTCCGCGCCCGAAGGGCGACGCTTCGAGGGTGTCCCTTCATTCTGCGGTGGGCCGTAGCAGACCCCGCATCAGTCCGGAGCGGTGCACCGCTGTTCTTGCAGAGCCCTTGCATGCTGCAACCCTGAACGGGAAGGGAGTCCCCGATTGTGCTTTGCGGGTCGAATGCTTCTCATGGCGGGCATGAACACTCTTCAATCTGTCGTTCTCATCGTGGTCATGCTGTTGTGCCCTTTCGCGGGACATGCCTACGGTTTGCAAGCTCCCGAGGCGGACAGGGTCCTGACCGGAGGACCGATTAGCACCCTATGGGATTCCGCCCCCGAGGTTCGCGCTCTGGCGATCACGGATGGACGCATCACGGCCATCGGCAGCGAGGCGGAAATGGCTAAGTGGATTGGAGCTGAGACGGAAGTCATTGCGCTTGAAGGTCGCCGGGTGGTCCCCGGGTTTATTGAGGGGCATGGCCACTTCCTGGGACTCGGTGAGGCGCGCATGCAACTGGATCTGCGTACTGCTACGTCTTGGGATGATGTCATCGCGCAAGTAACCGAGGCCACCCAGCGCATTCCCGAGGGCACACTCATCCGTGGGCGGGGTTGGCACCAGGAGAAGTGGGAGCGTACACCCGTTGGGGCTGTCGAGGGCTTGCCCGTGCATGCTGCGCTCTCCGCCGCCTCGCCCCGGCATCCGGTTCTTCTTCGCCACGCAAGTGGACATATGGTGTTCGCCAACCAAAAGGCGATGGACCTTTGCGGCTTGAGCTCGGAGACGCCTGATCCGTCCGGCGGGACGGTGGTGCGGGATTCAGAGGGGAACCCAACCGGGGCCTTGCGGGAGACTGCAGCGGGTCTGGTGGCCGGGGCGGAGGCTCGCGCGCGGCCCATTCCGCTGAAGGACAAAGCCGAGCAAGCTATGGATGAATGCCTGGCGAAAGGTGTCACGAGCTTTCAGATTGCGGGCACCAGCCTGCGGACGGCGAGTGCCTTCAAGGCCATGGCGCTGGCGGGTGAGTTGCGAGTGCGGCTGTGGGTCATGCTCAACGAACCTGTTGATATTCTGGCGCGTGCCATGCCGGAGGCCAGGGTTGTCGGTGTGGGAGATCACCACCTGACCGTGGCGGCCATCAAGCGCACCATCGATGGGGCCTTAGGTTCTCACGGTGCCTGGCTGCTCGAGCCCTACACGGACCTCCCGGACACTCACGGCTTGCGATTGCTCTCGCCTGAACAGATGGAGGCTGTTGCCAACCTGGCGCTCAAGCACGACCTGCAATTGTGTGTACACGCCATTGGCGATCGTGGCAATCGGGAGGTGCTCGACGTCTATCAGCGGGCTTTTTCTTCCCTTCAGGGAGGAGAGAACCGGGGTGCCGACCGGCGTTGGCGCATCGAGCATGCCCAGCACCTGCACCCCGACGACCTGCCGCGCTTTGCGCGCATGGGGGTCATCGCGTCCATGCAGGCCATTCACTGCGTTTCGGATGGGCCCTGGGTGCCCAGCCGTATTGGACCCGAGCGCAGCGCGAGCGGTGCATACCGGACTCTTGATCTGCTGCGCTCGGGAGCCGTGGTTACCCAAGGTACAGACACCCCGGTAGAGGACGTGGACCCCTTGGCTAACTTCCGGGCCGCCGTGACCCGGCGCATGAACAACGGCAAGGTCTTCGAACCCGGCCAGCGCATGACGCGCGAGCAGGCTCTGAGCGCGGCCACCCTGAACGTGGCCTACGCTGCTTTTGAGGATAAGATCAAAGGCTCGCTCGAACCCGGCAAGCTGGCGGACATGGTCGTTCTCTCCCATGACATTCTCACTATGCCCGCCGAAGAGCTGGGCGAGGCCCGGGTTGAGATGACTCTGGTGGGTGGGGAGGTCCGCTACCGCGCTCAGTGAAGCTCCTTCACCAAGCGGCGGCCTACTTGTCGAGGACGTCGCTGCTTGAAGGTCTGGGCTCAGCGCGTTTTACGTGCTTGTCGAACCAGTCGATCATTTCGGAGAGGGTGTGGAGTACGGACTCGCGGGCGCGGTACCCATGGCTCTCGTTGGGCAGGTAGACGAGTCGCGCTGTTCCGCCGTTACCCTTGATGGCCTGGTATAGGCGTGACGACTGCACGGGGAAGGTGCCCGAGTTGTTGTCGATCTCGCCGTGCAGCAGCAGGAGCGGCGCCTTTATCTTGTCGGCGTGCATGAAGGGCGAAATAGCGAAATAGATCTCGGGAGCCTCCCATAAGGTGCGCCTCTCCGACTGGAAACCAAAGGGTGTCAGCGTTCGGTTGTAGGCCCCGCTGCGTGCTACGCCAGCACTGAAGAGATCGCAATGGGCCAGCAGGTTGGCCGTCATGAAAGCCCCATAGCTGTGGCCGCCGACTCCGACGCGCGTGGGGTCGGCGACACCCATTTCGACGGCCTTGTCGATGGCGGCCTGCGCCGCTGCCACGATCTGCTCGATGAACGTGTCGTTCATGCTCTCTGCGTCCCCGATCACAGGCATCGTCGCGGCATCCATGATGGCGTAGCCCTGGGTCAGGAAGAATAGGTGCGACGAGCCGCCGATGCGCGTGAAGCGATGGGGGCTGCCGCCCACCTGGCCTGCGGTCTTCGGATCGCTGAACTCGCGGGGGTAGGCCCACACCACCAGGGGCAAGCGCGTGCCCTCCTCGTAGCCCGCGGGCAAGTACAGGGTCGCTGACAGGGCAACGCCGTCGGCACGCTCATAAGTGACGAGTTGCTTTGTGATGCCGCGCAACTGTGGAGTGGGGTCGGCGTAGTGCGTCAGGGCCTCAAACTTGCCACCGCCATGGATGCGGTAGTTGGGCGGTTCGGTGGGGCTCTCGTGGCGCGTGATGAAGACAGGCCCCGAATCCGTCACGTCTACGAGCGTCGAAACGGTCTCGTACGTGCCTTCTGCGCAGCGCCACAGACGCTCGCTCTCTAGGGTCTCCAGGTTTTGGCGGTCCAGGAACGGGCGTGCCCCTGCAGGTCCCGCGCCCTGGCCGCTGCGGTGGATCCAGGGGCCGTCCATGCGTATCAGTCTGTCGCCGGAGGCATCAACCATGGTGAGGGGGGAGCCGGGATCTCCGTAGCGGTCGTTGCTGCTGCGGTCTTCTACCAGACGCGGCTTGGCGCCGGGAGTATCGATCTCCCGCAACCAGGTCCGGTTCCAGCGTCGATCGCGGTCGTATTCGCGGGCCAAAGCGCGGTGGCCATCTTGCAGCCAACTGATCCCACGCAGGCGGAATTCGGTCCGGAACGCTTCGCGCGCCACTCCGTCAAAGGGCTCGGCGAGCATGCAACGGTCACGGCTGGCGACCTCTTTTTTAGGATCGCCCCCATCGAGAGCCTCGGTCCAGATCAGGGTCGCCGGATGTCCCGGACGCCAGCCGATGCTGCGCGGCCCCATGCGAACGCCGTGCAGGGGGATGCCTTCCGCGATGGGGACGCTGGCGATGCGCTTCTCGATCTGGCCATCCTCGCTCCATACTTCGACGTTGTGGCCGAAAAGATAGGCGGGCATGAGGTAGGAGAACGGGCGCTGGATCGTGGTCACCAGCAAGTGCGCGCCGTCTGGTGACGGGGAGACGGAGCTGTAAAGAGCAGGCGGGCCAACGGGGCTGCGCAATCCGTTGGAGAGCTTAATGCGATTGAGTTCGCTGGTGGCGTAGTAGTCAAACAACGCCTCGTCGTGCCCGCTGGAGAGCAGGTCCTGGTAGGTGCGCAGGGGGGAGCTTGAACCACTTGTCTCGCGGACGTTGGGACCGGTGGGCACCAGGGGTTTAGTGGGCGGCGCGCCACGTTTGGCGGGCACCTCGTTGACAAGCAGGCTCGTTCCGCCGGGGCTCCACTGGTAGCCGGAACCCAGCACCGAGGAGATCCTGCGGCTGGCCTCGAATGCCGCTCCGGGGTTATCCACCCGTGCCACCCAAAGGGACGTGCCCGAGGCACTGAGTAGGGTGTAGGCAAAGTGGCGCGAGGTGTGTGACCAGGTGGCACCCACCAGTCGCGAGCCCATGGGGAGGGAGATGTGGACCTCTTCGCCGTCTGTAAGATTCCGGAGGAAGAGCCCGCGATTGAAGGAGCTGCGGTGGCGGGCATTCGCGATGGGATCGATACGCAGTCCCGCAAGGCGCAGCATGGG
>JAPKBO010000156.1 GCA_028823395.1 Planctomycetota bacterium | reverse complement strand
ACGTCACCGATGGCGCCCAGGCGGACGATCAGGATGGAGGCGGGAAGGGAGGTCACGTGCGCCATCTTGCCAGACTGATCAGTGGGGGACGACTGCGGAAGGCTGGCTCTATTGGGCGCGGAACGGTGCCAGCAGGGCACGCACCTGCTCCAGGTCCACGCCGTGGGGTACGGTCCCCTCCCCAGTGCCGCCGTATCCGAGGGCGGCCAGCAGTTCCAGCCCGGCGGAATCCTCGTGTTGAACCTCGGCGAGGGTGCGTTGTGCGCCCTCGACCCAGCTCAGCACGCGCGCACCCAATTCCGCGGTACGTCCGGGCTCTGCCCTTGCGAGGTCGTGGGCGCAGGCAGGATCCTCCCGGAGGTTGAACAACTCCAGAGCGTGGTCTTGTAGCAGGTCGGTTGTCGTGAGCTCGGGCTTGATGCATTCCGCGTGCAGGTGCATCACCAGGTGCCAGCCATCGTGGGTCACCGACAAAGCATGAGCATCTTCGCCCCACGCAAAGCGCGGCGGGGTGGGAGTACCTTCTTTCAGAAAGCTGAGGATGTCCGCTCCAGGGAAACCTTGCACGGGTAAGCCGGCCAGCTCCATGAGGCTCCGCCCCAGGCCAACATGCTGCATGGGTGCCGCGACCTTCAATCCTCTCGGCCCGCCCGGCCAGCGCAGAATCAATGGAACGTGCAGGACGCTCGGGTACACACTCACGTGATCCCACCAAAGGCCCTGCTCTCCTAGGCTCTCTCCGTGGTCGCCTGTCACTGCCACGATGGCGTCTGCCATGCGCTCGTGCTTGAGCAAGGCACCGAGCTCTGCATCCAGATGACTGACCTCCCCCTTGTAGAGCGCGCGCACGAAATCTAGATCCCGCACGCCCTTCAGATGGGGAGGGAGAGGGCCACCCGGTGAAGGCAACACATCGCTGCGCGGATCCTGCCCCGGCGGGTAGTGGAGAAGAGTGTGTGTATCGGGCGGGTCGTAGGGCCGGTGGGCGTCATAGAGATGCAACCAGATGAAGAGTGGTCGGTCATCGTGCTCAGCCATCCACTGGCGAAGCAAGGCCACGCTCTCTGGCGCACGACGATCCCGTTCCACGGAGGGCCAGGCCATGCGGTCGAAGCCCTGCCCCAGTCCGCTCCAGGGATGGTTCATGTGCTTAGCGCTTGTGACCGCCAATGTGGCGTAGCCCGCGTCTCGGAAACGCTCGGCCAGGGTGTCCGCCTGCTCGCCCAGGCGCGTGCGGTTGTTGGTGATGCCGGTGTCCCGTGGATGCAGGCCGGTCAGCAGAGCCGCGTGGGAGGGCAGGGTAATGTTGGATGTGGCGAAGCAGTCGCTGAAGAGCACGCCCTGTCGTGCGAGTGCATCGAGGGCGGGGGTATGGACAGATGCGGCTCCCGGGGCACTTGCGACGTGATCGGCGCGGTGCGTGTCGGAAGTGATGAGTAGCACGGTGGAGGGTGCTTCGGCGGGCTCTACCAGGACCGGTTCACCGAGGACGATCAACTCGCCTATGGATGAGTCTTGATTCGCTCCGGTCAGTTCGAATCTCAGGGTGAATTCTTCTTCCGCATGTTCAGAGAGGTCCAGGACCACCGAATTCCAGCTCGCTTCGGACCATCCGCCCTCAGGCTGCACGCGCATGAGTTGGGTGCCATCTGCACTCACCAATAGGTGCGTGGCTTGTGCGGGCCGAGGATGACGTACGGCCGGCCCGTAGGAGAAACGCAACTGTCCTCCGACCGGCACGCGCACCCGGGCGGTCAAGGGGATGCCTCCAGCCAGGGCTTGGCCGCGGCGAGAGTCCCCATCAATAGCCACCAGATCAAGAGGCCGCGTCCCGCCAGGCAGCCAGGCACGCGGCGCGCGATGAGCGAACTCCACGGACAGTAGTGCCCAATCTGGACTAAGCCCACGACCTAAAATTCGCAGGGTCTGGAGTTCGACCAGCTCCGAGGGCAAGCCGCGCAGATCGAAAGCGATCCGCTGGCGCGTCCCAGCCAGCACGAAGTGCACGTCCAGCGATCCCGACAGGATAGGTTCCTGCGTTTCGTTCACGCCCTTGCCCTCCACACCCAGTCGCAGGCTGACGTCCTCCATAGCCAACACGTCAATCCAGACCAGATTGAATTGGGATGGGTCGAACCTTCCTTCCACGACGATCTCTTGGGACTCACCACCTTGAACTCGCAGTCCCGATTCCTCTGCGAGTTGGATGTGTTCCGTGACCGGAGCACTTGCGTGCCAGCTGCTCTCCTGGGGCGAGAAGACGAGGCGCTCCACTCTCCTCTCAAGGGGCATGGCCTCGGCGTCGGGCGCGGGCATGAGCGCGAGCCGCCCGCGGGTCACGGGTCGCTCAGGGCTGCAGCCCATGAGCCCCACGGCCAGAGCCAGGCCGGCCAGCTGGATGGGGGTGAGGGGGAGGGCAGCCATTGTCAGCACAGCCTACCCATCCCGGCGCCGGGATCCGCCTCTGGGCTTCGGTCAGGGACGGTCCTGGGCTAGGGCAAACATTTCTGGGCTAGGTGCTGATTCTGGTTAGGCACAGCCAAGGGGGTAATCTCAAGCATGGCGCGTACCCCACGCCCTCAGGAACCTCGACTCTTCTCACCATGAGACATAACCGCCAGGACTACCTCGCCCCTCCCGCGCGCATGCTGACCCTGCCCGAGGTGTCCCAGATACTCGATCTCGACACGGAGTCGCTCTGGAACCGAATCGCCCAAGCTGGGCTCGCGGTCCAGGTTCTTGTTACGCCCAGGGGAGAGCAATTGGCCCTCGGGGTAGCAGATGTTTTGCGTTTGAGCGGACCTGCACCCTTGCGTGTCTTGCGAGAGGACCACGAGTACGATGGCCTGGAGGCTCTCACAGCCGAATTTGAAACCGTGTTGTCCGAGTTGAACCTCCTGAAGTTCCTCGCCAACGCGAGCCAGGCCTACAGCGACCGACTTGAAGGACGCTTGCGCCAGGGAATCTGAAGCGGACGGGGCCTGCACGTTGGGTGGCCTAGGGCCTCGCCCTCGGCCTCGCGATCCAGGGACTTCCCGCTTCAAGGGGGATCTCGGGCAACGGTGCTGCTAGCATGCAGTTCGAAGCGAATTTCGATCGATGTTGACCTCTCTGCGAATCCCTTTGTGCCTTGCGGCATGGCTGCTCGCTCCGGCGATCGGGCAGGACACTTCGGTCAAGCCGGTGGCTTCCGAGGATCCGGAGGCCCTGGAGGCTGGACGCTCTCACTACTTGGGCCGTCCTGTCGCGCGCACCATGCATTGGAGCGGTGCCCCCTGGCTGTTGCGCGAGACCAGGGAGAAGGAGGAGAACGGCGACCTGCTCCGTGAGTGGCTGGCCTGCAAGCCCGGACAGGTGGTCTGTGATCTGGGTTCGGGAAACGGCTATCACAGCCTGCCCCTTGCGCGAGCCGTGGCGCCGGGAGGCGAAGTCTTGGCCGTGGACTTGCAGCCCGAGATGTTGGCCATGTTGAAAGTTCGTGCGGGCGATGTGGACATCACGAACATTCGGACCATTGAGGGAGCGATTGATAATCCCCACCTAGAGCCCGCATCCTGCGATCTGGTGTTGATGGTGGACGTGTACCACGAGCTCTCCCACCCGGTGCGGGTGCTGGATCACGTGCGTCGCAGCTTGCGGCCCGGTGGACGTGTGGTGCTCGTGGAGTTTCGCAGTGAGGATCCAGAGGTGCTGATCAAGCCGGAGCACAAGATGTCCCAGGTACAAGTGCTCGACGAGATGGCGCGTAACGGATTTCAGTTCCATAGCGGAACCGGAGCCTTGCCTTGGCAGCACGTTCTTGCCTTTGAACGAGCGCCCTCTGAAGAAATCGACACTCGGGGCTGGTTGCCCCTTGGCGCGGCGGAAGTTGCCCGTGGTTGGTGGCGCGCCTTGATGGGGGAGGAAGATCGCGTGCTGCAGACGTTCTTCCTCGAGGAGTCCGAGGCCGCGACCACGGTGACCTGGCGCAAGAAGGCTCGGGCGAGCCATGCGGAACCCGCGGGCTGGGCAAACTCCTTGGAAGAGTGGAAGCTCGTCGCTTGTCGGGTCACCTCCAAGTATTCAGGTTCAGAGCCAGGAGAGGGCACCGCTGATGCAGCCCCAAGGACGCACGAGGGCTTCGCACGCTTCAGCGGGCCGCGCGGAGAGAGCATCGAGTGTCTCCTGTCTCTCAATGAAGGTGGTTCCTGGCGTGTGCGTGCTGTGAACGGGTTATTGCCTCAAGAGGATCGATGAGCACTCGTGAGAGCGAGCCGATTCCCGTCACTTTGCTTGCTGGCTTCCTGGGCAGTGGCAAGACGACTCTCCTAAACCGCATTCTCACGGCGCCCCATGGCCGGCGAGTGGTTGTCGTGGTCAACGAGTTCGGAGATGCCAACATCGATGCGGATCTGATCGTTGGCGGGGACGAGGACCTTGTTCAGCTTCAGGGGGGATGCCTTTGCTGCACCGTGCGCGAGGACCTTCGTACCAGCTTGCGTGGTCTGCTGGAGCGCCGGAACAAAGGTTGGTTCCGACGCCTCAAGTTCGATCAGGTTGTGATCGAGGCGTCAGGCCTGGCCTCCCCGGGCCCGGCCATTCAGACCCTGCTAGTGGATGCCGAACTGGCCCGGGGCATGCGTCCGGCGGGCATCGTGACCTTGGCGCACGCCGGACACATTGAGCATCAACTTCAGGAGCACCCGGAAGCCGCCGAGCAGGTGGCCTATGCGGATCACATTCTCTTGAACCATTGCGACGGCATGGCCGAGGACGCGCTGTCCGCCGCCCAGGAAGCCATCGCCCTTTGCAATGCCGAGGCTCCGGTTCAGCGCAGCGAGCACGCGGCGGTGGACATTGTCCCCCTCCTGGACCTCGATCCCCTCGGGCGTCCCCCGGAGAACCTGGGGCAAGATTGCGGCGAGGCCAGCTGCACCCACAGCCACCATTCAAGCGGCGTGGGCACCATCACCCTGCGCTGCAGTGCACCTCTCGATGGGGAAGCTCTGCGGCTTTGGCTGGAGTTTCTCGGTCGCCGCCGCGGCCACGAGTTGTTGCGTGCCAAGGGCATCCTGCGCTTAGAAGGCAAGAGCGAGCTCTACTCTCTGCAGGGCATCTATCAGTGGCTGGAGTTGTCTCCCCTGCAGACGCGGACGCAACCCAAACCGGGCGAACAATCGGTGTTGGTCCTCATAGGGCGTGATCTGGACCGGGCCGAATTGGAGCGGGGCTGGCGGGTGATCCAGCAGGGGCAGCCCGTCTGAGGATCGGAGGACCTGCTCTGGCACCAGGCGTTGTTGATTAGGGCTCGCTGGGGCACATTATCCGGTAGGTCTGGACCTTCGAACCACAAGATGTAGTATGTGGCGGCCCTGTTCCAACCCTCAGCCTGCTCTCGGAGTACTCCCATGGAAGGTCCCGTACACGTCTACCTCGTCGGCGCTCATGCCACCGGCAAGACCACTCTGGCCCGCTGGATCCGCGACAACTTTGGCCTGCCCATGATCTCTGAGGTGGCACGTGGGGTTCTTGCGGAGATGGAAGAGCGCTTGGATTCTCTGCGCACGGACGTGGAGTTGGTGAGCCACTACCAGTCCCAGGTTTTCGAACGTCAGATCGAGGCTGAACAATCCCAACCGGGTTCGTTCGTGTCCGACCGCGCGTTCTGCAACCTGGCCTACGCGGCCCACCACTCTAATGTGATGAATGAGGTGACGACGGATCCCCGTTTCGCGGAGTACATGGGACAAGTTCGCAAGGGCATCGTCTTCTTCCTGCGGCCGCATCGGGAACTATTGAAGGAAGACGGCGTGCGCGCGGGAGTGGACTGGGAGGAGGTGCTGCGCATCGACGGCATGGTGAAGATGATGCTTGAGATGTTCGCCGTGCCTTACATTCCTATCTCTTGCCTCTCCATGCAGGAGCGCACGCGCACCGCCGAACGGGTGCTGGCGTTGGCGGGCTTGAACCCCACCCAACCGCGCAGGCGTTACTTGCAGAGCGTTGCCCCCGTTCCTGCTCGAGGTCGCACGCTCTCCGAGACCATGGCCGGTGCTTCCAACGCGGCTCCTTCTGCTGGTGGCCCCGGCACTCTTTGAGTTCGGCGCGCTAGCGTTCCATCCACTTCATTTTTTCGAGGGGCACTCTCTGCATCTCGAACAGCCCGGCCACCAGGGCCCCGTCTGTGCCCGCCCGGTGTGGCGAGTGGAAATCCCAGACGATGCGGCCGCCGGGCTCCAGCTCGAACGCGCGCCCATTGCCGGTTTCGGTGACGAGAGTATTGCCGCTGCCAAGGCGCGTGGCTGCCCCGCAAAAGAGAGAGAAGAAGCCGCTGGGCGGCTCGGCTTGCCACTGCCAGGTGATGGAGTCCGAGAGCGGGTCGTATTCTAGAACGCGGGAGGCCGGGCCTGTTTGGCGGTCGCTTGCCCCCAGGTTGTCAAACAAAAGGATGCGGCCTGAAGGCAGTAGCCGCGGGTCATGGGGGCCACGCCACTCGGCCCGGGCCAGCCATTCCACCCGTTGGGTCTGGGGATCGATAACGAACAGCCAGTCCGGATTGCGAGCGCAGCAGAGAACGCGCCCTGCCTGAAAGGCGGGATGGGCGCCGGGGGGCGGGTCCACGATGGGCTCCACCGTGTTCACGTGCAGCACGTCGCCGACTAAGGGGCGTAGGTCGCGTAGGTCGGAAGCCCAGCGCGATTGCAGCAAGGCATCCAGAACGGAGATGCGCTTCTCAACCTGGCCGTCGGAAGAGATCCACAGCAACTCGTCGTCCACCACAGGCTTACGCGGGTTGAGGCTCTCCATCAGGCGTTCCCGGCGGCCGAGGGTCAGGATCTGACCGGAGGGCAAGAGGGCCAGGTCATGGTGAACTCGCTCGCCGAGGTGCCAAATCAAACGTGAATCCCGATCGACGCGAACGAGTCCACGCCCACCGTAGATGGCGACCAGGGAACCATCATCCATCAGCCGTACTCTGCGCCACGTGTTCTGGTGCGCGTCATCTAAGGGAGGCGCGTCGGGAATATCGTTGTAGTCCAACTGCCACGTATGAAGCGTCTCGCCCCACATGTTCATCAAGGTGGCTGCGGGCCCATGGCCGGAGCTGTACAGATTGCCTCCCTGTTCTACTTTGCCCTCCTCGTAGGTGACGACCCCAAGCATGTCCTTGGCCTTCTCCCAACCTTGGGCGTACCCGATGGATCCGATCCCAGCCCCTTGGCCGTTGCGGGCAAGAGCCCAGAGTCCCGGCTGGTTTTCGACCCAACCTCCGGCTTCAGGTGGGGGCTCAAAGGTCGGGACGCGGTCGCGGCCGGAATAACTGATCCAGACGGCGATCATGACGAGCAGGAGGAGAGGGGGGAGGGCACGCGCCATGGGAAGATTGTAGGGGCCGGGGCCAACGGCGCGATGGGACTTGCGGAGAGAGTCCCAGGGCCGCCGGCGGACCGAACCAGCTCTCAGCGCACGAGAAATAGCCCTGAATGACGAAACATCTCGCCACCTTTCGGCCAGGAGGGCGATAATTGCCGCGACAATACGTCGATCCTCTCGACCATCAACCGCAGAACCCTCGCTGAAGCTCTCATCCAGTTGGAGCCTCTCCGGCTGGGGACTCCAACAACCCCAATGTCAGTCAATGGAGGCTAACTCATGACCCGTTTCTCCAGAACTCTCGCGACCCCGACAGATAGCAGCCAGGGCCGCCTCGCTCTCTCGGGGTCCATTGCCCTGCTTCTCGTTGCTGCCGGGCTCACCAATCTGGGAATGGCCGGCACAAACGATGCCGCCGTAGAGAGCTCATCCTCCTTCGACTTGCAGGACGATGAGCCGATCACGAGGGAGGACTACGGACGCATACAGGGTGAAATGGAGCGCGCCGTCAAGTCAGGCTGGCTGAGCCGGGAGGAGATGAAGACCAAGCTGGGCGAGTTGCGTGGGAGAATAGCCCCCGGCGAGAGCAAGGGCGATGGAAGTGCAAAGTCCTTCACCCGCTCGGATTACGCACGCGCCCAGAAGGAGCTCGACGGATTGGTCGCCGAAGGCAAGGTCAGCAGGGAAGACGCCGACAAGAGGCTGAACCGGATGCGTCAGGCCATCGGCGGCAATAAAGCTGCCAAGGGTGTCACCCGCGAAGATTACGCAAGCGCGGAAGCGAAGATCAAGAAGATGGTGGCCGAAGGCAAGGTAAGCCCGGAAGACGCAAGGCGCAGGCTTGGCGAGATGCGTCAGGCTATCGGCAGCAATGAAACCGCCAAGAGTTTCACTCGCTCAGATTACGCACGTGCCAAGAAGGAGCTCGACGGGTTGGTCGCCGAAGGCAAGGTCAGCCGGGAAGATGCCGACGGGCGGCTGAACCGGATGCGTAAGGC
>JAPKBO010000155.1 GCA_028823395.1 Planctomycetota bacterium | reverse complement strand
AACGCGCGTTTCACCATGGACTGGGCCCTCGGGATGAGTGACCGAACGCCCCATCGTGAGGCCGGGGGGCATGGGGTGACGACAACATGAACATATCCCCTGGGCTTCTCCCCTACGGCAAGAGCTACACTCTGACCCGGCTGCTCCGGCGTTGGAGACCTCACTGCCGAAGAAGCGACTGAGCTCAAAGCCCTCCAGGCACTCGGCTACGCGGACGGAGACCAGGAAGAGGACTGACCCACCCAAGGATAACCCCACCATGTTGCTACCGATCCTCGTCTCGATTCTGGCCAGCGCCCCCCTCCAAGACCCGATCCCCGACCTGCTGGAGGAGATCGAACCCGCGCGCTTGATGAGCAGCGTGGAGACGCTGGTGGGCTTTGGAACACGCCACTCGGCCTCGGACACCGCCTCCGACACCCACGGCATCGGCGCCGCACGCCGATGGATACGTCGCGAGTTCGACGCCATATCCAAGGCATGCGAAGGGCGGCTTGAGATTCACGAACAGCGCTTCACCGTCAACGCGCGGGGTCTCGGGGAAGTGGAGATGGTCAACGTGTACGGCTTCCTGCCGGGGACCGAAGTCGACCCACTAGGACGCACCTATGTTGTCTCGGGCCACTACGACTCACGCGCCGGCAGTGGTTCGGACTCCACCAGCCCGGCACCCGGCGCAGATGATGACGCCAGTGGCACGGCGGTGGTGCTCGAACTGGCACGGGTCATGAGCGCGGGAGAGTACCCGGCCAACCTGGTATTCATCTGCGTGGCGGGCGAAGAGCAGGGCCTCTACGGGGCCACGCATTTCGCCGAGTGGGCCAAGGAGACGGGTCTGCAGGTGGACGGCATGATCACCAACGACATCGTGGGCAACATCCACGGGGGCAACGGCATCGTGGACGACAGCACAGTGCGCTGCTTCTCCGCCGCAGATGGACTGCATTCCTCTTCCCGAGAGTTGGCACGCTCCATCGCCGCCAGCGCCCGGCGCTACGTACCCAAGGCCAACCTGCGGCTGATTTTTCGCCTGGATCGCTTCGGTCGCGGCGGCGACCACAAGCCTTTCCACGAGGATGGCGTACCGGCCGTGCGCCTCTCGGAGGCCAACGAGAACTACGAACGCCAGCATCAGGACCTGCGAGAGAAGGACGGCGTCCAGTACGGCGACGTGTCCGAGTGGGTCTCGGCCGACTACATGGCGCGCGTGGCACGGGTGAATGCAGCCGCCCTGGCCGAGTGGGCTCTAGCGCCCCCCGCGCCCCAAAGGCTGTTCATGCGTGCCGCGGTCTCCTACGACACGCAGCTCTCCTGGACGCCGGTGGAGGACGCCTCGGTTGCCGGCTACGAAGTCGTCTGGCGCGACACCACGGCTCCCGACTGGCAGGAGGTGCGAGCCCAGAGCCCAGAGCCCAGCGTCCTGCGCGTGCGTGGGCGTGAGCAGACCATCGTGCGCGCCACCATCGAAGGCATCACCGCCGACGGCTGCTTCTTCGGCGTGCGCAGCGTGAGCAAGAGCGGACACCGCAGCCGGGTCTGCTACCCGGACACACCCTAAGCCTCATCCCTACACGCCATGGCCTGGATTGACACCATCCCACCCGAGGACGCCTCCGAAGAGTTGCGTGAGCTCTACGGCCGCGTCACGGACCCCGGCACGGGACAGCTGGATCACATCATGCAGATCCACTCCCTGCACCCCGCAGGCCTGCGCGCACACTTCGAGCTGTACCGCGCCGTGATGAAAGCCACGCCCAGTCTGTCTGCCTCGGAGCGCGAGATGATCGCCCTGGTGGTCAGCCGTGCCAACGAATGCCACTACTGAGTGCAACACCACCGCCGCGGTCTGCGGCGGCTCCTGGATGACGAAGTCTTGCTCACCGGACTGGAGTCCGATCCCCTGCCGGTGGACTTTCCGCCCCGCTTGAGAGCCATGATCGCCTACGCTCGCAAGCTGACCCGCGAACCGGCAGCGATGGAGCGCAGCGACGTGGAGTCCCTGGAAAACGCGGGCTTCGATCACGGAGCCGTCCTCGCCATCGCCGAAGTGACCGCCTACTACGCCTACGTCAATCGCATCGCCGACGGCCTAGGCGTGGAGCTCGAAGCCGACTCCGTCGACTAGCCCCGGCGCAGAGCTTCCACCGCACTCATGCGTGCAGCGCGGAAGGCGGGGATCGCACCACCGAGCAGGCCCAGGAGAATCGAGAAGAGGATCGCCGTGCCCAGCACCTGAGGCGTGATGCGGAAGGCGAAGGCCACCTCCGTGAAGGTGACCATGTTCGTCGTACCCGTCTCGATGCCGTTGAGGGGCAGGGTGAGGAGGATGCCTACCAGTCCGCCTAGTACGCCAAGTACGAGGGACTCAAACAGGAACGAGAGCAGAATCGAAACGGGCCGAAAACCCAGGCAGGCCAGGATGCCGATCTCGTGGGTGCGCGCCGCCAGCGCGGCCTGCATGGTGGTCGTCGTCGTGAACACAGCAGCGATACCCATGATCACGGCCAGGAACGCGCCCAGACCCAGGAGCGTCGCGCTGATCATACCGGTCTGGCTCATGAGGTAATCGGCCTCGGTCATGACGCTCGCCGGAACTTGAGGATGGTTCTCCTGGGCCTCAATCAGAGCGGGCACGTCCACATCGGGGCGTAGCACACCGATCACGCGGTTGTAGACCGAGCGCTGTAGCGCGTCTCCCATGCGCTCCAGATCCCCCCAGATCTCGGAAGAGAAGGTGCCCTCATCGGTAAAGATGCCCACCACCGTGAAGGGCACGGTGTTGAGGCGGATGATCTCGCCGAGCTGACAACCTCGGATGCGCCGAGTGAGCTTCTCTCCCACCATGATCTCATCCGTTCCAGGTTCGAACCTGCGGCCCTCCAAGATCTGCAAGTCATTGGCGCGAATGGTCATCGTCATGGGTTGCACCCCACGCACGGGCACATTGGTCTCTCCCCCACCCACCTTGAACAGGCGTACGGCCATGTAGTTCTCCGCCGAAGCCAAGGGGCGACCGTCATCGGTTAGGGCGATCTCAGGGATGCTCTTGAGCAGAACATCCGCGCTGGAACGGGTGAAGCCGCTCTGGTTTTCCGTAGTAGCCCCAGGTCGCAAGAAAACGGCCACGTCCGTGCGGCCCCCATTCTCGAAGATCGTCACGAACCCTTGCTGCAGGGCCTGCACGCCAGAAATAACGGCCACCGTGGCCCCGATGGAAACCACGGTCAGCAGAGTCGTACTGCGCCGAACCAGCAGGCTCCGCAGGTTGTAGCTGAAGGGGACGAGCTGCATCAGGCTCCCCTCCGGAAGGCGTCAACCGCCATGAGCTTGCGTGTGGCCGCTGCCGGCAGGGCACCCGAGAGCAAACCGATGCCGAGGGACAAAGTGCATGCGCTGGTAAGGATCTCCGAGGTCATCTCAAAACCCGGAAACATGGTGCCCAGGAGCTTGGCGATTTCCGGAGCACTGAGTTGAGCCAGTCCGATACCGACCCCACCGCCCAACACGCACAGCACCACACCCTGACCCAGCATGACTCCGAAGACAGCCCAGTCGGAAAAGCCCAGCGCCTTCAGTACACCCATGTCGTGGCGCTGCTCACGTCCCGACAACAACATGGTGTTGATCACGGCCAGCAGAATAGCCGCTAGGACGCCCCCACCGATGGTGGTCACAAAGAAGGGGATGTTGCCCACCATAGAAACGAACTGGGCGTTGAACTCAGCCTCGGTCGTGGTTTGAACGCGTTGTGGGCCGTTCTCGAAAAGGCCATCCACTTCAGCGGCGATGTTGACCGGGTTCACACCTTCCGCCAGGTGCATATAGATCACCCCCGAGCCGGGAGGCCCACTAGCCGTTCCACCCTCCAAGCTCTCTTCCAGATACTCAAAGGGAAAGAAGATGGTGGTCTCGTCCCAGACAATGGAATCCAACTCGTAGATCCCCGCCACCTGGAATTCCCAAGGCGTCCCATCGAGACGCTGAAAGATCGTGCCAATAATGGGCACCGTGTCGCCGACTTTGAAACCGTAGCGATCCGCCGTCTGACGACCGACGATGCAAGCCGTGCGCTCGCTAAGGAACCGCTCACGCGAGCCGTCGACGATCTTGAACTCCGGGTACATGTCCAGGAATTCCTCGGGGTCCACTCCGAACTGACCAAAGAAGCTGGAGGGATCCTGATAGTAGCCGCCAAACCACTGCAGGCGCGCCACGCTGTCCACGCCTTCCACTGCCTGTAATTTGCCGAGATAGGACGCCGGCAGATTGACGAAGAGACTCACTGCGGACTGCACGATCAATCGATCGCTGGTGGAGTTGCGCACACCTGCGTCGAGGCTGACGACCAGGGCGCGCAAGACGCACAGCAAGAACACGGCAATGGCGAGCGAACCCACGGTCAAAGCCGTTCGTAGCTTGTGCCGCAGTAGATTGCGGAAAATGAGAAGGGTCGGCACGGTCAGGCACTCTCTCCGTCGCTTTTCCAGCGGCCCTTATCCAGGTGCACACTGCGTTTGGCGCTCGCTGCTGCGAGGGGATCGTGGGTCACGATGACCACGGTCTTGCCCAACTCCTCGTTCAAGCGCGCCAGCAAGGCCATCACGCTGTCCGCGGAGGCGCGGTCGAGGTCCCCGGTCGGCTCGTCCGCCAAGATGAGGGTCGGATCACTGACGATGGCACGCGCGATGGCGACCCGTTGCTCCTGGCCGCCGGAGAGCTGACCCGGTCTGTGGCTGGCGCGGTCTGCCAGACCCACGAGCTCCAACGCATGGGCAGCGTGGGCACGACGCTCGGAGCGTGACAGGCGCGTAAGCAACAGGGGCAACTCCACGTTTTCCTGTGCGGAGAGTACGGGGATCAGGTTGAAGCCCTGGAACACGATGCCCACGTTGCCCGCCCGCCAGCGAGCCAGTTCGGGAGGCGAGAGTTCAGTCAACTCCTCGCCTGCGACACGCACCGAACCCGACCCGGGCTTGTCCAGGCCGCCGATCAGGTTGAGCAGAGTCGTCTTACCCGACCCTGAGGGTCCCATGATCGCCACCCGGTCTCCTTCTTCTATGGTGAAGTCCAGGGCGTCCAGCACGACCAAGCGCTCGCCGCCTCGCGAGTAGGCTCGAGTCACACCGTTCAAATCCACCACCGCCCGTGTTGCCGTCGTGCTGCTCATGTTTTGGTTTCCCTTAGCGGACAACGCGCACGCGCTGTCCATCCTCTAATTCGACGGGAGGAGTCACAACGATCTCCTCTTCGCCAGTCAGACCCGTTTCAATAATGACTCGGTTGCCACGCGTGGCCCCCACGTCAACTTCCTGCATTCGCACCCGGTCGCGTTCCACGACGAATACTGCGCTCGCTTGGCCCTGCTTGACCAGGGCCGTGGCTGGAACGAGGAGCACCAGCTTGACCGGCCCTTCCTGAGCAGCCGCTCCCTCGCTCAAAAACACGACGCGGCACCCCATCTGCGGCCGGAGGCGTTCGTCCAACTCATCAAAAGCCACGCGTACCTCAACGGTGGCTTTCTGTCGGTCGGCGGCGGGCCATATTCGGTCGATGCGGCCCAGGTAGGGCTCGCCGGGGAAGGCATCGAGATAGATGCGTGCCGGTGCTCCCAGGCGCACCGCAGCCAAGCTGGTCTCGGGCACCTCGGCCTGAGCCTCGAGGCTGCCAAAGTCCACCATAGTGGCCACAGAACCACGTGCATTCGAGCCCCCTTGGGAGTTGGGAGAGACGACCTCCCCCACTTCGGCTTCCTTCGATACGACGACCCCGTCGAAGGGGGCGCGCACAAAGGTCTTCTCCAGGGAGGCCAGGACCTGATCCAATTCAGATTCGCTGCTCATGGCGCGCGCCTCGAATTCCGCCTGAGTACGGCGGGCCACCTCGATGTCGGCTTGAGCCACCTTCAGAGTGGAGCGGGCTCCGGCGAGGAGAGCGGCGGCACTATTGGCCCGCGCCTCGGCTGCTCGTCGATCGCGCACGGCTTCGTCGCGGCGTTCAACCTGCACGATTCCCTGGCGCAAGAGTTCCTCGTAGCGGACTTCCGCCTCCCGAGCAAAGTCCAACTGAGCCTGGGCTTCGTCCAGTTGGGCCGCGACGGAATTCACGCTTCCGTCCAGCCGCCCTTCATCAGCCAACGCGCGTGCCGTCGTAGCGGCGGCCCGTTCGACTCCTCGCCGCGCGACTTCCAGATCCGCACGTGAGCGTCCCACCGCCGCGTCTTGTTCCTCGTGATCGAGACGCGCGACGACGTCGCCCTTGCTGACTCGCGAGCCCTCCACCACGTTGACCTCCACTAACCGGCCGGGTCGGTCTGCCGAAAGCGCAGCGCGCGTGCGCGCCACGACGTAGCCGTTGGCTGCCGCGCCTTCCGAGCCCGCATCCTGAGAAGGACTACGCCGCACCACGCTCGTGATTTCCACCTCGACCAGGCGAAGCCGATCCACCAGACCCATCATGGGGCGCTGGAACAGCCAACCCCCAATAAGAAGCACAGCCAGCCAGACAACGCGGCCCTTCCACGGGCCCGGTCGCTTGCGAGCGGACGGAGTGCGGTCGATACGGAGTGATTGCAGGTCGGGGGCCTCAGACATTGGAGCAGAGGATAGCCGAGGGAAGAGTGCATGCCACCCGGGTTTGCGTCAGACTCTTGTCATCTTGACAGCCACCCTGCTCTACATCGCCGACCCCATGTGCTCCTGGTGCTGGGGATTCCGAACCGTCCGTGACCGGGCGCTGGCTGCCCTGCCGAAAGACACGCCCGTGCGTTACGTGATGGGCGGATTGGCTCCGGACAGCGCCGAGCCCATGGACGGGGACACGCGGGGCTATGTTCGGCAGGCCTGGAAGGCTGTGGAGCAGACAACGGGGGCATCATTCAACTGGGAGTTCTGGAACGACTGCCAGCCACGCCGCTCGACCTATCCCTCGTGCCGCGCCGTGCTACTCGCCGAGAGCTTGCGGTCGGGAGCAGGCCCCCTGATGTTCGACCGCATCCAGCAGGCCTACTACCAGGAGGCTCGCAACCCGTCGGACACCGAGACTTTGGTGGCCCTGGGCGCCGAGCTTGGATTCGATGGTGGCGTCTTCGAGCGGGAGCTGGACTCAGCTACAACCCAGGCACTCCTGGAGGCAGATCTGGAATTCACAAGCGCGCTGAACGTCCACTCCTTCCCCACCCTGATCCTGGGATCAGGCGGGGAGCGGGTAATCCTGGCCGAAGGCTACTCGGATGCCGAGCAGGTGCTCGCACGCATCCCTCGGGGCATGAACCCCTAGAGTCCGCCCAGAACCTGTTCGATCGCGGCCACGATCTCTTCGCGACCAAAGCTATGGCCGGGAATTTTGACCTGCGCTTCGCCGCTCGAATCAAAAGCCACAAGCCCGTGCTTGGCGTCGGTAAATCCGAACTTCGCTATGTCCTCGCCCGCGGCCAGCGTTTCCTCCGCGGGAATCAACTCGAACTTCACTTTCCCTTCGTACTCAGTTGCCAGCTCGCTCACGGCGTTCTGGACTTTGACACAGAAGGGTCATGTGTCCGCGATGACGTAGTAACGCACCTCGGGCAGCTTGGCGACCTCCGTCGACGATACCGCCGACGCCGTATCGTCAGGGACGGCCGGGGGAGCATCCGCACTGCAGGACATGAGTCCAAACAACACAGCTAGGGGTAGGCAGCGCAGGGAATTAATCATGCCCGCAGCTTAGCGAGGGGTAGCCCCATGTGAAGCGCACAACCAACAGATCAATGGGGAGGGACGTCCTCTTGCAAGTCCTCCTGGGGAATCCAACGCACCAGGCGCCCCACGGTGAGGCCCTGAACCACAATAGAGAACACCACCACCACGTAGGTCATGGTGACGATCAGGTCCCTGGCCGGCAGGTCAGAAGGCAAAGAGAGCGCCAAGGCCACGGAGATACCACCCCGCAGACCACCCCAGGTAAGAATCTTGACCGCGTGCGGCGTAAAGGGACGCCAGCGTCGGAGCAGTGAGACGGCCCCCCCCACGGCCAGGAACCGCGCCAGTAAGACCAGAGGCACGGCCAGCAGGCCAGCCAGAATGGAGCTCGCACCTAAGGGGAGAATCAGAACCTCCATCCCGATGAAGACAAAGAGCACCACATTCAGGATCTCGTCCACGAGTTCCCAGAACACGTCCAGCCGCTCGATGGTCAAGGAAGACATGGCGAGCTGCTTGCCCCGGTTACCAATCATCAGCCCCGCCACCACGACCGCCAGCGGCCCCGAACTGTGTAAAGCAGCGGCCAGAGAATAGAGACCCGCGCAAAGGGCCAGAGACAACAAGACCTCCACCTGATACTGATCCACCTGCCGCATCAACTGCACGCAGACCCAGCC
>JAPKBO010000352.1 GCA_028823395.1 Planctomycetota bacterium | reverse complement strand
TATCGGCACCGGCGGTGTCTAGAACACCGATCTTGGGGACGGCCGAGTTTATGGATAGCACGGGGGTCCCCGTTTGCCCGTCCGACGGCCTTGGTCGCCCCTCCGCGCGCTCACGAAAAAACCCGGCACGGGCCGGGTCATCGTTGCCCCAGGCCCATCGACATGGGCGGGACACCTGTTTCATCTCCAGGTGTTGGTAGCGGGGGCAGGATTCGAACCTGCGACCTCCGGGTTATGAGCCCGACGAGCTACGTCTCTGCGCTACCCCGACGTCCGTGGAGGGAGGTCATGCCGCTTGTTGGTTAGATCAGAACTAGAGGATGTCACAGGCATGGGCACAGTTGGACCGTTGCGCAACCAGGTTGACCGTGCCCTGCCAGGGGCGACCCAGCACGACACGCAGCCAGCTAGAGCGTCAAACCGTACTCGCCTTCAAAGTACTCCCGCGAAATGATGCCTCCGGGCTACCGTTTCGGAGCTGGAATAGAAGTACCCTCCGGCATGCGGTGTCTCTACATCCTCTGCCTCACGGCATCTCTCCTCGCCGGCTGCCTCCGCTCCAAGGGCGGGGCGAGCCGACCCACTGCACCTGATGCCGCTCCGCCGGAGAGCGCGGACGACTCGCTCGCCCGGCTTAGGCCTCCGGCACCGAACGTAGACGGGGCGCCGATATTGGCCCGCGAGGAGATGGGGGTGCGCGAGGCCGCGCTCGCCTTCATGCTCGCCCGCTGGAGACGGAACGTGCCGAACGAGGCGGTGGCCATCGAGCTGCAGGTCTCCCCCGACGTCCACCCCTCCGCGACGACCTGGATCCGCGCCATCCTCGACGATGCGTTGCGGATGTACGGCCCCTATGCCGGGCACGGCCCGGGCCGGATCCGGGCCGTGTTCTCCCTCGACAAGAGCTGGTGCCTGGACGTGCAGGAGGCGATGTCGGGGTACCGCCAGGAGTACCTCTGCGAGCAGGACGGCGGCCTGAACGCGGGCAGCGGCTGGCAGAAGAGCGAGTCGATTCTCTTCGCCAGACCCTGGGGTCCCGCGGTCGATCCGAGGCGCGGTGAGCCGCCCCTGTCCGCCTTCACGGAGGAGGGGGCCGGTGAGCTGCTCGACGCAAGGGACTGGGAGCTGCACTTCGTCTACGAGATGGGCCACGCCACCCACGGACTACTCATGAGCGAGCTCACCGGCCAGGGCACCACGCCCTTCGTCCCCGTCCTCCTCGAGGTGGGCGCAGCGCGCATGGCGGCCTACGCCTACGCGGTGGCCGTGCGGGGGGAGTCCGAGGAGAAGTGGCGGGCAGCCGTCTTCGAGCGATCGAGCCCGCAGCGGGCGAAGCTGACCTCCTTTGCTGACCCACTGCTCGCGACCGGCGGCGAGTACCACGGGGACTCGATCGAGTGGCCCCGCATCTACACCCTCGGGTTCCTCGCCGGCGAGTACCTCGTTGGGACCTACGGGGACGAGGCGCTGTTCGATCGTCTCATACCGCTCTTGATGTCGAACGGAGGGGATCGAGACGCCGCGTACCGCTCCGTCCTGGGGGTCACCCTCGAGGAGCTGACGATGGCCCTCGACTCGTACGCGCTGGAACAACTGAGCGCCGCGGGACACGAGCTGTCGCGTCGCTAGGTCCAGGGGTACGTCCTCCGACGCAGCCGATCGGGCGAGACCTTGGCACACTCCTTGACACACCCCTAAGTGTCCCCAAACGCAAGAGAGGCCGCAAATTGCGGCCTCTCTTGGTGTTAGATGGTAGCG
>JAPKBO010000351.1 GCA_028823395.1 Planctomycetota bacterium | reverse complement strand
ACGGCCCTCATGAAATGGCCTGTTGGCCGCACGGCCTGGACTGTGGCGGACATTGACGGCACGGGCGCGCATCGCGTCCTAACGTTGACTGGAGATGGAAGGGTCTTCCGTCACGACTTCGACGGGAAGACCTTCCAGCCTGCCGTACTCATCCTAGAGGACGAGGTGTTCCTCCCTCCCGGGATCACAGCCATGGATTTTTGCCGGGACGTGGATGGAAACGGCCTTCCCGATCTGGTCTTGCCCACGCGGAGCGCTCACCACGTCCATCTGGCGAACGGCGCGGGCTTTGACCCGCCCCTCATCATCGCGTTTGACCTGTCCATCACACTCTCCACCGGCTCACCGGGGCAGCTGGGGGCGCGAGTGGGCCGGCAGGTATCCGTGCCCAAGTTCCGTATGTACGACCTGGATGGAGATGGGGAGCATGATCTCATCTCTCAGACACGCGAGCGGGTAGCCGTTCACCTCGCAGGAGAGGCCGGCCTCCCCACCGAACCTACCTGGGTCATGGACCTGGTGGCTCTGCAGGCCGAGCTCCCCGAGAGCCAGGGGCTCAACTTCGATGATCTGCTGGCCAACATGGACGAGGACGTGTCCTGGGCTCTACGCGACTTGGACGGTGTGGCGCCGAGAGACTTGATCGTGGTCTTGGGATCGCAATTCCGTGTGTACCTGGGCGGCTCGCACACCGGCCCGAGAGCCAAACCCGATCAGATCCTCAAGGCGAGCGGCAAAGTCCTCGGTTGGTTCGTGCGCCAGGTGCGCGGGGACGCGCAACTCGATCTGCAGATCGTGCGGGGCGAGCGCATCAGCCTCGGGCGCGTGCTGCGCTACCTGATCCTTCCCGGAAAACTCGACTTCGACATCTTCACTTACACCAACTCGGAAGGGACCTTCAGTCGAAAACCCACCCAGAGGGGGCAGGTCTCCGTGGAGATCCCCCGGCTCCTTCCGTTGATAGAGGAAGCCGAAGAAATCGGTAAGGCGGTCATCGAACAGCTGGAGATCCCCGCAAGGCGCCTGGCATGGGGTGGCGATTCGGAGACCGACGACGTGGTGGACATCGAGGGTGACACGATTTCGGTTTATCTTGATTGCGCGCCCGAAGAGGATCGCCTCGAACGCGCGTGGGACGGCGAGCCCGACGTCATGGGCCTCCTGGAAGTCTTGGTCCTCGAGGATCTCGATGCTCTGGGAGATCAGGGCAACGTCACACTGAAGATGAGCGACCTGTTCGAGCGGGACTTCTCAGCGGGCGCAGCTCTGCGTCGCGGTCGCCAAGGCAAGCAAGCCCATTGGGCGCTGGAGGTTCCAGGTCTCGCCGATGCTGAGCAGGTCATTTTGCTGCCCACCGATCTGACGGGCTCGGGTAGCGATGATTTGGTGCTGTGCTCCCTGCTCGAAGATCACTGGACCGTCCAGGTCTGGGTACGGGATTGACCCCACGAGTGCGGGTTGGCTGGAGGTATGATTCTCCCATGGATACCGCAGCGCGAATAACGGGGATGGCCCTCCGCAGGATTGGGGCACTCATCCTGGTGCCAGCCGCACTGATTGGGTGCTCCGAGTCCGGTGGTGGCGTGGACACCGAGGCCGAGCCGGCACGCGCTAAGCGCAATTTGATCCTGATCGCCGTGGACACGTTGCGGGCAGATCATCTGGGCTGCTACGGATCCGACATCCCCACCCCCCACATCGACGGTCTAGCCGCGGCCGGGGCTATGTTCTCGACTGCGCGCGCGCACATCCCCTTGACCGG
>JAPKBO010000154.1 GCA_028823395.1 Planctomycetota bacterium | reverse complement strand
TCAAAAGCCACGGGATCTTCAGCCGGATAGGCGCCCTCGCCGGGAATGAACAACCCTTCCTTCGGACCGCTCCCCACAAACGTGAATCGGTTCCCATCAGCCACACCGCGCAAGACGGTCGTCCAGCTGTCCAAGTTAGAGGCGTCGAGCCATCCTCGATGCGGCATGACGGCTAAGCGTTCATCACCGCCGAAAGCCGCCATGGCCTCTCTCGCACTCGCTGCTAGGAAGGACTCGACTTCGAGCGGTGCCATGACCTCGACCCGGCGCACTCCCATCAAGACGGGAAGCGTCCAGCCAGCCACGTCGTAAGGAGAATCCCCCTCGGGATAACGCTGGATCTCAAAGAGGTCCTTGACGTGCGCCCCGTAGGGCTGATCCCGTCGAATCACGATCGTCCCCACGGGCCATGTACGACCATCGGCCTCGAACTCGGCTTGGGCCACATGCAGCTCCACCCCAGTGGAGAGAAGTGCCTGGCATAAGCGACGCACGGCGGAGAGGTCCCGGTTGTCAGGGGGGATAAGCCAGCCCCGCGGCCCCTCTCCAGCGCCCCGTTCCAATGCACGACGGGCCAGTTCCAGCGAGTTCTCGCGCCACAGACGCCCTTCTCGCGAAAGGCTGCCCAACAGGGAGCGCCCAAAGGCCATCTCGTAGTCGATCACGTCCTTGAGTCGCCACCACCCCCCCGGCCAGGGATTGGGGAAGCGATTGGAGGGGCCGTAGTGGCTCAATCCACGGGGAGCATTCAGATCGCCCGGCTGCAGAAAAATCGGCGTCCCAAGGCGGATGGAGGCTGCCTCAGTCAGGAGCCCGATGATGTTGTGCCGGGTAGGCACGTTGCGATTGCCGCCCGTCCACCACATGTCATAAGAAACGCCGGTGGAAATCCCCGATAGTCCCTCACGGTTCATATCCAGCAAGGCCCGAGTTCCCAACAAGTCAATGCCGGTAATCACCGCAGGGTCAATATTCGGGTTCAGGGGGTCACGGAAGGGCGGAACAAAAAATCGCTCGCGGCTGCTGCCCTGCTCGTGCACATCCCAATAGACCTGGGGTCGCCACACCTTGTAGAGCTGCTCGGTCACAAGACGCGTCTCCGCTAGAGAGAGCATGAACCAGTCGCGGTTATTGTCATGACCCGCGTAGTGCTGATAGAGATCGGCGAGCCCGGTGGACTCGTAGGGCGTCCCGACATACTTGCGGTACCAAGAGACCACACCGTCCAACCCGTCGGGGTTGGTGCATGGGAACAGGTTGACCACCGTCTCGTTGCGCGCACTCACCCAGGGTTCCTCATCAGACGTGGCGAGTTCGTAGGCGAACTGCATTCCAAACTGGGCCGGGGAGGTCTCCGTGGAGTGCATGCCCGGAGAAATGAAAAGGACCACCCGACCTTTGTTCAGAGCTTCCTCGAGTTCCTCTTCGCTGTGGCCGCGCGGATCGGAGAGGCGGTGCCCCATGCGACGAATCTCGGGCAGACGCGCCAGGTTCTCCTCAGAGGAGAGGGTGGCCATCAGGAAGTCACGGCCTCCGCGGGTCGCCCCCAGCCGCTGAAGCTGGATCCTTGGACTGGCCTCCGCCAGGTGACGGAAGTAGCCCGAGACTTCCTCCCAATCAGCCAGGGTGAAATCCGCCCCCAGGTCCCGGCCCTCGAGGAATTCATCCGGTGAGAGGACGCCATCGCCCCCCTGGGAGCCCCCCCAAGATGAAGGCATAGCGGAGGACGCAGGAACCAGGACGAGGACGGACAGGAGCCGCAGGATGGATCGCATGGGTGGCTTGGGAGGCGGAGAGGCGGAATGAGAGAGGCCCCACGGTGAGGGCTGGCCTTTTCCTGCGCAAGGGGTGCATGCGAGCCCCCCCAGAGGCCGATGATGTACGCACCCCCCCTGGCATCGGGGAGGGTTCTGCCATGACCTCCATTCCCAGCGACATCCGCGGCGACTCCGAGGAGGAGGTCCCTGACGGCATTCCCCCGGCCCGCGAGATCGATCTGCCCACGGGCACCCCGGCCACCGATCGGGATGCCGCGGAGGGCCGCGTCCCTCCGCTGAGCCCCCTGCCCGCGCAGGATTTCTGGGAGGCCCTCTATTCCCGACGCTCGGTCCGCCGCTTTGAGGACAAACCCGTCCCCCGCGAACTGTTGGACCAGATCATGCACGCAGGCACCTGGGCGCCCAGCTCCTGCAACTATCAGATGTGGGACCTTGTCGCCGTGGACGACCCCGACGTCAACGCTCAGCTCGGTGCGCTCTCCACCCAGCTCGCCAACGCACCGGTCAATATTGTCGTGGCCTACGGTCGAGATTTTTCACGGGAGAACGACGCGGGCATTCAATCTGCCAGCGCACTGATTCAGAACATGAGTCTGGCAGCCAGTGTTCTTGGATTGGGAACGTTTTGGATCACGCAAACGGGCGGCGCCGAAAAGGTACGCGAAGTCGTCGGCCTGCCACCGGACCGCATGGTGGTCGCGGTGTTGGCCGTCGGTTGGCCGCGCTCATCACTCGGCAAGGGCCCGCGCCGTCGCCCACTTTCCGACGTGGCGCACTTCAATCACTACGGCGGTCGTCCGATCCCATCGTCCCCCCATCCGCGCGACTGGGAACCCGACCTCTTGGCCACCTACCAGCGTGCGCGGGTGTTGAATGGACTGCGTCACAACAAGCCGCGGGCTTGGGAGGAGCGCGCACTCTTGCGAGCACTAGGGCGTTTCGTACCACCCGCTGATCCCACGCACACGCCCAGGTGGCTGGACGTCCTGCCCTGCACGGGAATTCTCACTGCACGTATGGGTCGCGAGCGCTCCGGCTACGCATTTGAAGTGCTCGAACGCACGCCCGAAGTCGCAAGGTTTGTATCCGGACGCCTACCTGGCGAGGTCCCCACCCACCTGTGGCCCGGCGCAGAAGACGCGGGCCCCGCCGATGGGAGCTTCGATCAGATCACCTGCCTCTTCCGGCTGGAGGGCATGCCCCCCGCCGAGCGGGGTGAACTCTTGAAGGCCATGGCTCGCTGGCTCAAGCCCGGCGGACGCCTCCTCTTGGGCTTTGTGAGCTCGCATTCCTTCCATGGCGCCGTGGAATCCCTGCGCCGACGCGGGAGCGGCCCCGGCGGAGTGGAATATGTCCTCTCCCCCGATCCCAGCATTGGCCCCTTCGAGGCCCTAGCCCCGCGCGCGGTCCACGACCTGGTGCGCGCCGCCGGCCTGTGCGTCAAGCACCACCTCGGGTTGCAGGCTCTCCCTCAACCGGAAGAACTGGACTTCCGCACGCGCAACTTCCGGCCCCTGACTCAGACCGTCGCGCGCACCCTGGGTAAGGCCTGCCTGGGCATTGAATCCATCCCGGGTGTGCAGAGCACCTGGGGTCGTTTTCAGTTCCTGGAACTGACGCGCTAGCTCAACGCCGCACGAAGCGCCCCCAGCGCTCGCCGTGCTCCCGCTCTTCGATGCAGTGAACGGCGGGTGAATGCTCGACGAGTTCGAGCGCATCTCCGAACAGGGCCCCAACCTGCTCCGCATCCAAACTGTGAGGTGGACCTCCAGCCTCGAGGAGCTTGCCCACAGGATAGAGCAGGCAAACAAGCTGTCCGCCCTGTCGCAGATTGCGCAGAACCAGATCAGCGAACCGAGGTCGCTGCTCCGGATCGATAGCGCACAAGAATGTGTGATCGAAAACCAGATCCATCTCGGGCTCACCTGATGCCGAAGTCCAGGCCAAGGCGTCGCCCAACTGATATTCACCCCCCAGGGGATGAAGTTTTGAATTGACGATCTCTTCGAGGGGGGCCACTTGATCGAGAGCGGTCACCTTCCACCCGATTCGCGCCAAGGCGAGGGCATCGTGGCCGCGCCCACAGCCGGGAACCAGAGCACGCGCACCAGGAGCGGGTACGGCCAGCTCACCGGCACCCAGCCGCGCCGCCAACTCGGGGTGCTCCACGCCGTGGTCCCAAGGGGTGTCCCCATCGGCGTAGTGCTGAGCCCAGTCAACGGGCAAGTCGGAGTTGGGGGGATCAGAAGGGTCAGACATGGACGAAGGTGCAGTGCCGAGGCCCACCTACCGTAGCGCCTCACTTTCAAAATGCACGGGCGTCATGGTACCTCCCGTGCGCCGGGCCAGGTCCGACCACGAATCCTGTAGGCGCTTAGCGGAGTCGATCAGCACTGAATCCACGGCAATACCCCGCCAGCGGCACTCCCACTCGATCAGGGGCACGAGCAGTTCCATGTTGGAGTGCTGCCCACCCGTGGGCACACCGTCGGTAATGATGAGCAGGCCGCCCAGATCCGGATCCAACAGGGCCACCTGCAACGCCGACCACACGTCTCCGCGGCCGCGCAGGCGACACGAATCGAATTCTCCCCAGGCCCGCCGTACGGCTTTCGGGGTAGCGATCACCATGTGCTTTTCAAAAGGGACCGGCCGCGTCGCGTAAGGAATCAGGTTGAACGACACCGTGCGCGGAAGGCCCTCCAAGAGTGCTCGCAGTTCGCGATCCAAGACCTGCTTGCGACTGACTCCGCCCTCGCGCTCCATCCAGACCGAACCCGAGAGATCCACCAGAATGACGCTGCGGTCCGTGCTGGGTCGAACGTTGGCGAGACTCTTCGCCACGCGGGTCTGATGTGTGTCGCGCTCCAAGGGCACCACGCGCTTTGGTGTCCCCTCCTCACCGAGCCGGCCGAGCCAATCGCGCCAGGGACGCGGGTCGTCTGAGTGATTGAGGCCGCTGATCCGGCGCAGAGTCTCCACTAACAGGGCGCGCAGGTGGCGTTGGTCCTCTTTCTCCAGACGCCGAATGAGGATCGCAAGGCAAGGGATCTCAGGTTCCGCACCCAAGGCGCGATAAGCCGCTCGGCGCACGCACGGGTTCACATCCGCACTGGCCGCCTCCAGGCAAGCGAAGATCTCGGCGGCGGGAATGCGTTCGCCCACCTCCAGATCTTCACCGTGGTGCCGCTGCCCGGCCAGCAAGATCACGGCCGCTGTCCGCAGGAGGTTCCTCTTCTTGTCCTGCAACGCACAACGCAGGTGGCGCAGGGCGCGTGAGGGCTGCACACCCATCAGAGCGGCCAGAGCATCGGCCCGCACCTGCTCCGGGTAACCCCGCCCCAGCGCGTCCTCGATCCGGCGACCGATCCGATCTCGCTCCCCCACCAGAAGCCCACGGCTCTCCAGGCGTTCAAGAGACCAGAGTAATCGCCGGCAGAGGTCCGGATCCGAGCGCTTCATTACGCGCACCAGCTGTTCCCCGTTTACTGGAACTTCAACGCGCCCCAGCGCCTCGGCCACGCGCAGGCGAACCGTACGCTCCCGATGGCCCAAACCGGGCCGGCCCATCAGAAGGTCCAGCCCCTCCGGGCAGGACACGCCGGCAAGGCTCAGCTGAGCCACGTCCGCGACTTCCGACTCCTCATCCTCTAGGGCTTCGAGCACCCACCCCCAGGCTTGCGGCCAATTCAGGTCCGCTGCCAGGCTGACACCGTAGCGCCGGGTCTCGGGGCGCAGATGCTCCAGGCGCGTCTGGATTTCCTTGATCTTCTCTCGATCCGGTTTCTCCCCGTCCGGGCAAGAAGCAGCCCAACCCGCCCCTCCCAAAGAACTCACGATCCAAAGCCAAAGCCAAAGCCGGCACAACCACACACCAATCCCGCCTGCAAACGTTTCCATGGAATACCTCCATGGAAAAGACGCGCCACGCGCTACGAGGTTTCACGCCCGATCAAGCGTTCTAGGTTGCACACCCCGACTGCGCCACCGACCCCGTTGGATCAGTCCGTCGATCCGTAGATCGTCCGTCGGTCGCCCGAGTCGATCCACGTAGGCGGAAGCGTAGAGGCACTCGTAAACTTGCGCCGCACACGCTCATGCAGACCGAAGGCCTTGGCCTCCCAGGCCCGGCGCTTGTAGCTGCCGTTCTCGAGGTGCTCTTGCGCACGCTTCTCCCACCAACCGATGCGCCCACGAGCCAGGCCGTAGGACAGTGTCACGTAGTGCTGGTACTTGCGCCGCACTTCGGCAACACGCGGGGGAATGTTCCCGGGCCAGGTCTCCTCTAGGTGGTACTCACCGATGGAGCCCCACTCGGGCAGGCTCGTCGGCCCCTTGTAGCCCATTTCTACGGCCTGATCCCACATGGGCGTGCCGGGGATAGGCCTGTAGGGCCAGGCGTTGGGGCGCGAGAGGGGCGCGGCGTTGTGTACGCGCAAGCACTGGTCGAGGGTGGACATCATCGACTCCTCGGATTCGCCCGGATAGCCCAGGATGTAGGTGATCGAGCCCTGTATTCCACGGCGATCCATCTCCACGGCGGCCTGCACGTTGTCCTCGCCATGAATGGGCTTGCCGATGATCTTCATCATCTCGTCCTCGCCTGCCTCGGCGCCCATCTCGTGCACGTACATGCCCGAGTCCGCCATCATGTCGAGAGTGTCGGGCTTGTACTGCAGAATCGAGTGGGTCTCGATGAAGCAGTTCCAGCCGAATTTGAGGTCGCGATTCAGCATGCCCTCGGCGAAACCGCGGGCTCGTTTTTCGCTGACGCCCCAGTTGGCGTCATGGAAGCGCACCGCATCGAAGCCCCAACGATCGTGAAGCTCTTCCAGGTCGTCGAGCATGCGCTCGGCAGGCACGGGCTTCCAGCGCCTGTCCGTGACGGCCGGCGAACAACAGAACCCACAGGGTTCGGGACAGCCATAGCTCCCGAAGTAGGTGATGCCGAAGTACGGCTTGTCGTAGCCAATCCATGGCGGGGAGTTGAGTCGGATCACGTCGCGCACAGACGCGGGGCGCAGCTGAGCCACGCGGTAGGGCTCGATGTCGATCAGGTGCCAGGGCATGGGCAGGATTTCCTCCCAGCCCACCACTGCACGCCGCACCGTATTGTGTACGGCTCCATCGCGCCAAAGGGCCAGTCCAGACACCTCTTCGAGGTCCGAGCCCGCGTCGATGGCGCGCACCAGGTCGCGGAAGGTCAGCTCGCCTTGGCCCAGAATCACGGCGTCGTAGAGGCCGGTCTCCAGCATCAGATCGGGGCGCACGGAGGCGAACCAACCGCCGATCACCGCGGGTAGGTCCGGGTGCTTGGCCTTGACCTTGGACATGGCCTGATAGCCATCGTTGACCATGTAGCCCAGAATGCCGGTGGTACCCACCATCATCGCACCCTCGCACATGTCGATCAGCTTCCTGTGACCCTCGTCCCCGCTGTACAGGCTGCCGTCCAGGATCTCGACCTCATAGCCGTCGGCCAGGGGATAGGCGGAGATGGTCAGCAACTCCAGGGGCAGCATGTCCTTGCTGGACTCCCGCCCATGACTCACGTTCACCTGCTTGGGCTGGTAGAGGACGATTCTGTTCTTGCGTTGGATCATGGCGGGGTCCCCAGTCTTCGGAGCGCAACCCTTACGTAGAGGGGAGGCTCTCGCAGTCTACCCCTTCCTGCGCGCCGGAAGGACCTTCTTCCTGACTCGGACGTAATCCCAACCCCCCCCAAGCCGCCATCTGCACCGCGACGCGTAGGTTTGTGGGGTCTGCTCGGCCCTCCCCAGCAATGTCGAAGGCCGTCCCGTGCACCGGACTGAGACGGCGATAGGGCAATCCGGCAAGGAGGGTCACTCCACTTTCTTGGGATAGAAGCTTCAGGGGGATGAACCCCTGGTCGTGATAGAGCGCCAAGACCCCATCCAAGTGTCCGCGCGATCCTTCCAAAAAGACCCGGTCCGCTGAGATCGGCCCTTGGACCGACAACCCAAGGGCACAGGCTTCGGCGACGGCAGGTGCTATCTCGTCGATTTCCTCGGACCCGAACAGCCCACTCTCTCCAGCGTGGGGGTTCAACCCCGCCACGGCCAGGCGCGGGGCGGGAATGCCCTCGGCGCGAAGGGTGGCGTCGAACAGGCGCAGGCGCTCCACGATCGTCGCGCGGCACACCTCTTTCAGGGCGGCAGCCAAGGGCAGATGCCGGGAGAGGAGCATCACGCGCAGGTTCCCTGCAATGGCCACCATCTCGCACTGCTTGGCCCCGGCCCATCGGCCGAGAAGTTCGGTCTGGCCTTCAACCTCTTCCCCCGCCAGATGTAGGGCCTCCTTGCACACAGGCGCGGTGACGAGGGCCGCGACCTCTCCCGCCTGAGCCATATCCGCCCCACGACGCAAGGCCGCTAGAGCCGTCCGGCCGCAGTCGGCCTGGGCGTGGCCCATGGTCACGCGTCCGGTACCCGGCGTAACGCACCACAGATGCGTGGCCGAATCAGGCGCGGCAGCCCCCTGCCAGCTCCCCACGCCCTCGGGTTTCAGATCCTCTGGCCCCACCACGACCAGTTGCACATCGCGCGCCAGTGCGTCGTCCGCCAATAGTGCCTGCACCAATTCCGGTCCGATACCGGCCGGATCGCCCACGGTCAGGGCGATTTTCGGCCGCGTGTTCCGGTGGGGCGTGAGAGTGGAGTCCGGTTCCATGCGGACATCCTAGCAGCCATCTTGCCTCGGAGAG
>JAPKBO010000153.1 GCA_028823395.1 Planctomycetota bacterium | reverse complement strand
TAGGACAGAGGGTCGGTACAGCCCGCCTCAGCAAAACCCTTCAGGCGCAAGGAGCAAGCGTCGCAGCGACCGCAGGCCAAGGCGGCCTCCCCTTGCATGACGGGGTCATAGCATGTGTGGGTCAGGCCCAGATCCACATCCAGCTCCTCAGCGCGCCGCACAATGGCAGCCTTGTCCATGTTCAGAAGCGGAGCCCGGATATGAATTCTCGTCCCCTTTTCAGTGCCCGCCGCAGTGGCCACCTGAGCCATCTCCTCAAAAGCCCGAAGGAATTCAGGTCGACAGTCAGGATAGCCCGAGTAGTCGACGGCATTCACTCCCAGGAAAATCTCCTGCGCTCCCAAGATCTCCGCCCAGCCGAGGGCCACTGACAGGAACACCGTGTTGCGAGCCGGCACGTAAGTGGATGGCACACCTTCACCGATATCCTCCGGGGCACGGTCTTTGGGCACCGGCAGATCGTCGGTGAGGGACGAGCCCCCCAAAGCCGCCAGATCCAAAGAAACCGTACGCCAATCGGCCGCTCCGCCTGCGCTCGCCACCCGGGCAGCGGCCTTCAATTCGACCTGGTGACGCTGGCCGTATTGAAAAGAAAGAGCATGGACTTCCCGACCCTTTGCACGGGCTTCCGCCAGGGTCACGGCGGAGTCCATGCCCCCGGAGAGAAGGCAGACAGCTTTGGGTGCAGAGGTCATGATCGCAACAAAGAGGAAGACCGCCCAAGCCTGAGGCTCGTGCGGTCTTCACTCAAATCTTCAAGGAAGAAGTGGTCTACCAGCGACCACCGCCACCACCGCCACCACCGCCGCCGCCGCCGCCGCCGCCGCCGCCGCCTCGGGGCTGGCGCTCGCGAGCTTCGTTGACGGTCAAGTCACGGCCGTCCAGGTTGCTGCCATTCATGGCCTCGATCGCAGCTTGCGCTTCGGAATCGGAGGACATCTCCACGAAGCCGAAGCCCCGGGGACGACCGGTTTCACGGTCGGTCATGATGAGAATGTCCGAAACGGAGCCGCCAGCGGCTTCGAAAGCGGTGCGGAGAGAATCTTCTGTGGTGTCGTAACTCAGGTTACCGACGTAAAGGCGTCTGCCCATGGGTATCAATCTTAGGTTAGCGAAACGTCTCTACTTGCACTTGCACAGAAGTGTGCGGATACAAGAAGCGACGAATCGAGCATGTTTGCTATTCAGAACGGGAAGGCCCTTCACAGCCCACTGTGGGCGTTGAATGTCCTCCCCTCGGTGGAACTGACTCTGACGGGTTCGTGCATTGCACGTGATCCAGGAGTTCGATGAACTCACGCGGATCCCCATAGGAATCAGCCCTTCAAATGAGCGCGAATCTTAGCGCCAGCCTTGAAAAGGGACTACCCCTGCGGGACGTTCGTCAAACAAGATCCGCCTCCCGGTCCAACATTTACCACTTAGCGGGCACGTAGGGCCACAATTGTGGTGATCCATAGGGATGCGTATATCATAAAAAAACGCATCTTTCGGGCTCAGAAACACCGAAAACTCCCCCCTAGGCAGATGAGGCAGCGTTTCGCCGGCCCAGATCGGCAGCAAGATCGCACCGAAAACGTCCGATTCATGACTGCGGGCTACCCTGAGAGAGCCGCCATCCCCACGATCAATGCCTCCCCCGCGCGCCTGCCAATGGACCTGATCCTCACCTTTCACTCCCTCGACACAAGCGGGTCGGTTATCTCCTACTGCCCAGACCAATTTCGCCAAGTGGTGGAGGGGTTGTTGGAGGAAGGCGTCGCCCTTGTGAGCATGGACGAGATGCTGAAGGGCAAGGATCCGGACAACCGACCACGGGCTCTGCTGACTTTCGACGATGGGTTCCGCTCTGTGCACGAGCACGCCCTGCCGCTGCTGGCAGAACTGGGAGTGCCGGCCTTGCTGTATGTGGTCACGGGCTGGGTGGGGCGTACAAATCGCTGGCCCACCCAAGGGGCAGACGCCCCTGAGTTAGATCTCATGGACTGGTCCCAATTGCGCGAATTGCAGGCTGCAGGCTTTGAGCTTGGCAGTCACACCGTGGAACACCCTCACCTGGCGGAGCTGACGGAGGAGAATCTGGAAAGGGAGCTCGCAAGCAGCAAGGGGCAGCTGGAAGATGAGCTACAGCAAACCGTGCGACACTTCTCCTACCCCTACGGCACCTACAAGCCGTCCACGACGGTTGCGGTTCGCAAGCACTACAGCACGGCTACCACCACGGACATGCGCTGGCTCGGGGCCAGCGATGACCCGCTCCTGCTCCCACGAGTGGACGCTTACTACCTACGGGGACCCGAGCGCTGGGCCCCCATCTTCGGTGCGCGCACACGGACCTACCTGAAAGGCCGAGCTGCGCTGCGCCACATAGCCGGGCACCTACGTAGATGAAAACTCTCAGTATTGTCATGCCCCTCTACAACGCCGGGGCTGATCTCCCGCGGGTGTTGCAGCCCCTGCTTGCCGCGATCAGCGAGGGCACGGCTCTGGAGCTTCTCGTGGTGGACGATGGCTCCACAGATGGGGGCCCGGAACTTTGCCGCCAACTGGGGGCCCACGTAATGTCCTCAGGCGGCAAGTGCCTGGGTCCGGCCGAGGCGCGCAATATTGGAGTCGCACAGGCCCAAGGGGATTTGGTGCTCTTCGTGGACTCAGACGTGATTTTGCACAACGAAGTCCCAGCCCGCGTATGCGAGCAACTCAGCAATGACGAGGGCTGGGTGGCCATGTTTGGCTCCTACGACGACCGTCCCCCCTACCGCAGCCTGGTTTCCCAATACGTCAACCTGCGCCACCACTGGGTGCACCAACACGGAGAACGCGAGGCAACGACTTTTTGGAGCGGTTGCGGGGCCGTGGCGCGTCAGGCTTACCTAGATGTGGGCGGTTTCAATCCGGCGCGATTTCCGCGCCCCATGGTCGAAGACATCGACCTCGGCTATCGCCTACGCGAACAAGGTGGTCGCATCCTGTTGGACAAGGACATGCTCTGCACGCACCTCAAGCGCTGGTCCCTGTACAACATGGTCGTCACGGACATCTTCGGTCGCGCTCTACCCTGGACGCGCATGATTATCGAGCAGGGTGGGGAGGAGACCAGCCTCAACGTCAGCCCGGCGGAGAAATTGAAAGCCGGCCTCGCGGGTATTCTCACCCTCTCTGTGATCGCTGGGTACTGGGACACACGCATCTGGGGCTTGAGCGCCGCCTTGCTTGCCCTCGCGTTCTACGTCAACCGCGGCTTCTTTTGCTTGATCGGTCGCCGCAATAGCATTGCGCACATGCTCGCTGGGCTGCTCCTGCACCAGCTGTACTACCACTACAGTGTCCTGTGCTTTGTCTACTGCCAGATCGAAGCTCCCCTGCGAGCGACCAAAGCCCGGCCTGGCACCTAAGTCACTTCCAGAGCATTCCCAACCAGTAGTTGCGCATCTTCTCAGCGGATCGGGTCCGAGGGAAATCCTGAGTCATGCTTTGGAAGCGTTTCTCATTCTTCCCGTACCCCATCCGAAAGAATGACTCAACGAGGTTGTCGTAGACCTTCGCCGCTTTCAATTCCGTCTGGTGCTCTTCGTCGTCCTTGAGCTTGGCAACCAACTCCAAGAACGGCTTACCGGCTGAATGCCTCTTGAGATCTTTAGCCAGCGCTTCGAGCGCCGTTTGTGCCAGAACGGCTTCGCCCGCGGCAAGCAATTCCTCGATCTGCTTGAGCACGCGCACCAGATGCTCGTGGGTCTCGTCGGCAAGGATTTTGGCCTGAGCTCCAAGCTCTCCATCCTCTTTCGCTTGGATCGCCTCAAGGTACCCCAGGGCCTTGGCTAACTCTCCCTCGGCCAGGGCTGCGACCGCGCGCTTGGTCCCGCGCAGTGGCTCAAGCGAGACCGTCATTTGTCGATAAGCCGCGCCACCGCCTGGCCGGGACCCGTTCACGCTCTTGCGCAGCTTGCCATTCCAAACACCATTGCTCGCGCCCACCCGGTAGACCTCCTCGCCTTGATGATCTACCAAGACCTGACCATAGGTGCCCATGCCCCAGGATCCGGCCATGGCACTGCCCGTTCCGATGACGAATGGGAGCGGGTAGCGCTCCAGTAGTGCCTTGACTGCCGAGTCAGAATCCGGCGTCACAGCCAGGATCACGAGTCCCCGATCCACGAACTCCCGGTGGAATCGGATCATGCCGAGCCAGTTGGCTTTCGCGGGTTCCTCGCACACGAAGAAGTGCAGCATGACCGCTCGCCCCTTCAGGGTTTCCAGTGTGGGGGGCTCGCCCACCCAGTTCAGCCACTTGTCGGCCTGCAGCGGGGGCAGGTCCTTCTCCGCTGCCACCTGGTGAGCCCCGGCGAGGCTCAGCAGAAGAAGGGGAAGGCCAATGAACCGGGTCGAAAAGTGCACAGCTCGTTTATACACGGGACCGCGTTTCTTCGAGAGCCGCCATATAACGGCTCAGGTACAAGTCCGATGTGTAGCACTCCTCGTGCCGTTTACGGCCCGCCTTGCCCATCTGCTGAGCAAGTGCCGGGTCCTTCCAGATGCGATCCAGATCATGGAGCAGGCCTGGATCGTCGGAGTAGAGAGTACCCACATCCGGTGTAACCACATCTTGCACTCCACCGCTGGCTCGAGCGATGACCGCAGTCCCACAGGAGAGTGCCTCGGCGGCGGTGAGCCCAAAAGTCTCGGCACAGATGGATGGAAACACCAAGGCTTCGGCAGCGGCGTAGTAGGCCCCCAGCTGCTCCCGAGGCACACGGCCCGTGAATCGAACGTTGGAAGCAGCAGTGGGAAGCGGACCACCTCCATCGGGCTCACCCACTACGATGAGCGGATAGTCCGGTCGCTGAGCAAAAGCTTCCAGGAGGCTATCGACACCCTTGGCCTTCGAGAGTCGGCCCACGTAGAGGAAGAATCGCGCTGGCAGATCGGCGGGTGGGGATCCCCCACAGTCGAGGGGGATGGAGTACTCCGGAATCACTCGCATGGGCACGTCCACACCAGCCGTTTGCATCCACTCCCGGTGGCGACTGGCCGTGAACTCACTAGGGCTGACCACAAGATCCACGTTTGACAGGCAGCGGCCCATCCAAGCCTGCGAACCACGCCACAGCTGGGGTGGCGTGTGATGAGCCAGAGTGCAACGCAAGCAGGCGCGCTCCTCACAGAGTTCATCGGTGTACTTGTAGAGAATGTGAGTCGGGCAAACCCACCAGTGCTCGTGCAGCGTGAAGACTCGCGTGGCCGACCCCATGCCCAGCACTCCTGGCCCCCCAACAAGCGAGATGTTGTGAAAGTTGATCACGTCGAAATTGTCGGACAGGATTCGTTCCAGCTCCGCCTTCTTGAGGCCCGGTCGGCCTGTCTGCTGAGTGACGACGGGCGAGAGTTTGCCGAAACGACTGCGCAGGCTATGCACCACCACCCCATCCGATGGTTCAGGTGAACTTGCGGGTTCCCGCTCGCCAGACACGACACGCCAGGCGTCCGTGCAGTGCACTACGTGCACTTCATGCCCGGCTCTCACCAGATCGCGTGCCAACTGCTGCACGAACAACCCATCTCCGCCGAAGTTGTACGGCGGGTAGAAGGTCGTCACCATGCAGAACTTCACGTCCGACCCCCACAATCGCTGCGACTACCGATCACCCCTAACGGGCGCTCATGATTCTCGGGGAGTCGGTTCAATGGCATGGAGGGATGTGCACGAAGGGGCGCTGGTAAAGGCCCACGAGACCGCCCTCCCAGCCTACCCAATCAACCGGCGTTTGCGCTTGCGCCGCCCTCGGAGTCTCCCTGCGATGAGTCCTCTCCCGGCACCTTGCGCAGCACGTTCCGGATTTCCTCGTGGTACTCCTGGGCCGTGTTCACACTCATGTGGTCGATATCCTCTCCGAGGAGCCGTTTGGCCAGAAGCTGGCCCATCTCCACGGAGTGGTCGGCGTTGTTGTAACGGAACGTCCCACCGCGGCCGACCAAGTGCAGGCCCTCGTGCTGGTTCACAAACCCGTAGATCTCCGTCACCTTGGCGTGATAGTCCAAGTCGTAGACAGGGTAGGCGAAGAGAGTGCGGATGATGCAAACGTCCAGCACCTCGCTGCGGTCAATGAAATCGAGCTTGTCGGCAAGGTCCGCCACAACGCGCTCTTTGATCTGCTCATCACTAAGCTGCCAGAGCTCATCATCGCGAGAGCAGAAGCACTCGCAGACGACGGAGGTGTATTCCGGACCGGGCACCATCGCCGCGCTCCAGTTCTTGGGTTCGTGCAGGCGTGCAAACAGCAGATCCTCGTCATGCACGTAGAGCCAGGTATCCGGGGTCACCTGCTCCTTTTTCAGCATCACGGTCGCGGTGATCAGGTCACGGAATCGCAGGGAGTTGGCGGCATCCGTCACCGCCTGGGGGCACTTGGGCTCCATCATCCGGACCAAGTGAGTCGCCGGGATGGTTGAAATCACATCCGTGGCGTGCTGCTCTCGGTCACCATCGGGAGTGCCGTAGGTCAGCGTGAAGTCGTGTGGGCCGTTGTAGACAAGACGCTTGACCGGCGACGAGAGGTGGACCGTACCGGACCCGCTCTCGATATCCCTCGCCATAACCTCACAGATGCGCTGATAGCCATCCCGCGGATAGACAAATTCATCCACCAGGCTGACAACATCGCGACTCTTGATGATGGCATCTTTGATCGTCGTCAGAATGGAGAGGCCCTTGCTGCGCTGAGAGACCCAATCCGAACTGATTTCCTCGCAGGGGCAACCCCAGACTTTTTCGGTGTAGCGCCGAAAGAACATGTCGAAGAGCTTCTCTCCGAACTGAGAGACGAAGGCCTCGCGTAAGTTGACGGGCTCTTTACCGCTGATCAAATCCCGGGCTGCAGCACGGCAGTAGCTGAGCACGGCGTAGACGCTGGTGAACAGGCCCGCATTGGTCAGCACGTTCTTGATCGAGATGGGGTATTCGTAGTACTTGCCGTCGAAGTAGATGCGGCTCGTGCGGTGCACGGTGACGAGCTCCCCCTCCATCAACTTCAGGAACCACTCGTGTAATTCCTTGTTCTTGGTGAACCAGCGGTGTCCGCCCAGGTCGAATTTGAAGCCGTTGACCTCCTTGGTCAGGCACAGCCCACCAACGTAGTCGTTCAATTCAAGTACGTTCAGGGAGACCTCACGCGAGGCGAGATAGTGCCCAGCTGCCAACCCTGCGGGGCCTGCCCCAAGGATCGTTACCTTCAAGTCCCGGCCAGGACCGCCGCCACCCTTGACGGGCTGTTGTTGATCTGCGTCGGTCACTTTATTTCTCGTTGGCTCCCACTAGCCGGTTGTAGAACCCCGCCACAAAAAGTGCGGCAGCCCCTCCCAAGGCGGACAGGTAGATGAATCCCAGTGCACTGCCCGCCCAGGTGATCTTGTACCCGGGAAGAAAGAGACCGAACAGCTTGAGATGGGGGCCCAGCGGCTTGCCCTCACCCTGGTTGATGATCAGGAGCGCGGTCGCGACGAACATCGCAGTGCCCGCCAAGAGGCCAACAGCCATCCCAAATTCGCGTTTTTTGAGGCGTGCGACCTCTTGCCCGAGGTGTGCGCCTGTAGTGGATCCCGAATCGCTGGACTGCTTGGAGAGCAGGTTTCGGTAGTACAGCGAGGCCACGGGAGTAGTACTCAAGAAGGCCACACCCGCAGCCCAAAGAGCACCTACGAACGCGCCCTCAAGCGTGACCGTATACCCGGGGAAGAATTGAGCCAACAGACCAAGGTGGTAGGACGATTCATTGCCTTGCAGCACGAGCAGAAGCGTTGCTGCCCCGAGCGCCGCACCAGCCAGCAAGGCACAGCTCAAGCCCAAAGAGACGGCATTCATGCGGGCCAAGGTATTGGCCATATTGAGGTCACGATCAGCCATTGGACAAGGCCTCGCTACGCAGACGACGCTCGATTATGCGCAAGTAAATGTGATGGTGCAGGTTGAGGAACCCGCCAAAGATGTGGCCGGCCAGGTAGCCCACGAGCACGCCCCAGCCCAGACCGATAAAAGCCCCCCCCCAACTGACGGAGTAGCCCGGGAGGAAATACCCGAGCAACTCCAAGTGGGGCCCATAGCGAAGGCCTCCGGTGGAGCTAAGACAAGCCATGCACGGGGTCGGCCCCTTGATGGTCATGGCCACAGTCATGAGGAACAAGACCGCCGCGGCGACGATGCCGCAACTGAGGCCCAGGGCATGCCGATCCAGATGGGCGAAGGCCTGGATCAACCGCTGCTGGTCGCGCTTTTCAGCGGAGGGGTTTTGGGGTTCAGTCATGACGAAAAATCCCTGGATACAAGGGTGCCGCCATCAGCGATGCAGCTCGCCGTGTCGGCCTTCCCACGAAGTCCCAGGATTCACTAAAAGGATCCCCCAGTTCCACGGGATTGTCGAACAAACGCAGATTATTCTTCGGCTAGCAATGGCAGTTTGTTGAAGGCCACTGGGTTCGTCTCCTTTCTGAGACAGCCCTAGCACCAAAACGCGACCGTTCGGCGATCTTGTGCTCTTAGGACAACCTCCAAAGCCGGGTCAAAACCCG
>JAPKBO010000350.1 GCA_028823395.1 Planctomycetota bacterium | reverse complement strand
AGTGCCCCCAACGCGGTCCATCCCGGATCGGCCAGCGCGGTCTCGATGAGCGGCGCGGGTGAGACGCCAACGTCTTCGAGTTGCCGATGCAAGGGCTTGATGAATTCATCGCTTCCCGCCCATTCCCGCCACTCCTCGGCGGCCACCGGCAGCGCATGAACATAGAGCTGCTCGATGAGTTCGCGACGACGGATCCAGCGTCGCCCGACCGCGGGATCCATGATCTGCACGAACGGACCGTGAACGCTCCACACCACAACGAAGTGCGTCTCGCCGTTCGCATGACGGACCACGACGACCGCCGGGAGTGCGCCCGCCTCTTCCACAAAGAGGTGGTCGCGAGGAATCATGATCTCTTCGCACGTCAAACCGAGACGGTTTGCGACTTCTTCGAGGGTGGTGATCGACGTTCCGTCGACGTCGGTTTGACAGGCCTCGCGGAGCCGCCCGTAGCTTACCGGGAGACCGAAGCCCTCCATCAGGGCTTTCAGGGCCGCGGGTCCGCAATCCATCGCGGAGGCTTGAATGACTTCGGGGACCAGGCGCCGATGGCGTCTCATTCGGGGCCTTGGGCCGTGCCGATCGCAGCCCTTCGTCCAGCGAAACGAAGCGTCAGCGAAGCGGGAGAGATCTGCTCGAGTTCGATCTCGACGTCTCCAGGTAGACCGTGAATAAGCGGGATACCGCTCGTCTGTGGCGCGTCGATCGAAAGCTCCACGCGCAGGAGCCCCTTGCGGATCTCGCTCGCAACCCCGGTCACCTCGGCTCGAAGCACGCCGTACTGCAGCCAGGGAAAGCCATGCAGGCGCATCGAAGCCTGTTGCCCCGGGCGGATGCGCCCGACGGCAACCTCGGGAGGAAAGTCGGCGATCAGCTTCAGGTCACCCGAAGGAACGACGACCGCAACGCGTTCGCCTGCGCGAAGCTGCGCCCCGGGCCTCGGCGGATCCACCTCTCCCAATCGGCCCGCAATCGGAGCTCGGATGACATGCCGCTCCCGATCGAGGGCGAGTCTCTCGAGGATGACCTTGCTCTCCTCCAGCGCGCCTTCCATTCCCACCAAAGCGCTCTCGCGAGCCGCCACCGCGGCGGCACGGTCACTCAGCCCTCTCCCCTCCGCCCATTTGGCGCGTTCGGATTCTCGACTTTCGGCTGTGGCGAGTGCGCGGAGCGACGCCGCATTTGACTTCGCCCTTTCGAGTTGGGTCTGCGAGGCGCTTCCAGCCACCCGGAGTTTTTTCATCCTTGGAACTTCGCTCTCAGCGAATGAGGCCGCGGCTGCGGCCGCGGTAGCCCGAGCCTCGGCGGCGCCCCGGGTTGCGGTGGCTGCAAACCGAGCCTGTCCGAGCGCGCTCTTGGCGACGCTCAATTCCTGCCGCGCCGCATCGATCTGCGCTGCGAGGCTGTCGCGCCGAACCCTCGCCTCGGCGATCTCCAGATCCAACATCCGGGTGTCGAGTTCGACGAGGGCCTGGCCCGCCTCCACCGTCGCACCCACCACAACCCGAGAAGCTGAAATCCTGCCTGAGGCCTGGGCCACCACAGGATATGGCTCGATCGACGCTTCCAGACGTGCCGATGTGCTCACAGCTTTCAGCGTCAACTCAGAAAAGAAAAACCAACCCAACCAGCCAAGCAAGAGACCGACGCAAAGCACGCCACTCGCTGTCGCGAGGCGACGCGAGCGGGCCTCTGCCTCCTGAGCTCTGAGTGTCTGGGAAAACGGGGTCACGAAAGTCGCTTCGCATGCGGGGAGCAAGACGCGCAGAACTTGGGACTTCGAAGGCGGA
>JAPKBO010000152.1 GCA_028823395.1 Planctomycetota bacterium | reverse complement strand
TCAGACTTGGCAGCGACAGTCTTGGCCTTGCCATCCTGAGTGGAAGCCACTTTGACGGCAGGACAAACGCCCTTGGCGCCTTGCGTCGGACAATCCTGTGCAAAAGACGGGATTGCCACGAGCGAGGTCATGGCGATGGAGAGGAGGAACTTCTTCATGATTGGTTTCGGTGAGGTAGACAGAAAACCCAGGACGGACCCGGGAGGGGGGTTCAGATGATCGGGCCGGACACCCGGCGTGTGAGCTGCTTGAGAGCCAAGAAGGCAGAAATCGAGATGAGACCCAGCTGGGCCGAACCGGGAAGGTGCCTTAGCACCATATTACGGCGCATCCCCCCTCCCGAGTTGGGGGATCCTTGCGAAAACATAAATCTGACCCAATTGAATGACCCAAGACCGTATCGAAGTGGGTATTCAGGTAGCCCAAGGGCACCAATCAGACCCGCCCTCCCCCACCGGGGAAGTGCACAATGGGCATTCATCGCCGCTCCACCCACCGTCCGCAGGCAAGCATCATGTATCAACCCTCCAAAAGACTGGTTCCCGCGGTGGCCCTCACGGGCCTGATATCCGCCGTGCTGGGGCTGGATCACCTGCGCACGGACGATAACGATCCCCTGGTGCTGGCCCAGTCCATCTCGAGCGCCTATCAGCAGTTGGCCGAGGAGGTCGGCCCGGCGGTGGTGCAGGTCAAGACCTACGGGACGGTCCGCTCACGACGGCGCAGCCTCCAGGAAGGATCGGGCGTCATTATTGACTCCGATGGGAAGGCCGGCACGGTGGTCACCAACTATCACGTGATCAAAGGCGGTGACCAGTTCCGCGTGTGCCTGACGGACGGACGCGTACTGGAAGCCACCGAAGTGGGTCATGACGAGGACACCGACCTGGCCGTACTCTCCATCAAGGCCGAGCAATTAACCACCGCATCGCTGGCTCCCGAAGCCCAGGCCACGGTTGGCGAGATCGTGCTGGCCATGGGCAATCCCATGGGCCTTGGACACACGGTGACCTCAGGCATCGTGAGCGGCATCGGCCGCTCGGACCTGAACATCGCCTTCTACGAGGACTTCATCCAGACCGATGCCGCCATCAACATGGGAAACAGCGGTGGCCCCCTCATCAATCTGAATGGGCAGGTCCTCGGCATCAACACGGCCGTGGCCATCACCAACGACGACAATGGCCTGGCGTTCGCCATTCCGAGCCGGATGGTGCGGCGCTCCGTCGAGGACATCCTGCGCTACGGCGAGGTGAAGCGCGGCTACCTGGGTGTCGAGAACCACAGCTCCTGGCGCGCCGGATCGTTGGTTGATGCGGCGCGGTCAAAGGGCTTCGAGGGAGTAAGCCGCATCGCCATTTCGAAGGTCTCGCCCGATTCCCCAGCCGAAAGAGGCGGCCTAGCGGTGAATGACATCATTCTGACCATAAATGGGGTGCGTATTTCCGACCAACGCAGCTTCCGAACCGCCATCGCCGACGTGGCCCCGGGCGATCGTACGACAGTAGAGGTCTGGCGCTCTGGGGAACGTCTCAAGCTCCCCGTGGTCGTCGCCGGGCGCGAGTAGAAGCGGAACACGCGAACCTACGCAGGTGCACAGCGCTTCCGGGCCTGCTAGCTTGACCCCGTGAAGACTCCCTTGAGAGTGGGCACGGTGCCCTACCTAGTTGGCCGGCCCATGGACCTAGGGCTGGAAGACGAAGAAGGCATCGAGCTGCAATATGCAGTCCCCGCACGCCTTGTAGAGGGGCTACGCTCCGGCGAGATCGACGTGGCGCTCGTCAGCTCCATCGAGCTGTTCCGCCGGCCTGAATACGGCTACATCGCGGGAATCGGCGTGGCGGGACGCGGGGTCGTATCCAGCGTCCAACTGTTCCTGCGCAAGGCCATCGAAGACGTTCGCACCGTGGCGCTCGACCCGTCTAGTCGCACCGCGCGCACACTCGCCCGCATTCTGCTGGCTGACGGACCGGCCCCTTCTTTCGAAGAAGTCGGGGGAGACGGCGACCCCCGCGAGCTGCCCTGCGACGCATGGCTACGTATCGGCGACCCCGCCCTCAGAGAGTGCCATGGTGAGGGGCTCGCGCACTGGAACCCTTCCGAACAGTGGACCCTGCAGACCGGTCTACCCTTCGTGTTCGCACCCTGGATCGTTGGGCCCGGGGTCGACCTGGACTCGCACCTGCCCGCCTTCGAGCGCGCCGCCCAACGGGGTCTGGCAGCGGCGTTGGACCTAGCCCGCCAGGCCGCCCAGGAGTGGGACCTGCCCGAGGGGATCTGCGAGCAGTACCTCACGCGGGAGTGCCTGTATCGCCTGCCCGGCGACGAAATGAAGAAGGCCTTATGGACCTTCCGCGATAGGGCGGGGGCACTGGACCTATGCGATGCCTCCCTCGAGCCCCGGGCCATCACACTCTGAGAGTTGAGTTCGAGTGACCTCCGGCCATTCGTTGCAATGTGACGGCCGGATCCTTAAAACGAATCCAGGGGGCCAGGGGATAGTGATGGCCCCGACTCCGTACACACCTCGCCGGATGCACTGATTTGACTAGCTCTGAAAACCTCTTCGACTTGGAGGACACCGTGCCCAAGAAGTCCACGCGGAAGACCTCCAACAAAACCGGTCGTAGCACCAAGTCCACCCCGATCAAGCGCAAGAAAAGGGAAACGGCCGAGGCGCGGGACATTTCCGTGGCCGAGTTCTTCGAAAAGAACCGTCACATGCTGGGGTTCGACTCCCCCACCAAGGCCATCTTGATGTCGGTCAAGGAGGCAGTCGACAACAGCCTGGACGCCTGCGAAGAGGCGGACATCCTGCCCGAGCTGTGGGTTGAAATCGACCCCGTCAAGGAGAGGGTCTACCGCATGGCCGTGGAGGACAATGGACCCGGCGTCGCGGATACACAGATCGGGAAGATCTTCGGCAAGCTCCTGTACGGCTCCAAATTCCACAAGCTGAGTCAGAGCCGAGGCCAGCAGGGCATCGGCATCTCGGCAGCGGGAATGTACGGCAAGCTGACCACCGGAAAGCCGGTTGTGGTGCGCTCCAAGAGGAAACGCCATGACGCGGTCGAGTTCGTCCTGACGATAGATACGGCACGTAACAAGCCAGAGATCCACTCCAGCGAGACCATCAAGTGGGGCAAGAAGACCCACGGAACGCGTGTCGAGATCGAGATGGAGGCGACCTACAAGAAGGGCATGCGCTCGGTAGATATGTACCTCAAGCAGACCGCCATCGCCAATCCCCACCTGACCCTGCACTACCGCTCCCCTGTCGGCGAAGAGCTCACCTACGAACGCAATACGAAAATCAAGCCCGAGGCCACCGTCGAGATCAAACCCCACCCACACGGGGTGGAGCTCGGACGCCTAATCGCCATGCTCGGCAACACCACCTGCCGCTCCCTATCGGGATTCCTGCAAGAGGAGTTCTGCCGCGTAGGCGCGACAGTGGCCAAGCGCATCATCAAGAGCGCGGGGACCAATCTGACTGAGAAGTCCTACCCCTCGCGCATCGCTCGGGAAGAAGCCTCGGCGCTGTACGAGGCCATCGCCTTGACCAAGATCTCTTCTCCCCCCAGCGACTGCATCGCACCGATCGGAGAAGACCTACTTCTGAAAGGGCTGAAGAAGGAACTGGAAGCCGACTTCTACGCCACGGTCACCCGCCCGCCCGCGGTCTACCGGGGTAACCCTTTCCAGATAGAGGTGGGCATCGCCTACGGCAAGCCTGGCGGAGTGGGGCTGGAGCTCACGGATTCTGGGCGCATTCAAAAGAAGACCAAGGCCGAAAAGGCCACTGAAGAGTTAGTGGCCAGCGCAGACGAACCGGTGCGCGTGCTGCGCTTCGCGAACCGCGTGCCGCTGCTCTATCAACAATCGGGCTGCGCCATCACCAAGTCCGTAGTGCAGACCAACTGGCGCTCCTACGGCCTATCCCACCCGCGCGGGGGCCTGCCCATTGCCCCCATGGCTCTCATCGTCCATATCGCTTCGGTCTGGGTGCCCTTCACCTCTGAGTCCAAAGAGGCCATCGCCTCGTACCCCGAAATCATCAAGGAGGTCAAGCTCGCCCTGCAGGAGTGCGGCCGCCAGTTGGGTATCCACATCCGCAAGGGCAAGCGACTCAAGCGCGAATTCGAGAAGCGCGAGTACATCGAGAAGTACATCCCCCACATCGGACTCGCCCTACAGGAGATCCTCGGGCTCACCAACAAGGAACGCGACGAGACCGTCCAGACCCTTGAAGACGTCCTCCATCGCTCGCGCAAGTTCTAGCTCCGCGCTCCGCATCATCCACTATGGAAGAACTCCACTACTACCTGCTGTTCCTGTTCGCCTGGGTCTTCTTCCAGAGCCTATGGATCTCCAAGCTATCCAAAGCCGTCGCCGCCCTGGCCGAAAAAGTCGGTCACCAAGAATCCGCATCCTGACCCATGGCAAAGAAAAAAAAGAAGGCCAAGGCCTCCAAGAAGGCGGCCGTGGCCACAAAGGTAAAGCCTAACAAGCGCAAGGACATGGATGCCGATGACCGCAAGACGATCAAGATCATCGACAACACCGCCGAACGCGTGCAGGCATCCATTACTCGGCACATCCTGCCCGAGCTGAAGTTCCCCGTACGCTCGCTCTCAAACGTCACCTACAGCAAGGCCATCGGGTACCTAGCCCTGGGCAAGGGCCGCAAGGCTCGCGCTCTCTCGGTCAACACGGTCAAGAGCTTCGCCCAGACCTTGCGCCTCATGTCCTTGTCCAAGGAGATGGTCGAAAACGACGACTTCGCCACCAAGCGGGAGGCCTACTACATCTCCAAGAACTGGGGCGACGCCAAGTTTAGCGAGCAGCCAGAATCCGACGCGGTGATGGACGACATCGAGGCCCTCGCCTCCTTGGAGGGCGTCTCCCGTGAGCAGCTGCGCTATCGGCCTGAAGAGCACGGCGGCGCTCTGGCTGGCGAGCTGATCGTCATCGACCGCGACAAGTCGACGGGCAAGGAGATTCGCATCGACTGCACCCAGATGGGAACAGGCGCGTATTCCATTCCAAGCTCCGTGGAGCACCTGCAGTTCGAGACCAAGGCCAAGTTCATCCTGGCCATCGAGACTGGGGGCATGTTCAACCGCCTCAACGACCACCAGTACTGGCGCGATGCCAAGTGCATCCTCGTTTCCATGGGCGGAGTTCCCTCTCGCGCCCAGCGCCGCTTCGTGCGGCGCCTGTCGGAAGCCAACAAACTGCCGGTCTACTGCTTTGTGGATTGCGACCCCTACGGCATCGCCAACATCTACCGAACCCTCAAGGTGGGCTCCGGCAACGCTGCACATATCAACCGCTTCTTCTGCGTGCCCAATGCTCGCTATCTGGGCGTCACCCCCCAGGACATCGTGGACTTCAAGTTGGAGGACGCCACGCACCCCCTGGCGGCCGTGGACGTCAAGCGCGCCAAGGATGCCCTCAAGAACGACCCTTTCTTCCAGTCCCACACCCCCTGGAAGAAGGCCCTCAAGCTCCTGCTCAAGATGGGCGTCCGCGCCGAGCAGCAGGCTCTGGCCAAGTGGGGACTCAACTTCGTGATCGAGGAATACCTGCCCAAGAAGCTCAAGGACAAGAAGGGCTTCTTGCCGTAACCCGGGGATCGTGGACTCCGGACCGAGCCTGTATCCTCGGAGCATGACGCACATCCGCTTTGCCTGCTCCAGTCTCCTCATTCTCGGACTCGCCAGCGCTTGCCACCAGGCGCCCCGCCATTCAGCCGTCCAACATGAGGGACGCCCGAATATCGTCTGGTTCATGGCAGATGACCTGGGCTGGGGAGAACTCGGCTGTTACGGCCAAGACAAGATCCGCACCCCGCGCGTCGACCAACTAGCCGCCGAAGGGATGCTGTTCGAGCAGCACTACTCGGGCGCTCCCGTCTGCGCTCCTGCACGCTGCGTCCTGATGACAGGCATGCACAGCGGCCATGCGTACGTGCGCGGCAATTTCGAGATCGGCGGCTGGGGCGACGATGACGGCGAGGGGCAACTGCCTCTGCCCGAAGGAACAACGACTCTGCCCGGCCTGCTCCAGACCGCAGGCTATGCCACCTGCGCCGTAGGTAAGTGGGGACTCGGGGGACCGGACACCAGCGGCGAACCCAACCGACAAGGATTCGATCACTGGTTCGGCTACCTGTGTCAGCGCCAAGCCCACAACCAATACCCCACCCACCTCTGGCGCAACGGTGAACGCGTCGACCTCGAAGGCAACGTGTGGAAGAACCTCACCGGCGAGCAGTACGCCCACGACCTGATGGCCGACGAGATCCTGGGCTGGATTCGAGACAACGCGGACGGCCCGTTCTTCGTCTACGTTCCCTTCCACATCCCCCACGCAGCCATACAGGTACCCCAGGACTCCCTCGACGAATACGACGGGGCTTTCGATGCGGACCCGGCCTACAGCGGAGACAAGGGTTACCTCCCCCACGCCACGCCTCGCGCCGCCTACGCCGCAATGATCACACGCATGGACCGGGACGTGGGACGCATCGTCGACCTCTTGGATGAGCTGGGCGTGCGCGATAACACGCTGGTGGCCTTTAGCAGCGACAACGGTCCCACCTTCAACGGCGGAACAGATTCCACCTTCTTCCAGAGCGCCGCCCACTTCCGGGGACTGAAAGGCAGCGTCTATGAAGGCGGACTGCGCGTGCCGTTGGTGGTCAATTGGCCAGGTAATGTGTCAGCGGGATCGCGCACACGACACCTATCGGCCTTCCAAGACGTGATGCCTACCCTGCTCGATATCGCCGGGGTACCCACACCGGATGATCTCGACGGGATTTCGTTCGCACCCACGCTGCGTTCTGCAGGGGAGCAGCAAGAGCACGAGGCCCTGTACTTCGAGTTCCCTTCCTATGGTGGTCAACAAGCCGTGCGGGCGGGGCGCTGGAAACTCGTGCGGCGCCAACTCCTCAAGGGAAAGCCCACCTTCGCGCTGTACGACATGGAGGCCGATGAGTCGGAGGCTGTTGATGTAGCTTCTCTTCACCCCGCAGTCGTGGAACGCCTGATGGGCATCGCAGATCGGGAGCACAAGCCATCGGAACACTTCCCGTTCCCGGCCCTCGATTGAACGACATGCAGCCTGGAGAAATCTATCGCTCCCAGTCCGACGCATTATGAAACGAATCGGGGCCGCCCCCATGTGGGACGGCCCCGATTCTCGTTGGTCAACACTCGCCCCCACGCTCGGTGGGGATCTGCCTAGCCCTTGGTCTTGGCCGAGCCAGGCGTGCGCGGGTTCACTTTCTTGGAACCTCGCGGGCTAAGGGTGATTTCCGGGAAGATGGCCGTCTCCACTTCAATGGACACGTTGACGGCATTGGTTTGGCGCACACCACCGGTGTACGTAAAGTATTGGGTTCCTCATCACGACTCGGGGAATCGCGCTTCCTTGATTTCTCGCCCACGTTCAGCATCGGCGATCAGAATCTTGGGCCCCTTACCCCGGGGATGGAAGTCGTAGTACTCCTCACCCGCTGATCCGAAGAACTTGAAGTTCGATTGCACGGTGACCTTGTCGTCCTTCTGCTGGAAGGAGAACTCGCCTGAGACGTCCGCGCCCCACTCGACGCTGGTCTCTCCGCCGGCAAGTACCGCAAATTTTTGCATCGAGCCAGACCGAATGGAGACCGAAGCCGAGCCCTTCTCAACCCGGCCGCTGACGAAGCGGTAGGTACCGACGGGGATCTCGACTCCCTTGCGGAAGTTGGCCAAGCAGAACGAGGTATCACCATCCTGAAAAACCGCCGATGTGAGCTTGCCCTTGGACTCGAAATCACCCACGGCGTTCAGGGTGCCGGTCTCGCCAACGAAGGGAGCCACGGCCACCTCCGTGCCGTCTTCAGTCACGTCGAAGTTGTAAAGCTTGCCGTTCATGAGCACGACCTTGGACAAAAGGGAGGCGCCCTTGTTCTTGCCAACGGCCACCGCATCAACGCCCCAATCCGAGTACTTACCGTTCCCGTCCTGGTCGAAGACGTGCAGGGTCTGCCCCGCCACGTTGCCTTTCATGCTGGAGCCGGTCGTCCATTCGAACTTCTTGGCCCCCGTGTTACGCAGGCGTACCGAATACTTGACGAGGTCGCCATCGGAGTTCTTGGAGCGCAGGGTGACGAAGCCTGTGCCACGCACGGTCACTTCGCAGTCACCGTCGGCATTGGCGTCGATCTCAATCTTGTTGGTACCTGAGATCTCTGTCTCAAAGGTCAATCCGCCGGGAAGCTCGATGGCTTTGTCCGCACTGTGCCAGCGCTCAGCCGGAAGAACGAAGCCCCAGCGCTCGTGGGCACTGTGCTTGAGCTTGAAGCTCTTGGCGTTGGCTTTCCAGTCGGCATCGGATGTATCCCAACCGTCACCGTCAAGGGCCGATGAGGAAGCCATCAAAGCCACGCAGACCAGGGTAGAAAGGGCAAAGAACTGGGGTAGTTTGTTCATAGTGATATCCCGAGGCAGGAACAGTCATTACCTGCGCCAAGCCAACTGTAACCCCTATTGTGGGGCGTTTCGCCCTGGACTGCCTGGGAAAACCAGATTACGGAGTATATTGATCGGTGCGGATAGCCTTATTCCGCCCCCAGAGGGTGCCCTTCCGGGCCCCACGCTCTCTTTAGACCAAGCCCAAGCGGTCCCCCATCCGCATCCCCCATGCTCCCCCTCG
>JAPKBO010000151.1 GCA_028823395.1 Planctomycetota bacterium | reverse complement strand
CTGCCACCAAAGCTGGATAGGTGCGACGAGGCCGTCCAGGCAGATCGGCGTGCGGCTCGCAGAGCGCGGAAAATACGCACGTCCGTCGGGTCGGTGAACTCGATGGCGTCCTCGGCCTCGGGGTCATAGGGACGCCGGCGGCTCCAACGGTGATTGCGATGGCGTTCACGCCAGAAGGGGCGCAAGACCAGACCGCGACCACTAGCCGTGTCGTCCAGGTCTAGGACGTAAAGGAACTGGTAACCCGTACTCACGCGGCTGGGAACTAGACCCTCCCAAGGATCGGGAGCGCCTTTCTCAAGTTGGTTGTGAACGCTGCCCAATCGCCCACGCCAGACCTCGCGCGAGGGATCGAGGGTGGAGATGCTGGCATCCTCTGCTTCAAGATCGACCGAGGAGACAATCTCTAGGCCGCGTTCGTCGACTTCCTTGACCACGGCCCAAAGGTGCCTGCAGGCCCCCGTCTTCTTGAAGAGCGGGCAGGTGCAGGAGACGCTCCAAGCTGCGGGCGGGTTCAGTCGGAGGAGGACCTCCTGAGATTCGTGCCCGTGCACCGTGGCCCGCACCTGGGTGGGATCGTGATCGTCAATGACGACGAATTCGACGGAGTCGTTTCCTCGCCCTCGGGCCCGGGCAGGGAGGAGGGGACGAAGTTGCTTGGCTAGGCTCACGGGGGTGGAACGAGGGCGGTGAGGCGGAGGAGGTCGGGGGGCAGATCTTGAAGCGAACCATGGTGCGCTGCGGGCCCTCCCGGATCAAGTGGCTGATTCCATCAGATGCTGGTTCCGGCAAGTTCTTGGTTCTGGTGGCCGTCCCACCTGGACTCGGAAGCCCGGTCTTCGGACTCGGAGGAGGGGCTTCAGCTGTGGCCCGTGGTCCGGATCCAAAATCCCAACTATGGAGGTTTGCCTACCGGGTGCGAACCGGAATGGAGATGGGCCAGCCCGGAAACTGACTCGCTGCGGGGTCGCTGACGTCTACTGTGCGTGGCCAGCACTCAAAGGTGACCTCGCCTGCCTGTTTGTCGAAGCGTATCAGGCCATAACCCTCACCGTTGTAGCCCGCATCTGGATTGGCGTAGGCGTGCATGGTGATGCGGTTATGAAAGCCGTCCCGGTAATCCCCGGTAAAGGCCAGCGCTGAAGCTGGGTCGCGGTTGCCGCCCGGTGAAGCGTTGGCGGGCCGCCACCAGCGCCCGTAGATGGTGTTGACGCTGGCGGGGACGATAAAAGCCCAGGGGCCGTCGCGGTGCTCATCGATCCCATGCTGGATGACCGTGGCGAGGTGCTGGTCGCCACCAATGTGGATGGCGCCCGCCTTCTGGATCAACCGCAGAGCCTCGTCGCGTCCCTTTTGAGGCCACCCGTTGCTGTCTAGGTCCGCAAAGAGGCGGTTCTCCGCTTTGCCATGCAGGTGCGCGCCGCCGCAAAAGCCGGTTTGGGAAAGGACGACCTTCATGCTCACTCCCCCCCAGTCCTGGCCCCATGCACGCAGGAAATCGTGCTGTCGCTCCCCGAGGAGGACGAGCCCATCTAAATCGATGCTGGCCGGGTCATATTCGGGGTCCGTGATGTGGTCAGGCCGGGGCCCCTGCTTGGGGATTTTGCCCGCGGGGCCGGATTTGAACTTGCGGTCTTCCAGGATGGCGAAGTCGAGACCTCCGAGGCGCAGGTTGGTGAAGTACACGCCGATGCCTTGGCCTACCGGGCGGGGATCCACTGGGTCGGGCAGGTGGGTCGTCTGGCAGCGTTCGACCATGCGCACGTACTCGGGGTGGTGGTTGTAGCCCCCGTCAGCACTTCCCGGGAGCTTAGCTACCTTCCCGGACTCGCCCCAGAGGTTGGCTTGACCAATGTCGTGATCATCGGGAATGGTGACGCAGGGCCTGTCCCGGAAGATCTCCCGAAATTGCAGACCGAATTTGAGCCAGGCCGCCGTGTGTTCTTTGTGGTCGTAGCTCTGATCGCCAGCAAAGAAAACCAGGTCGGGATCATGCCAGAGGATGTTGCGTACGTAGTGCGGGCGCAGGCCGCGATCTCTGCTTGAGTTACATGAGAGCGCCGCAACGGTGATCTCATTGTTTGCAATGGGGTCACGGCGAATGGAACCCTGGAAGAAGGCTTTGTCGCCGTGCCGGATACGGTATGGGACATTTTGGGTGGCGTTCCAATCGTCGATCCGTAGATGGGCGGACCAGCCCAAGTCGTGGACCTCGGCGCGCGCCTCCTCCTGCCACTCACCTTCCCGGAGAAACTCCAACCGCACCGTGCGCGTTTCGCTTGGGTACAGCGGGAACAGTTGCGCGGTCAGTTTGAGTGATCCGCCGTGCACGGTATAGATTCCGAAGGCGACGACCTGATCCCTGGGGACGCGCGTCTCGACTATTGGCGAACTCTTGCGAGCCCACCAGTCGTTGACGCACAGGGTGTCGAGTTTTTTGAACGGCGCCGTGATGGGCGGGGCACCGTGGTCTTGGTCATCCTGAACGGGAAGGGAGAGGGCCGGAAGTAAGACGCAGAGGAGAAAGGCTTGGGACACGTGCGGAGCTCGGGGTGGATGGGGGCGGTTTTAGCGGAGGAGGCGGCAGGCGTGGATGGCCTAGGGTTGTGAACCGCAGACGGGGCAATCCGGCCGCTTTTGGATTTTGACGGTATGGAACCGCATATCCCGCAGGTCGTAGGTGAGAAGTCTGCCCGCCAGGGGCTCACCATTCCCCGTTATCACTTTGATGGCTTCCATGGCCGCCATGCATCCAACGCTTCCGGAGACGGCTCCGAATACCGGGAAGCGTCTCTTCCAGGCCGGCGGTGGAGAAGGGGTGATGCATTCCAGGCACGGAGTTTGACCGGGCAGGAATGTGGTGAGTTGCGATTGGAGTTCATACATCGCGGCTTCGACCATGGGGGTGCCGGTGGCAACGGCCTGCCGGTTCATGAGGAGGCGCTCTTCAAAGAGGGGGGCGCAATCGACTATCAGGTCGGCCTCCGCTACAAGCTGCTCTACGTTTCCGGAGTGGATATTTTCGGCGACGCACAGAGTTTCAAGCCGTGGGTTGAGTTCCTTTAGGCGGCGTTCCACGGATTCGATTCGGGGCTTTCCGATCCAATCGTGGGTCATGAGTAGCTGCCGGTTGAGGTCGCTCGGCTGTACGTTTCCAGCATGGGCGAGAACGAGGCGGCCAATCCCAGCTGCCGCCAGTTCAAGTGCGACAACCGAGCCCAGTCCTCCGACCCTGGAGATCAACACGCTGGCCCCCTTCAGGGCACGCTGCCCGGCTTCACCATGACCGGGCACGGTGATCTGCCAAGAGTAAACATCCTGCTCGTGGGCGCTTAGGTCGGGTCCTTGGTGGGAGGTCACTTTTAGCCTCCCGCGATGGGACTTGAGAGGAGGATTGTTGCGCCGTTCGTGAGTATGGGGTCCGCGTCGCAAGCAATCTGGACACCGTCCACTGCGACTAGGATGGCGGAATGCCGGTGCCCATTGGGCATCACCATGGATCGGAGTGGATCGGAGTGGATCGTGGGGAGCTCCGCCAGGGCCAACTCAAGAGCTTCGGTCAGGTGGCATGTATCCGGGCACTCAAGCACCTGCTGCGCGGTTCCTGCGGCATCGCGCAGTTGGGACATCCATTCGAGGGTCAGCTTCATGATTTTGTAAGCACCCGCCCTCCCTCCAGGCGGAACTGGTGGGTGCCCAAGAGTTCGGCTTCTTGGGCGTTGTGAGTGACATGTAGCACTGTAACGCCTTCGTCCTTATGGACGTTCGCCAGATACTGGCACAGTTCAGAGTGCATTTGTTCATCCAGGGCGGAGAGTGGCTCGTCCAGCAATAGCAATTTAGGCCGGCCGGCTAAGGCGCGACCGAGGGCAACCCGCTGACGCTCCCCGCCCGACAATCCGGCTGGCCTTCGCATCAGGAGCGAGGTGAGTCCAAGTCGTTCCGCAAGTTCGGCGACTCGTTCGATGCGTTTGGCCTTGGGCCAGCCCCGGAAGCGGGGGGCGAACTCAAGGTGCTCCGCCACGGTCATGGTGTCGAACAAGACGCCGTCTTGGGGCAAATACCCGATCTGGCGATCTGCCGGTCGAGCGTTATTGCAGGGTTGCCCGGCAATGTTCAGGGAGCCCGCGGTCAGGGGGGCCAGGCCTGCGATCAGTTCCAGCAGGGTGGTCTTGCCGCTTCCGGTGGTGCCCATCAAGACCCCGTAGGCGCCCGCTGGTAGATCCATGTCCGCAGGACCCAGATGGAAAGTCCCGGCGGTTGTGGTGCACTGCTCGAGTTGCAGGCTCATTGCGCAACCTTTAGTCCCAATAGACGGCCCAGCAGGAGGCAGCCCACAGCTGCCGTGACGAGGATGAGGGACACGGCGACGGCAGCTTCTAAATCCCCAACGGAGAGTTCAAGGAAGACCGTTGATGGCAGGACTTCCGTCTTCATGCGAGTGGCGCCAGAGAAGACCAGTACCGGCCCAAACTCGCCGAGGGCTCGGGCCCACGCTAGGAGTCCCGCGCTCAGGACGCCCTTCCATGCGGACGGTAGTACAACGTGCCAGAAAGCTTGGCGAGACGAGCAGCCCAGGGTGCAGGCCACTTCCTCACAGCGCGGGTCCAGTTGATCGAACGTGACGCGTAGGGTTCGGATGGCGAAGGCGCAAGAAACAGCAAACTGGGCAATGACGATGCTGGGGACTTCGTAGGTGATTCCCACTCCAAAGAGGGAGTTGAAGCCTGCCTCTATTTGTTTACCCAGTCCTGTTTGGAAGAGGATGAGGAGCGAGAGTCCGATCACCATCGGGGGGAGAACGATAGGTACATCTAGGACCGCATCCACCAGGGCTTTCCCTCGGAAATTGCGGCGCGCCATAAGGTAGCCGATAGGAACTCCGAACCAGACGGAGAGCATCGCTGTGACCGTCGCTGTTGCGAATGACAGAACAAAGGCGTGACGGATTTCCGGTCGAGCCAGAGCGGATCGGATAGCAGCAGGGGTTGTGAATGAGGCATCCGCCACCAGCATTCCAACAACCAACAGGAGATAGGCAACGCCGAGCGCTATCAGGGTGCCGAAGAAAATCTTGTCCCCCGTACTGCCTGGCCGGGTGGGGCTCATGATCCGGCTTCCCAGGCGAAGCCGAACGCTTCGAATTGCACGCGCTGATCCACGTCGGTGAGCGCCTGGTAGAGGCGGTCAAGAAGCAAACGGTGGGGGGTGTCCAGGGCTGAGGCCCAGGGCTGGCGGGCGCGAGCTCCGGAGGAGCCGAGCTCGACCACGTGCACGTCGGCTTTGGCTGTGTTGGAAGCATAAACCAGGGCTGCGTCGAGGGATCCCGTCAGCAATTGGTTGGTGAGCATGTCTCCCGTAGGGGTCCAGACGCGAACGTTGCCGGTCTCTGCCAGGGAGAGGGTCAGATTGGCGCGTTTTAGAACCTGTTGACTTAAGGTCCCGAGGGCCGACTTCTCTGGGTCCCCTAAACCTACGCGGAGGTCTGCTTGCAACAGATCCTCCAGCGCTTGGAGTCCGAGGGGGTTGCCGGGTTGTGTAATCATCACGAGCCGATTGCTACTGACGACCTTTCCGGGGTGGAACTTCCCCCGTACTCGTTCCAGAAAAATCTCGTCACAAGCGAAGTAGGCGTCCGGTTGGGCCCCAGCCCGCATTTGGGCTATTAGGAGGCCGCAGCCGTTGTAGGTGCGCCTGATCTGGACGCCCTCCCGCTCGGCGAAGGAATCGAGGGTACCGTCAACCGGACCGCGGAGCATGGCACCACAAAAGAGGTTTAGGGTGGGCACCTCGGACCACGCGTCGCCATCGGCTGGCTGGAATCCGTTTGCCCGGAAAATCTCGCCCCCTCTGTCTGGGGCTGATAGGTAGCGCGCCAAACGTAACGCCGCTGTGGGGTTGGAGGAATGGGAGATGACGCCCGCGAGTACCTTAGAACTGCACTCTGCGAAGTGGATACTCTCGATTCCCTCTAGCCCCTGGAACTGATTGACCGTCGAGTCCCATAAGATTGCTGCGTCCAAAGAGCCAAGAGAGAGATCGTTGGCGAGGTCCGTTACGGTGGGCTTCACCACCAATGCGTGGGATCTAATGGCCTCCCAGGAGCCCGCCCTCACAAGTGCCTCGCGTGTCACGGTGCCAATGGCTGCAGCCCCTGGCTGAGCTAACCCGAAGCGCACCCCCTCGGTCAGTAGATCTTGAATCCCTGAGATGTTCAGGGGGTTGCCCCGCGCGACGGCAATGACTGGATGTTGGGTGGCTAGTGGGAGAGCCTCGCGCAAGAGCCCCTTGGCCCGCGCTCGATCGACAAAAATCTGGTCGGCTGGAATATAGATGTCACCTTTCTTGGCGACCTCCATATTCGCAAGCAAGGTACCCGAGCCGGCGTACTGGATCTGGGTGCGAACCCCGTACCGCTGCTCGTATTCAACCAGGATGGCGTCGATTGGGCGGCGGACCCCAGCAGCCACGTAAAGGGTGAGGGTGGCTCCCGAGTCGCCCTCCGGGCCAATCTGGCGGCCGCGTTGGCTATACCACAGCCCTCCCAGGAGCGCCAAGGTGGAGAGGAGCAGGAAAAGGCCGGGACCCTTCATGGGGCGGGATTCTATAGAGAGCGTCGCCTTTGGCGGGTGGGCAATCCCTAGAATCATGTAACCCATGCGTACCTTCCACCTAAGTATCACCATCGTCCTCATGAGTCTGGCGGGACTTACGGAGGGCGGCCTCGCTCTGACTCCCCAGGAGAGCGTGAGCCACGATTGGCCGACCCATCGCGGAGATCTGCGCCGTAGCGGCGTATCTCCTTCTGCGCTGGACATTACCCGCCTCGCACCCCAGTGGAGTTGGGCTTCCGCCCATGGGCCTTCACCTGCCTGGCCTGGTCCCGCGCGTTGGGACGCGTACGCCGGGCTCGCGGGCCTAAGTTCGATGCGCAACTACGACCCTGTTTTCCATCCCACCGTGGTGGCTGGGCGGGTCTATTTCGGTTCCTCCAGCGAGGACGCTGTCATTTGTCTGGATGCCGCAAGCGGCCAGACCCTGTGGCGTCATCCGGTGGGCGGGCCCGTTCGGGTGGCTCCCCATGTCCATGATGGTCGGGCTTACTTCGGTAGTGATGATGGCGCGGCCTATTGTGTTGATGCGATCAGCGGTGACCGGCTCTGGCGCGTTGTCGCCCAACCTGCGGCGGGCAGAATTTGGAACAATGGAAGGATGATCTCCACCCACCCGGTTCGAACGGGAGTGTGTGTCATCGGAGAGCGGGCCGTGTTCGGCGCTTCCCTTCTGCCGTGGGAGCCCAGCATGATCGTTGCGGTTTCCGCGGCGACGGGCTTGGTGGATGTAGTCGGTGGCTACCGCCGATCACTGGGCGCCGGCATGACTCTTGAAGGGGCCATGGCCGTGGCCGGCGATCTTCTTGTCGTGCCCCAGGGACGCGTCGCGCCATTGCTCCTCGATCATGTGCTGGGAGAGTCACGCGGTTCTCTTGCTGGGGGCGGTGGGTCATTCTGCATCATCGATCCAGACGGCGCGGTCTTGCACGGTCCGGGTAACAAGGACGGTTGGATTACGGACTCCAAGGCGGGCGGCGGTGAGGCCGTGGCGAGTTACGCCAAGGGAACGGCCATGGTTGTTGGCGAGCACGTCGCCTATATGCTCTCTCCCGGTCAACTCGGAGCACTGGATCGGCCGACCCAATCAATCCTCTGGACTGTGGAGACGGCCTGTTCGGATGCCATGATCATGGTGGGACCTTGGCTGGTCCTGGGGGGCATGGGGCGCGTGGAAGCGCGGGATGCACTGAGCGGTAATCTCGTTTGGGAGGCGGACGTTCCAGGTCGAGTACATGGGTTGGCGTGCACCGCCGACCGACTGTTTGTGGCCACGGATAAGGGAGTGCTTTCAGCTTTTGCCGAGGGAGGTGTGGCCCCAGGTCGGGTCCGCGATGATTTGGCCCAGGCAAAGCCCCTAGACCTCACGACTCCTACCGAGGTGGATGCGCAGGCCTATCCCTCCCTTTTGGACCACTTCCTCTTTCAGGAACCGACCATTGAGCATCGCGCCCTTAGGGAAGGCAACCCGTATACACATCCCTGGGCGATGAACCTGGGCCGCCCTGGTGGGCCCGCGGCTCACGTTCGGGGCCCTTTGGAATTGATTCAGGCTGGTGAGCTGCACGCCCTGGCCCTCGACGGGCGAACCCAGGAATTACCTCTCGCCGAGCAGGCGGACTTTGCCCGATTGCCGGCAGAGTTGATTTCAGCAGAGGCTTGGGTGCGTGTGGACAGCCCCACTCAATGGGGCGGTCTCATTGGGGCGATGCAGGACAATGGCGAATACGAGCGGGGTTGGCTCCTGGGGTTTAAACAGAACCGATTCGGATTTGCCCTCAAGGGCGCGGGGACAGGCGGCCCAATGACCTGGCTAGTCTCGCCGAATCCGATGACCCTACGGGGGTGGCACCATGTTGTCGGCACCTACGATGGCACCTCCATGCGACTTTACGTCGATGGCGAATCAGTTGCGGAGAGCACAGGGCAATCAGGTGCGATCCAATACCCGGACAAAGCGTTCTATCAAGCGGGTGCCTATCGGGATAACGATGAGTTCTTCCGGCTGAAGGGAGCCCTGCATGAGCTCGCAGTATGGACTGACGTACTTTCGGCTGACCAGATTCGAAGCCGCTACGTACTGAAGCAGCACCTATTCCCTGAGCCG
>JAPKBO010000012.1 GCA_028823395.1 Planctomycetota bacterium | reverse complement strand
CACTTTCCCACCCCCTCTCAACCACTCCATGTCTGAAGCCTCCCTCGAGCGACTGCGCGAAACCCACGCGCAAATGAAATCCGAACTGCAGCGCGTGATCGTCGGCCAAGATGAGGTCATCGATCAACTTCTGTTGGCCATCTTGACCCGCGGCCACTGCCTGCTAGTGGGGGTCCCCGGCCTGGCCAAGACCCTGATGATTTCAAGTCTCGCCCAGACCATGAAGTTGGCGTTCAGCCGCATCCAGTTCACCCCCGACCTGATGCCTTCGGACATCACGGGCACGGAGCTCCTACACATCGACCCAGAGAATGGTGAGCGATCATTCCGTTTCGCACCGGGTCCCCTCTTCTGCAATGTGTTGCTCGCGGACGAGATCAACCGCACGCCCCCCAAGACCCAAGCGGCGCTCTTGGAGGCGATGGTGGAACGTCAGGTCACTTCGGGCGGCACCACACACCCACTGCCAGACCCGTTCTTCGTGCTCGCCACCCAAAACCCCATCGAGCAGGAGGGTACGTATCCGCTACCCGAAGCGCAGTTGGACCGCTTCATGTTCATGGTCAAGGTGGGCTACCCCGACGCAGACGAGGAACGTGAGATCCTGAGACGCACAACTGGCGGAGCCGGCGAGCAGATCCAGGGCATCCTTGACGGTGAGGTTCTACAGGAACTGCAGGCGGCGGTCCGCGAGGTACCCGTCGCGGACGCCGTCTACGACTACGCCCTGGCCCTGACGCGCAACTCACGTATTGGAAGCGAAGAGTCCCTGGACTTCATCAAGCAATACGTCACCTGGGGCGCCGGCCCGCGCGCCAGCCAATACCTAATTCTCGGGGCCAAGGCCCATGCCGCACTGCAGGGACGCAACCACGTCTCCACCGAGGACGTGCGGGCGCTGGCCCATCCGGTGCTGCGCCACCGCATCCTCGTCAACTTCACGGCGCAGGCCGAGGGGGTGGACTCCGATGCCATCATTGATCGCCTCTTGGAACATATTCAACCAGGGGCGGGCGTGGGCAAGGGACTGCCCGGACTAAGCGAGGCCGCTGGCTGAGACTGTGCCTTCGATGGCTTCCAACTTCGCAGGACTCGATCCGGCAATCCTCGACCGCCTCTCCAGTTTGAGCCTGGTAGCGCGCAAGGTCGTAGAGGGCACCCTAGCCGGAACTCACCGCTCCCCCCACCGAGGGAGTTCGGTGGAATTTGCCCAACACCGCGCCTATGCGCCCGGCGACGAAGTGCGCCGCATCGACTGGAAGGTGTACGCCCGTTCGGAGCGGCTGGTGGTCAAGGAGTACGTCGAGGAGACGAACCTCGCCTGCAATCTCTTGCTTGATGCCTCCGAGTCCATGGCGTTCAGTTCCCTCAACTGGAGCAAGTTCGACTATGCCCGCTGGGCCGTGGCCGCCCTAAGCCACCTCGTTATCGGTGCCCGGGACACTGCGGGATTAGTGGTATTCGACGCAGGCCACCGCAGCAAGGTCCCTCCGGGCAACGGCACCGCCCAGGAAGTGGCTATTTTGAAAACCCTGGAAGACAGCACGCCCGGAGGCCCCACGGCCATCGGTGAAGTGCTGCACACCCTGGCCCCACGCCTCAGACGCCGGGGCATCACCATGATCTTCAGCGACTTCTTCGATGAGGTTCAGACCATCCTGGAAGGGGTCCGGCGACTGGTCCACCAAGGTCACGAGCCGATCCTGGTGCAAGTCCTCGATCCGTTGGAGAAGAGCTTCGAGTTGGATGCGCTGCTCAAGCTGGAAGGGCTCGAGGGAGCCGGCTCCGTGAAGATCGACCCCAAGGCCATTCGCGAGGCCTACCTGGAAGAACTCGAGGCCCACAACCAAGAGCTGGCGCGGGGCGCACGCGCTCTTTCGGTAGACCTGATCTCGACCACAACCGACAAGCCTCTGGATGCTGTGCTTTCCGCCTACCTAACCCGGCGCAGTGCGCGGGCACGTGGAGGTGGACGCTAAATGTTCGAGGGCTTTGTAAATCCCGGACTCGTGATCGGCACCTCCCTGGCGGCCGTTCCCCTGTTGATCCACCTGCTCAACCGGCAACGCCACCGGCCTCTCGCCTGGGGCGCCATGCGCTTTGTGATGGCTGCCTATCGCAAGACTCGACGCAGGGTGCAACTCGAGAACCTCCTACTGCTGCTCCTGCGCATGGGTGTCGTGGCTTTGCTTGCTCTTTGCGTGGCACGACCCTTCGTCGGCAGCGATGGAGCCCTCGGCCCTTTGACCGAAGCACGCCAAGACGTGGTCTTGGTCGTGGACGCGTCGGCCTCGATGGGCTATCGCGAGGACGTGGAGACCGTCTTCGAGCGCAGCCTGCGCCGAGCCACAGCCTTCTTGGAGAAATTGGATGGCCCGCGCGGTGATCGCGCACAACTCATCGTCATGGGCTCTACCCCGCGCGCCCTGGGCTGGGGAGATCCGAGTAAGGCCCTGGCATTGGTCCCGACGCTCTCGCCCAGCGCCGAACGCGCCGACCTGGCGGCCACCCTCGGAAAGGTCCTCGCCATCTGTGAAGAGGATGCTTCCGGAACGGGCAGCTCCCACGTGCAGGTCCGCATTCTCTGCGACTTGCAGGCGGACCTCTTCGCGAGCCTGCGCGGCACCCTTTCCGCGGAAGACTCCGGCATCCAACTCGGGGAAGAACAGGGAGGCGAGAGCCCTGGAACCGAACCCTTGGCACGGCAGCACCTGAACAAGCTCCAGGAGTTAGGGGTACGCGTACTCATCGAGGATCACGGACCTGCCCCTACCAACCCGGCCAACATCTCCATCCAATCGGTGCGCACCCTCAACCAGCCCATCGGCGAGAAATCTCGAGTGCAGGTGGTGGTGCAGGTCGCCAACCACGGGACGTCACCGCGCCCCGCCGAGCGGGTCGCCCTGAGCGTGAACGGCAACAAGTTGCCCGTTGCTCAAGTGGATCTTCCCCCGCAGGGGCGAGCCGAAGCGCTTTTCTCGTTCCAGGCAGAGACACCCGGTGCTCAAGCCCTCTTAGCTCAACTAGAAGGCGACCGTCTCTCAGCGGATGACAGTCGCGCGGCGGTCATTGTGGTGCCCCCGGCTATCTCCGTGCTGGTAGTCAACGGCGCACCTTCGACAGACCTGGAGAAAGACGAGGTGGGCTACCTGCTCATGGCCCTCGAACCCCTGCGCGGAGGAGACGGCCCCGGTAACACCCTCAGTGCTCCCTTCGCTGCCCACGAGATCGATCCGGCGGACCTGCTCGCCTCCAGTCTGGATCTGCGCGACTACGACGTCATCATTCTGGCCGGAGTTTCCAGCCTGCCGGAGGTCGCGGTGCAAGATCTGACGGAGAGGGTCGCCAGCGGAGCCTCCCTGATCTTCGCCATGGGTTCGCGCTTGGCAGACCTGGAGGGCACCAATGCGCGTCTGTTCCGGGCCGATGGTTCCGGACTCCTGCCTGCGGAACTGGTCCAAAAGCGCAGCACCTCCCGACGCGGTCGCTACTGGCGCGTGGCGGATTTCGAGGAGACCCACCCGGCGCTGCGATTCTTCGCCGAGGAACGCTGGATGCCCCTGCTCACCGAGGTGCCCATCTACTCCTTCGTGGAGGCACGGCCTCTGGAAGATGCCAAGGTGCTGGCCAGCCTGGACGACGAAGGCCAATCGCCCTTACTCATCGAGCGCGCTTTCGATCAGGGTCGCGTGTACCTGTGGACCACCAGTTTCCAACGCGAGTGGACGGACATAGCGGTCTCCCCCAACACCCTCGTACCCCTCGTGCACGAGTGGATCGTGCACGCCGGTGGTCGGAACGAGGGCCCCCGTGAGGCACGACCCGCTGAGTCCCTGGGCCTTATCTTGCGCAACTTTCCGCGCTCACCCCAGTTGGTGCGCCCCGACGGAACGGGCCGCCCCCTGGCGGAGGAACCGGTGCAGCAAGCGGACGGCCGCTGGCGGCTGGCCACCTTGGCTCCTTCCGACACAGCCCTGCCCGGCCTGTACAAAGTGCAATTGGAAGGAGCCTCAGCGGAGCCTCTCGCCATCGCACTCGACCCACGTGAGAGCGAACTCGAACGCATTTCGCCCGCTGCGCTGAACGGTCTGCACCCCGCCCTGGCCCTCGCCGAAGCAAACGGCGAAACGACCGGCGACACACCGTTGGCACCCCGACGCGGGGAGCTCTGGCGCTGGCTGGCTCTGGCTGCGCTGACCTTCCTCGTAGCAGAGTCCATCTGGAGCGCTCGACTGGGACGTCGCAGGAGGATAACCGCATGAGTGCAGCACTCCGCATGCCCCTCGCCATGCTCTCCGAAGACCGCGCACTTCAAGAGACCTGGCGCTTGCTCGAAGCCCCGACACCTTGGGTGATCGTGCTAGTGATTGCGCCCCTGGTCGCCCTGGTCTCATGGTACGCCTACCGCTCTGAGTCCCTTCCTCGGGGAGTCCGTGCGATCCTCATAGGGCTGCGTACGACATCGCTCTGCCTCCTCCTGCTGGTCTTGTTCCGACCCGTCCAAGTTCGAAGCCAAGAGAACGTGCAGGCACCGGAGGTTTTGATCTTGATAGACGACTCCGCCAGCATGCGCAACCGGGACGCCTACGAGGGCGAACCTGAGATCGCGAACGCCATACGCGAACTAGTAGGCACAGAGCCGAAGGAGGCCACCCGGCTAGATGTTGCCCGTTTAAGTCTGGAGACGAACGTCCTGGGACTCCTGGATGCGGGTGGCTACGAGCCGCGACTCTATGCCTTCCATGAGGATCTCTCTCCGGTGGCTCAATTGGACAACTTGTCCGGTCGCGGTCGAGGCACACACGTGGGAGAAGCTCTAGGCCAGGCCCTTAATGCCCATCGCGGCCGGCACGTAACGGATGTCATCGTCATCTCCGACGGGCGCTCCAACGGTGGACCGCTCATTGAGGAGGCCGCCCTCCTGGCGCGCGTGGCAGGAGCCCCGGTGCACACCATCGTCGTCGGCGACACGCGACCGGAGCGCAATCTGGTGGTGGAATTGGTGGAGGCCCCCTCCTCAGTTCTGGAGGGGGACGAGGTTGTAATCACCGTACGCGTACATGGACGCGGAACTGGCGTTGGCAACGCCAGCGTCCTGCTTGAGGAACTCGACGCCGACGACAACGCTCGCACCCTGGCCAGCGAGACAATCGACCTGAAACAAACGGGTGAGCGCATCGTACTGGTGGCTCCTGCGGGCTCCGGTCAGGGCGACGCGAGCCAGCGCCGATTCCGGGTGAGTGTGCCGCCTCTACCCGAGGAGCGCATCCTCGATGACAACACCCTGATTGCGCGCGTGCACGTAGCCCGCGAGAAGATCCGGGTGCTCTATGTGGAAGCCCACCCACGCTACGAATACCGGTTCCTCAAAGACCTGCTCATCCGCGCGGATGAACGCATTGAGGCGCAGATCTACCTGGCCTCTGCCACCCCGGGGTTCCCACAAGAAGCCTCACCCGGACTACCCCGCCTGGTGCGCGTCCCCACAGAGCGCCGCGAGCTCCTCGACAACTACGACGTAATCCTACTCGGCGACATCAACCCTTATTCGATCTCCCCGGATCCGGCCGAGGGCGAGGAGTTCGTGCAGTCCTTATTCGAGTTCGTCGAACGTGGTGGCGGCTTGGGCGTTATCGCGGGCGAGTACGAGAACCCGCGCGCCGTGTCGGGCACCGAATTTGCGCGCCTGTTACCTGTCAAGCTCGACCCCACAAGCGGTTTGGGTTTTGAAGGGGCCACGGTCAACGAGCATCGGCCGACCCTGGAGTCTCCAGGCAATCCGCATGAGGTCGTGCGCTTGCACCCGGACCTGGAGATGAATCGGGAACTATGGGAGGAGCCCACAGGGCTACGCGGCTACTACTGGTACTTCCCGGTGGCCGGCGCCAAGCCCGGTGCCCAGGTTCTCCTGCGCCACCCCCAACAACCCCTGACTGGAAGTCCGGAGCGCGACCCGCTCCTGGTGGTCGGCTACCACCCCGCGGGTCGAACCCTATTCCTGGCCACGGACGACTCCACCTGGCGTTGGCGCTATCGCTACGTACACCGCTACCACGAACGTTTTTGGCGCAACGCCATCCGCTGGCTTGCACTGGGCCGTTTGCGGGAAGGCGACCGGCGCTACGCACTCGAACCTCTGCGCTCTCGGTTCGACTTGGACGAACGCGTTGTGCTGGAGGCCCGCGTGCTGGATGAGGACTTTCAACCCAGCAGCGCGCCATCACAAAAGGCGCGCATCCAAGGACCTGAGGGGACGCCGGAGGATCTCGAGTTGGTGGCCGTGCCGGGGCGGCCGGGTCGCTTCCGGGCCGACCTCAGGCCGGACCAACCGGGAAGATTCCAGGCCTGGATGGAAATCAACGGCGAGCGCATCGCCGGCGCGGAATTCGAGGTGGTGCTCCCCTCCCGGGAAAACGCCGACCCGAGCCCCGACCCGGTCGCCCTGCAGACTCTGGCACGCATGACCGGAGGCCTCGCCCTCAGTGCCACGGACACTACCGGCCTTGCGGAAGCGTTCCCGGGGAACGAGGAGCGGCGTGAGCCGATCTCCTCGGAGCTTCGCGACGCCTGGGACCACTGGGGAACCCTGCTGCTGGCTCTTGGCGTTCTCTGTATGGAATGGATCCTGCGAAAGCGCCACGAACTGATCTAAACTGACTTGAGCGGATCGTCTCGGGGAGCTCCCTCCCCCTTGATCCGGCGCACCCCTATGCCCTCTGCCTCATTTTCTCATCCAACCACCCGGACACGTCCGGGGTGGTGCTGGGCTTGGGCCCTGTGCGCACTGCTACTCACGCCGGAGGCACTGGGCCAGGATCAAGATGATGGCGAAGTGGAAAGCAAGCAGCTCGCCTTCCAGATCTACGACACCCAGGCAGCCGCGGCGCTGATGCAGGACGTGCGCGATCACATAGCTGCGGAGCGCTGGGCTGAGGCTCTGAACGGACTGGACCTGTTACTCAACGAGCACAGTGGCGAGGCCCTAGGCGAGCAACGCAACACCTTCCCGGGTGAGCCCTGGCGCGAGTCCCTTTACGCCGTTCACGAAGGGGCCGCCACCTGGGCCGCGCGCACCCTTCTGAGCCTGCCCCAGTCCGCACGCGCTCTGTATCAGCGGCGGCACGGGGCCCGAGCGGATCGTGCCCTGCATCAAGCTCTTGCTCTGGGAGAACCCTCCGGCCTGTCACGGGTGGCCCGGCGCTGGCCCGGAACGCGCCAATCTCTGGCGGCATGGTGGGCCCTAGGCGATTTGGAAATCGAGCGCGGAGAGCGCGACCTGGGACTGCAGGCTTGGTGGCGGGCGATTGTCCTGGATCTTGGCCACGACCCCCGGGGTCATGGTTCCACCGGCATCAACCCGGAGGTCTGGAAGAGCGCCCTCAACGAGTTGCAAGAGCGGGCGGACGCCGTCCCCTTGAATGAGGGTGTGGCCCTGCGGGTCGGATTCGCTCTGTCCCACCTTGCACCGGATGACGACATGGCGGACCTGGCCCTGGAAGCCGATCAGGTGGCTGGCGTCACGGCCCTCAGCAGCGACCGCGGCTCTCCCGATCCCGGCCCTGCCGTGGACACCTGGTCCGAACCGCATACCCTGGACACGAGTCGCACCCACCCGTTCAAGAACAGCAGTCGGGGCAAGTACTCTCTGTATCCGGTTCGCCTTAGCGATGCCCTGTACTACAGCACGAGCCGCAGCGTCCACGCCCTAGACGCCTTCACCGGGGAGGAACTCTGGAGCGCGCCCAAAGACGGCCTAGGCTGGGAGAATCTAACGACGGCCGCGGCCACAGCATTCGCGGAGGCTCTCGCCATTCGGGATAGTTTGATCACGCCCGCCGCCAGCCGCGGCGTCGTGGTAGCCCCCCTCCAGATCCCTCGCGTCTTCGAGGGCAAGGACACCTACGGGGACTTGGAGATCATTCGCATCGTTCCCGAACGGCGCCTGTTCGCCTTCGATGCCGTCAGCGGGAAGGCACTCTGGAACCACTCCCCTCCGCCTCTATGGGACGGGGAGTCGGGCAGCTTTCCCGATCGCATGACTGTGGTCGGTCCACCGACCACCAGCGGTTCGCGCTTATTGGTTCCCGCCGCCATGTTGCGCGGACGTATTGAATTACACCTTGCTTGCTACGACCTGCACAGCGGTGAACTCCTCTGGAACACGCCACTGGTTACCGGCCAGCGCCCCAACAACATGTTTGGTCGCCTGTTGACGGAGTTCGTAGCCCCGCCTCCGGTGGTGCACGGAGATCAGGTGCTGATGCAGACCCAGTTGGGCGCGATGTGTTCGGTGGATCTTTTTACGGGTGAGGTGCAGTGGAAGTCCCTGTACCAGCAGATCCCCTTCACGCCAGGAACCTACTACAGCCAGGGGGAACTGCGATCCGTGTGGCGCAACATGCCCCCGATCGTGGAAGGTAATACGGTGTTGGCCACACCCTTTGACAGTCCGCACCTCTTGGGGTTCGACCTGGCTAGCGGAACAGTCCTATGGGAGGCCTCCCACAGCGAACTGAATGCACAGGGAGGAATCGCCACCGGGAGCGGAGGTCTTGAGGCCCTCGTGGGCGCCCAAGGCGACCGCGTCTACTTTGCGGGAAGCAAGGTGGCGGCCTTTCAAGCCCCCCGCGGCCTGGACCGGCAGGCCCCATTGCACCGGGTGTGGCTCTTCCCTCCCATCAACCGCTTGAGCAGATACTCGCCCCTGCCGGTGATGACCCGCGAGAGAATGTACGTCCCGGGCCTGCAGGACATCGACTGCCTGGAACTGGACAGCGGCCGGCTGCTGGAATCCATCCCCAGCACCTCGCGCCCGGGCAACCTTCTAGTGGGCCCGGGGATGCTCTTCAACCTCTCCACCTACACCCTCACGGCCCACTTCGAATGGGATCACCTCCTGGATCAGGCACGCCAGCGAGCCCAAGCCGCACCCGAGGATCAGGGGGGCCTCCACGCCTTCGCGCGGCTCCTGTTCAGCCGTGGGCAAGCGGCCATGTTTGATCAGGACTTTCAGACAGCCGCACACTTCCTGGATGAAGCCCGCGGTGAATTACTCGCTCTGATGGAGAACCAATCGAGTCCCGTTGCAGGAGTCTATTCTGCGAGCCTGTACGAAGTCCTGATGGCTCAGGCTCGCACGCAGCGCCTGGCGGCCAACCCACTTCGAGCCCTTCGATTCTTGCGCGAGGCGCGGCCCCTAGCCGCGGACCGTGGCGGCCAGCGCGCGGCCCTATTGGAAGAGCAGGCCATCCTTCGCAGCCGTGACATAAACGAGTGGTTGAATGTGCTCTCCATCCTCGAGCGCGAGCACGGTAGCGAGCGTATTGACGTCGTAGCCCCCGGCGGACAGGCAGGAGCGGCCGAATGGAACGGACGTCTGATTGTGGTGGAGTCCAGCCTGGCGGCGGAGGATGCCCAGCCTATGCCTCTAACTATCCCGGTAGGCCTGTGGGTCGCCGTGGAACGATCCCAGATCCTGGGAGCGGCCGGAGGCAGACAGGAGTTTGACGATCTGCACCACATACTGGGCCACTATGCGGCTGTGCAGCTGCCTTCAGGCGGGGCTTGGGCCTGGGCCGCCGACCGCATCGGTCAGCGGCTAAACGTTGGCGCCAACCAGGGCGAGATACCCGCCGAGTATTCCCCCTTTGAGGAGCGCGCGCAGATCCTTCTGGAAAAGGCCTTGGTCGATAAGAACCCCTCGGGTCTGGAACGGGTCGCACACCTCTTCCCCCACTCGCAGGCAGCCCGGGAGGCCAGCGATGAACGCATCGCGCTGGTGCGAGCCGAAGGCAATGTGACTGAGCTGGCGGACATCATCCTCACGCCCCTCAGCGACAACTGGTCCCCACAGAAGGCCACCGAGTTGGAGCTAAGCTACCTCCTGCAGCTGGCCCAGGCCTTGGGCGAGAAAGGCAACTTGGAACTACGTGCGGCATGGATGAGCAGCCTCGCCCGTCGTCGTCCGAACCTCTCTCTGGACCTGACCGGTGAGGGACCGATGAGCCTGCGCGAGTGGGCAGCGGATCCCACCTGGCTCGCACCGGACCGTGAGCCCTCACCCGCCCTGAGCGCGAGCTTTGACAGCTCCGTGGAGACTGTTGAAAAACCCTCCTACAAATCGATGCAGACGCTGCGCCCGGTGGGCCAGGTTCCGGTGAGCCTTGCTCCGCGGGCCAAGCAGGATGAGCCCCGGGCCGAGACCGTCAACCTCTACTGCGATGGTTCGCGTCTGTACGCGATCTCCAGTGACAGCGCCCCGCAGACCTACTGGCGTCACTACTTCGACCGACCCGAAGCCCGGGCGGTGGATGCCCTACCCGCGCGCTACTGGGATGCAATTGCGACCAGCCCGGGACGGATCCATGCAGCCAGTATCGGCTCCGTGACTACGCTAGACCGGGAAACGGGCAAAATGCTCTGGCGTTGGACTTCAGGCACCCTGCGTGTTTTCGCCGTCGACTGCATCAGCGGAGTGGTCGTGGTCCACGAAAGCACGAGCGAGCCTAGCGGCCGCTACGACTTCCGCCTGACCGGTCTCGACGCGGCCAGCGGGGCAAAATTGTGGTCCTTCTTTTTCGATCGCGATCGCTATCACGCGCGGCCCATTCTTGGAGAGGAACATCTGGTTCTTCTGCCAACATCCTCAGGCACCGGGCTCATCTTCGACCTATTCACCGGGCGCCTCGGCGGGCAGTTCCAGTTAGCCCTCTCAACCTCCCCCACGGCAGCCGCCGCCTGGATCGAGAAGGGTCGCTTGATCCTGCCCAACTTCCTGCGCGGAACGCGCCCCGCACAGAACCACGTGCTGGCCCTGGATCTGGACAGCGGCGAGCAGGCCTGGCGCGTGACGTTCTCAGAGAGCCTCTCTGGAGACATGGAATTGCTCAGGGTGATCTCCCACGGAGACGAGCACTTCTTACACCTATCCCCCTTGGACACCAGCGCTCGCAGCCTGCAGCAGGCGGGACTGTTTCAGTTGAATACATCCCTCGGGGCACTTGCCAATAGACCCCTGGCGAACCTGAACGGACGCGACCAACTGGTGGGGCTTGAATTGCGCACGCGCACCGAGCTCGAGACCCCCTATTTGTTTGCAATGCGTATGCCCGACTCACTGCGTTCAGAACCGCGCTTGCGGGCTCTCCACCTGCCCCACGGAGAACGCTGGTCCACACCCCTACCAGAATCCATGCTACGAGCCACGGGTTCTATGCCCCTTCCGGCGGTGTCTGGAAGTACAGTGGCCTTGGCCTACAAGAAGCCCACGGGCGCACCGGGATCGATCGGCAGGGAAGCGTCCCTGGTCTTCCTGGATCGACGTGGTGGGCAGATTCTGGCCACCAAACCCATGAGCCCCGATATGTGGCGCACGACGGAGAACGGTCTGTTCTTCAGCGTGCTCGACGATGCACTGATCGTTAGCGGGGCACGCAAACTGGACTTCATGAAATGAGCGCGACACGAACCCAACAAGCCGTCAGGCCACTGGTAGCTGGCGGCTTGGCGCTCGCCCTCATGGTGTCGGTCTGGCCCAACGCGGGTCATGCACAAGACGACAAGCTGTCTGACCAACAGGGACTGGTGCGCATCACCAAAGAACAGGAGGCAGCCGTAGCCAGTGGCCTGAATTGGCTTGCGACCCACCAATCGGATAGCGGCGCCTGGTCGGCCAGCGTGGGCTTCAAGTTGAATAATTCCTATCGCGTCACCAACGCCAACCGAGGCCACGTGGGTGTCACGGCTCTAGCGGGGATGGCCTTCCTTGCGGGCGGCAACCTGCCCGGGCGGGGGAAATATGGTGAAGAGGTCGAGCACGCTCTGGCCTTCGTCCTCTCTTGCGTCCAAGAAGACGGCTACATCACCCATGCAGGAACGCGCATGTACAGCCACGCCGTCGCCACCCTGTTCCTGGCCGAGATCTACGGCATGACCCACCGCGATGACGTGCGTCTCAAGCTGCAGCGCTCAGTGGACTTCATCGTTAAATGTCAGAACGAACAGGGCGGCTGGCGCTACGCGCCCCTGGCCCGGGAATCGGATATGTCCATCGTTGTATGCCAGGTGTTAGCCCTGCGAGCCGCGCGCAACATCGGCATTCGCGTGCCCAAAAACACAATCGACAAGGCCACTCAATACGTGGTGGACTCCGCGGTGACGGGCACGGTTCAACCCAATCGGTTCGCACGTTACCGAAGCGATCTGGGCACGTTCCATTACCAGCGCGATGACAACTCACGCACCACCTTCCCACTCACCGCAGCCGGAGTCACAGCCCTGCACGGGCTTGGGATTTACTCCAACAAGCTGATCGAGTCTGGTATCGAGTTTCTCAACCGAAACATGGACACTTTCAACCGGAGCTATGGTGACCGCGGCCACTATTTCTTCTGGTACGGCCACTATTACGGAGTACAGGCCATGTACACCCAGGGAGGCGGAGATTGGGAGCGATACTTCACCAAGCTGCGCGCCTATCTCCTTAGCCGCCAAGAAGATGACGGCTCGTGGCGTTGCTCCGAAGGACCGGGCACGGCGTTCAGCACGGCCATCGGTGTCCTGATCCTCGAAATCCCCTACTGCTTGCTCCCCATCTTCCAGCGCTGATCCCTTGAGCCTCACGCCCCGCCCCCCCTCTCCGCTCCTCGAGGCCCTGCTCGGTCGCCTGCGGAGCGCCCTGGTGCGCCAGATCTGGCTTCACGGCCTCGGCACACTCTTGGTGGCCACGTCTCTGTGGCTCCTGTTTATGTACGGCGCGGACCGCTGGCTGCATCTGCCCCGCGCACTACGCCTGCTCCATGCAACGCTCCTAGTAGCCTTGCCCTTGTGGATCGCACGGCGCCACATCGCCAGGCCTCTCGGGTGCATCCCCATGCGCTCCGGGCTGGCACGCTTGCTCGAGCGGGCTCACCCGGGCAGCGCCGACCTGTTGGTGAGCGCTATCGAGCTCGCCCCGATGGACAGCGATGCTCCTGGTCGAGAGTTGGTGGAACGGGTGCACAAGGACGCAGAGGAGTTGGCGCGCACCCTCAGCCCCGACCCGGTTCTGAAGCGCTCAGGTCCCCGGTGGCGTTTCCTTTCAGGGGCCGTCCTAGCCGGATCCTGCGCGACGATCCTGACCGCCAACCCAGTACTTGCCGGCATCTTCTTCGAGCGTGCGTTGGGCCGGGAACTTCCCTGGCCCCAGCGAACCCACTTGGTACTGGAGATCCCCGCCGTGGGCCAACGCCTTCAAGTGGAGATCGATGGCGAGCGCATACTCGTGCGCGCCGCCAGAGGCAGCGACGTCCCCATCCTCGTGCGCGCCATCGGCGAGACTCCGAGTGAGGTGATCCTGCACTTCGACAGTGGGCATCAAAAGGCCTTGAACTCGGGAGGTACCGACCTGTTCCGCACGCTTTTACGCTCGGTTCAGCAGGACGTAAGCTTCTATGTCACAGGCGGAGATCACGGGGACGAGGGCACCAGCGTGAGCCTCACGGTCCTGCAACCACCGGTGGTGGCCGGTATCGCCTGGGAGGTGACGCCGCCCGCGTACAGCGGTCTAGCCCAAGGGATGACCTTCGATCCCGACGTAGAAGTACTCCAAGGCTCGACCGTGCGCGTGACGATTCAACCCGACCCAGCAGACGCCACGGGCTCGGCACGGCTACTTCCCGAGGACCTCGTGCGCCCTCTGGTGGCCGGGGTCTTTCCACGGCGCGAATCCGGGCAGCCGTCCGCAGAAGAAGGCCAGCTCGCGGGTCTCTCATTCGAGATCAAGGCCCAGCTTTCGCTGCGCGTGAGCTTCGACCTGCTCGACGGTAGTGGACTGCCCAACCCCGACCCCGGCTTGCACGCTCTGAGCGTGATCGAAGATCGGCGCCCCGAGGTTTTCCTCTTGGCCCCCAGCCGTGCTGAAGTAGACGTTGTCGCGGGCGGCGCCGTGCCGCTGCACGTCCGCCTCGAGGATGACTTTGCTATCGCCGACGTTCGCTGGGATCTGCGCAGTGCCACGGACCCGGATCAGACCCTAAGTGAGGGAACCCTCACCCCGCGTCCGGTTCCAAGAGACCTTTCAAGCCTGGGTTCTGCCAGCCGTGACCGACAAGTGGCCCGCACGCGTTTGGAAGTGAACGAACTCTCCCCGGATGACACCCCGCCAGCGGGATCACGCTGGACTCTTCAGGTCGTGGCCCGTGACAATCGGGAGCCTCAGGCTGGAAGCAGCCAATCTGCGCCCGTGCACCTGCGCGTCGTCACGGGTGATGAGTACTTACGCAACGTGAAAGATCAACTGGCACGGGCCGGTGAACGCGCAGGCACCGTCTATGAACAAGGCCGCAGCCAGCTCGCCTCACTGCAGTCCATGCTCGCCTCCTTGGAACAGATCACAGGCGACACGTCGCCACCGGACGAGCAACCGGATTTCAGCTCACTCCTGAACGGAGCCAAGCGCCTTGAAGGAGACGCACGCGCCCTAGCTCGGGACTTGGCTCAAGTGACCGAAGGGCTCCTGTATGCGCGTATCGATGAGCGCGCTACGGCCTTGCTCGATGGACTCGACCAGAGGCTGGCCAATCAAACGGAGCGTGGATTCCCCACCCAGGCCTGGGCGGGATTACACAAGGCCCACATTGCCGGGGATCTGGGTCAAGCCCAGCTAGCCGGGGACCTGCTCGAGATGGTGGGGCTGGCCCTGGAAGTCAGTGAGGAGCACGGCGCCCAGGCAGTGAGCCACCTTCAGGAGGCACGCGACGAACCCAAGCCCGCCCAGGTCCTGGATCACGTGGAAGCGGCATTGCGTGCCCAGGTAGAGGTCCAAGCGACTCTCGATCGCCTACTCGGCAAGCTCGGCGAGTGGGACAACTTTCAATCCGTTCTGACCCTCACACGCGACATCTTGAATCACCAAAAGAGTCTCAAGCAACGCACTCAACGTTTCGCGGAGGACAAATGAGCACCGTTCGAACATGCACCGCAGCCCTGCTCTGCCTGTGCGCGAGCCTGATGCCGGCGCGCGCCGCAGTCTTGCAGGATGACCTAACCCGAGAGCAAGCGGCCTTGGCGGAAGAGCAACTGCTCTTGCACCGTCAACTATCGCGCCTACGGGAGACCATGGTGACCCTGGCCGCGCGATTGGAGACCGAGGGCAGAGTGCACGCAGCCGAGCTGCTGCGCTCGGGTATCTCTCACTTGGACTCTCGCGGCGGAGATTCGCAAGCGTACACCCTCGAGGAGTGGATGGAGCGCACCCGCGAGGACATCCGCGCCGGCCGCACGCATACAGCACTAGAGAATCAGGAGCGCATCCTGACGAACCTGGCCAGCCTGCTCGACATCCTCATGGATCGACAGGGACTGGAAAACCTGGAAGAGGAGCTGGAGAAGCTCAAGCAGGTGCGCGCGGCCTTGGGGCAGATGGCCGACGAGGAAGCCAAGCTGCGCGAAGACACCGAACAATTGCGCGACGACTCGGCCAACGATGCCCAGCGTGCGTTGGAGCAAGGGCTGTCAGAGGCTCTTACCGAGCAGCGCTCGATCCTCGCAGCCAGTGAGCAGCAGGCGCGGTCAGGCGGCATTTTTGACTTGGAGGCGTTTCGATCGCGCCTCGAGGAGTTGATCGCCGCCCAGGCCGTCAGTGGCGAGGTTTTTGAAGGCTGGGATCCACTCGCCCAGGAACAGCTGCGGCTCCTGCGCACACCCCTTGAGAGCGCGCGCTCTGCGGAAGCCGACCAAGCGCGGTTGGAGCAGGGCGTAGCAGAGCTGCAGGCTGCGGCTGAGGCTCTGGAGAGCGGGGAGCCGGCCGAGGAGCTGCAGGCAGCAGCCGAGCGCGCGGAACGGGACGCACGAGCCTCGGGCCGGGAAGCAGCTCAATCCGTTGCCCAAGCTCTGGCGCAGGCCGCGGCTAGCGCCCAGGCCGCGAGCACTGAAGAGCAGCGCAAGGCTGCAGCAGAAGAAGCGCGCCAGGCCGCCGAAGATCTTGCCCAGCAGGCAGGCAACGCCGCCCGGGAGAGCGCTGCGGCCCGCGAGCAGGCTCGCTCCCTGGCCAAGCCGCTTGCGGAGAAAGACAGCGCCGCAGGCCGGACGGCAGAGCGGGTTCAGGAAGCTCTCGAAACACCGGAGAATATCCAGGAAGCCATCGATGAACTGGACCTAGGCATCGCGACCCAGAGCCAGACGGCCCAAGCTCTCGAAGCCTCCCAGGACCAAGGAGCACAAGAGACTCGCGCTCTGGAACGCGAGGCCGCAAGTGCAGCCGAGCGTCATGAGATCGAGAATGCCGAAGCGTTGGCCTCTGCATTGAACGAGGCTCAGGAGTCACTTGAAGCAGCCGCCGAGGCGGCGCGACAAGGCCAAGCGGAGGCCGGCCGCGAGGCGGCCAAGCAGGGACAGGAAGCCCTTCAACGGGCCCTATCCGAGGTCGGCCGCGCACTGGAAGATGCCCACGAACAAGCCGATGACGCCGAACGCGAGGCATTGCAGGAGCGCCAGGAACAATTGGCAGAGAAAATCAGCGAACTTGGAGAGCAGGCGGCTCAAGGATCCATGGCTCCTTCCTCCCAGGAGGATGTACAAGGTTCTCTCTCCGAGGCTCAGGGGTCCATGCAGCAAGCCTCTAGCCAGATGGGATCCAAAGGTAGCCAGTCGGACGCCCAAAAATCACAGCGCGAGGCCATCGACCAGCTAGAGCAAGCTCGGCGCGCGGCCGAAGAGGGCATCGAACCCCAAACCCCCGAGCAAAAAGAGCGCGCCAAGGAGCAGGCTGAGCGGCAAAAAGCTATCGAAGAGAAGCTACTGGAACTCGCAAAGCTCAACGAAGAACGCAACTCCCCCCTACCGCAGCCCAACCTGTCCAAGGCGGCCTCCAGCGCGAGCGAAGCTTCGGATTCTCTGCAAGAGGGCAACCTCGACCAAGCTCAGCAACAAGAGGAGCAGACCGAACAGGAGATTCGTGAGGCGCTGGACGATCTGGAAGAGGAAGAGGAGCAGTACCAACGCCTGCGCCAGGAAGAGTTACTCTTCCGCGTGGCCGAGGAAGTTCAGGCCATGCTCGAGATGCTCGAGGAACAGATGCGCGCCACCAAGGAAATCAATGCCTCCCGCGAGGGTCGTACGCGCGTGAGCCGCTCAGACAGAGTGCGCCTGCGTAATACAAGTCGTGAGTTTGAGGCCATCGCTCAGCGTGCCAACCAAGTGCGCAGCGCCATTGCCAAAGAAGGAGTGGCTGTCTTCGCGGAGATTGTCCGCAATGTTGAGGCCGACCTGGTGCGTATAGCCAGAGACATGGGCGAGGGCGGCGGCTATCAGAGTGGCGAGCGCATCCAGGCCTTGCAGGAAGACGTGCATCGCAACCTAGTCTGGCTGAAGGATGCACTTGATAAGGAGCTCGGCGAGCGGCAGCAGGAGGAGGAGCCTCCCCCCTCCGGGGGAGGTGGCAGCGGTCCTCAGCAGCCCCAGCCCCTCGTGCCGGACGTGGCCGAGCTGAAGCTGCTGCGCATGATGGAGGTCGAGCTGATCGCCAAGCTGGAACAGCAACTGCAGTTGCACCCCGAGCTGGCGGGCCCCACTGAGGACCTGGACCCCCTGCTACTTGAAGACATCTCCCGTCTGGCCTATCAGCACAATCGGATCAGCGAGCTGTTCACCTTGTTTCGGGAACGCCTGGAAATCCCCGCCCCCCCGGGGCAGGCCCCTGGGGCGGCCCCGGATGGTCCCGAAACGGACAATCCCGACGAGCAGGGCACAAATCCTGGCGAAGAGGCCGATGATGGGCGATGATAAATTAGGACCAAGGACGACCATGACCATGAAACACCTGTACCTCGCTGTGCTCTCCCACCGCCTCCCCATGATCGCGACCACGTCGAGTCTGGCGTGCGGGATCTTGTGTGCGACATCCTTTGGTCTGGGCCTGGCCCAGGAGCCGACGCCCATCCAGCCCCGACTGCGGGATGTAGTGGAGGCTGAACGCTCGCCCCAGGATGAGATGCTCGAATTGTTCCACGCGGTGGAGCGCCGCATGCAGGAGATGGGCTCGTACCTCCTGGACGCCTCGGCGGGGGACACCTCGCGCCTGGGAGACATGCAGAAGAGTGGCCTGGGCGATCTGATCACCTCTGCCAGACCCCCACGCCTGACCGCCGGTGGGATCGCAGACTTGCTTTCAGCAACGCGCGGCGAAGGCGCACGCGTGTTGGAAGACATTGATCGCATTCTTGAGATCGCGGCACAGCAAGGCGGTACATGAAGCGGCGCCATGGCGGGCGACGGTCAGTCGCCTGGGAACGGTGCTCCCGAGGACAGCCAGCAAGGAGATAAGGAAAGCGGTCGCAAGGAACAAACCCCGGACGGACCAAAGCAAGACCCCGGCCAACCCGAGGGCCAGGACAAGGAACCGGGAACGAGCGGACAGCCCGACAGCAACAAGGACGGTCCGCCGGAGGGCAATCAAACCGCAGCGCAGCCTGTGGACGCGGCCGGTGCACCCCTGATGGTCGTAAATGGCAAGGACCAGTGGGGAAACCTACCCGTCCACCTGCGTGACCTATTCCGGGCCGAGGGCGGCACGGATTTGCCTCCGCGCTACCGAGATTGGATTGACTCCTACTACCGGCGCTTGAATGAGCGCGATTCAGACTGAGTCGGCGCGGGTACTGAGTGCGGCCCTGATCGCGCTGCTGACCTCCGCTCCGTCTGCTTCGTCCACCGGACGCGCCCTCCCGGATCACTGGGACGGAGCTAGGGTGGAACTTCGTGAGCAATCAGGGACGCCTCTTGGCTCCCAAGACGACGAAGGCAAGGGCTCGCGCATCGAGCGCCCTCGGGAGCGACCCGCCGGCCCCCAAGACCCCCTGCGACTCTGCCGTGAGCGCGGTCTGAATTGGCTCACTAAGGACGTCTTGGCCGGAGGTCGTGTCTCCCTCGGAGATACGGAGCACAGCGCCCCGGTGGGCGTCACTTCCCTCGTGGCCCTGGCCTTCATGGCGGGCGGCAGCAGCACAAATCGCGGACCACACCAAGCTGCCCTGACACAGGTCATCGATTTCCTGCTCGACCACTCAGCGGGCGATGACGAGCCCCATCCCGGCTTCATCACTTCCCGTGGCGACGTGAACTCACGCACCCACGGTCATGGGCTGGCTATCCTCGCCCTGACTCAGGCCTACTCACTCTCCCCAGGAAGCCAACGCGGCAAGCGCATGGCCGCCGCCATCCGCCGTGGAGTGAAGTGCATTGAGAAGGCCCAGAGCCCCCGAGGCGGCTGGTATTACACACCTGAACCCATGGACCTTCACGAAGGCTCGGTAACCGTGTGCCTGCTGCAAGCCCTACGCGGCGCCCGCAACATCGGATTCCAGGTGGATGGAGCGGTGATCGAGCGGGCCCTGGTCTACGTTCGCTCTCTGCAGGATGAGCAGGGCGGCTTCATGTACTCCCACCAGCAGCCGCAGAGCTCCGTGGCGCTGACAGGGGCCTGCCTGTCGACCTTGCACGCAACAGGCGTGTATGACGGCAAAGAGGTCGAGGAAGGCTACCTCTACGTTTGGCGCAAGCTGGCGCTAAGAGAGCAGACTCAAGGACAGGGGGGCCGCGTGGAAGATGCACGCTTCCCCTTCTACGAACGCCTGTATCTAGCCCAGGCTCTTTGGCAGCACAGGGACGAGAAGGTGTTCCGTACTTGGGCGGAACACGAGAGCCGCAGAGTTCTCGTGAACCAAGACGAAGACGGAGCCTGGCGTGACGAGCGCTTCGATGCAGCGGGAAGAGGAGTGGTGGGTCGCTACGGCAAGGCCTACGCCACGGCAATGAACGTCCTATACCTGTCGGTCCCCCAGGGCATTCTGCCGTTCTTTCAGAGATGAACTTCGGGGGCGACCTGCGTGGCCCTCAACAGCGGACCGGGGATAGCAAGCACTCCGTTACCCGGCAGCTTCTTTCATCTGCATGTTCGCTTCGAATATCGCGGCCATCAGTTCCGATTTCTTTTCGTGGAGCTCATCGTCCGCTGACAAACCCTGAACGCTGTCGAACTCAGAGGGAATTCCGCTCACCGCAGTTCCCACTCGCTGCGCACGGGCCAAGCTGCCTTCGGTATCGGAGAGCAACCGGGCCAGCTTTCCAATACGGCGTTCCAGGACACGGATCTCATCCTGATGGTGGCGTAATCGTTCCCGTTCCGAGTTGCCGCGCTCGCGGCGTAGCTCTTGAATGGTCAATTGGATGACCTCGCGCTCGAGCGCAGTGGGAGCATCGGCTTGCCCCCCCCAAGACACGAAGAGCGCACGTAATTTGCCCGCCAATTGCTCATCCGCGTCCTTCGCAAGGCCGCCTACGCTACGCAGAGCCCGCTCTTGCTCCTCGACCTCACGGCGACGCCCGGCGAGCTCCTGCTTCAGTTGATCAAGTGCGCTGACCGCGTGCTCTTCGACGTGGGAGAGCTCTTCCTCGTCCGGCGCTTCGGCCGTTGCCATCGCCATGAATTCCTTACGCGCCGTCACCGAAATGCTTTCGAACTGGGCGTCCTCTTCGTCGTCGTCGCCCCCATCGTTGTGCAAGGTCCGCGCCAGCAGCGCGCGATTGACCGCCTTTTCAATCAGCCTCGACACGCGTGCCAGACTGACCGAGCGCAGATTAGAAACACCCCGGCGCTTGAGTTCGTCGGGAGTCGTCTGGCGTGACCAGCGGCGCAGGGTCTCGGCGACCGGATCGTGGGAGGTGGGTTCCATGGAGTTGGCCCCAATCTAGCTCTTGCCCCCCCCTCCCCTTGCACATTGACTTGGAAGAATTATGCCCTCAGTGCCTCAATTCAAGACAATCTCCGGCCTCCCCCCTCAACCTCGTCTCTACCTCCAGTTAGGCTCCCTCTGGGACCAACGGACCGTCCGCACTCACCTCTCCCTGCTCTCGATTCAAGACAGCTCGAACGACCTTGAACCTCGGTCCAGTCAACCAATGGCCTAGATCATCCGGCTGGGGCGACATTCGGTGTCCGGGCCCTCTGGCACGTGGCAGAGGGCGGTGCTGGACCCGTAGAATGCTGGACACGCCGGGCCATGATTTCCACGCCCTCACGATGACCGCTCCACACTCCCAGGAACTGCCAAGAGGAGGCCTGTAATGACGGATCGCACCCTAATCGTGGCGCTTGTGGCTGCGACTTCGCTGGTGGGTTGCTCACCACAAGACGCTGCTCCGATGCCCGACCCACAAGGCGTCACCAGCCAGGCAGGCGGATTCCACGCGCGCTGGCAACCCTCCGTGGATCCCCTGCCCCTCAATGAATCCTTCAATGCCACCTTATGGTTGAGCACCAGCGCTGACGGTGCCCCCATCGAAGGAGCCCATGTATCCGTGGATTGCCGTATGCCCGCCCATAGACACGGCATGCTCCAAGAAGTGGAGATCACCGACGAAGGGCAAGGCCGCTATCAGGTTCTCGGACTCCTGTGTCATATGGTTGGCCATTGGGTACTGCACGTCGATCTCACCCGCGGGGCCGTCACCGAACGCGCCCAGTTTGACCTGATCATCGAATGAAGCTCATCCAGGGGACTGCAGCCTTGTTGCTGGTCGGAGTCGGGCTCTTGCTCCTTGCAAACCGCACCGAGCCGATAAGCCCCGCCTTGGCTCGACTCTCGCCCCTGCCCCCCACTCCCCTAGATCCCACCAACCGGTGGGCAGACGATGCGCGAGCAGTCCGCCTCGGTCATTGGCTGTTCTTTGACCCCCGGCTCTCCTTGGACCGTTCGGTGTCCTGCGCCACCTGTCACGATCCGTCCCTGGCCTTCACCGATGGAAAGCCCCTGGCACAGACCCTGGGTGTGGGGACACGCAAGACGCCCACCATCTTGAACACCGCGCATTCGCGCTGGTACTTCTGGGACGGCCGGGCGGACTCCCTGTGGGCACAGGCCACCGAGCCCATTGAGAATCCGCTTGAGATGGGGATGAACCGGCTGGCCCTCGCCCATCGGGTGTATGCCGAGACGGATCTAAGGGATGCTTATGAACTCCTCTTTGGCACGCTACCACCGTTGCACCTGAGCGAGAGGTTTCCCGCCAACGCCCGGCCCATACCGGACGATCCTCAGCATGCTCATGCGGTGGCTTGGCAAGGGATGAGAGACACGGACAGACAGTCCATCAACCGCTTCTACTCCAATCTGGGCAAGGCCCTGGCCGCCTATGAGCGTCAGCTGATTCGAGCCGAGGCACCATTTGATCGCTACGTGACCGCCCTCGCAGCGGGTCAAGGCGATGGGGACGGGCATCTATCCGATTCCGCGGTACGCGGGCTGGCCCTTTTCCTCGGGCGAGGCAACTGCACCACGTGCCACAATGGGCCAACGTTTTCCGATCTCGAGTTCCATAACAACCAGGTCCCCACCGCGGATGGACGCCCTCCGTTGGACCCCGGGAGGTTCGAAGGCGCGCGGATTGTGAAGGCCAGCCCCTTCAATGGCGCGGGACCGTTCAGCGACGATAACCAGGGAGCCGCTGCGGCACGCGTGCGCCGGTTGAAGACGGACTCCATGAGTTGGGGCGAGTTCAAGACACCCAGCCTACGCAACCTCAAGGGCCGCGAACCCTACTTCCACGCAGGCCAAATGGCTGATCTGGAGTCCGTCTTGCACTTCTACTCGACGCTCGAAGGAGCCAGCGGACAAAGCCATCACCAAGAGAACGTCCTCAAGCCGCTCGACCTCTCTCCAACGGAGTCTGCAGACCTTTTGGCCTTCTTGGAAAGCTTGGAAGGTCGAGCCCTAGATCCCCATTTGAGCGTCCCTCCAGCCGGGCCCATGCACAAGTGATGCCCCCCACGGGGTCGAGAGGGCCCCGAGGGCAAGATCCATGCAAATCTAGGGGGCTGTCGCGGAACATCTCTGTCAACCCGACCCTCCAACAGGGGTAGTCTGGTCAGACCACATGTACAGTTGAATCGCCCCCTCAGTCAGCCTCCCCTCCAAGAACAGGACTCTTCTGTGATCGCCCCCTCCACCCCGGCCCTGCACTTCCGCTCCGTCACGCGATTCATGGCTCTGGCCCTGGCGGCCACCCTGCTAGCTCCGCTTGGAGCTCACGACGACGATCCCAAGATCCGGGACCTGAAACCGGCAATCACGGGCCGCGGTTATCGCAACAACGCAGTAGGTCCTGGGCAACCGGGAGGCACGGCCTACTCGGCGTTCAATTCTCAGAACGTCACGCTTCAGGCCTGGATGCCCCTGAACCAGATTGACAATGCCAGCAATGGCAACGACTGCTGGGGATACACATCACCCTCGGGACGTGAGTACGCGATCATGTGCACGTCCTCCGGCACGAACTTCATCGAAATCACCAACCCCACCAATCCCGTACTGATCAAGCATATCTCCGGCCCAAATAGCCTCTGGCGAGACGCAAAGACGTACCAGGACTTCGCCTATGTGGTGAGCGAGGGTGGCAGCGGAATTCAGGTCATCAAGATGACCAACATTGACAACGGAAATGTGACCTTGGTGAACACGGTCAACGACGTAGGCACAAGCTCCACACACAACGTCGCCATCAATACTGATAGCGGATACCTCTACCGCTTGGGTGGTAGTAGCAATGGTGCCCGCATCTACAACCTGAACGCAAATCCAGCTAGCCCTCAGTACGTCTCCTCCTGGAATTCCAGGTATATCCACGACGCGCAAATCATTACCTACGCAAGTGGTCCATATGCTGGCCGAGAAGTGATGTTTGCTTGCGGCGGATTCAATGGCGGCTCCTCCTCAACGGGCCTGACCATTGTGGACGTCACCAACAAGAGCAACATGCAGACCCTGGATCAGGTCTATTACTCCAACCCGGGCTACTCCCACCAAGGATGGCTCAGCAGCGATCGGAATTACTTCTTCCTCGGGGACGAGCTCGACGAAGACGGAAGTTTCCCGTCAACGACGCACATCATTGACGTCAGTGACCCGGCCAATGCTTCGGCAGTAGACACCTACACCAATGGCAACAAGGCCATTACGCACAACCTCTACACGCTCGGTGACATGGTTTTCGCAGCCAACTACACCAGCGGAATGAGAATCTACGACGCCAGCGATCCGCTGAACATGTCGGAATTCGGGTACTTCGACACCTCGAACGGTGGCGATGCGGCGACGTTCAATGGCCTCTGGAGTCTGTACCCCTACTTCCCGAGCGGCACAGTGATTGGGAGCGACCTGGAGGGCGGACTGTTCATCTGGACCATTTCGGGCAACCTCCTCGATATCACCATGGTCGGTGGTCCTCCGCCGACGCTGGATCCAGACGGCGACAGCGCCCCTCTCACGATTACCGAAACCCAGCCGGGCGACCTCATGACCGGTACGGAGAGCTTGAACTTCGATACGGGCACAGGGTTTACGAGCGTCCCCCTGACAAGCTTGGGCGGCGGCAACTACGACGCAGTCTTTCCTCCAACGAATTGCGGTGACCAGGTCCAGTGGTACATCGAAGCACTCGACACGGACGGGGCCATCTATCGGAGCCCTTCGACCGCGCCGGCCACCAACCATGTGAGCATCTCGGCAGAGCAACTGAACATCGCCGTAGATCACGATATGGAAACCAATCAAGGATGGAGTGCGGGTGCGAGCGGGGACACGGCGACCACCGGCATCTGGACGAGGGTGAATCCGGTCGGTACGGCGGCACAGCCTGAGGATGATCACACGCCCAGCGGCGTGCGGTGCTGGGTAACAGGACAAGGCTCCTCAGGAGGATCCGTGGGCGACAACGACGTGGACAACGGCACAACGACTTTGCTGACGCCCACGATGGATCTCACCTCCTACCCCGACCCACACATCAGCTACTGGCGCTGGTATTCGAACAATCAGGGTGCAGCGCAAGGGACAGACACCTTCCGCATCGCCATTTCAGCCAATGGTGGGTCCTCGTGGACCCAGGTGGAGCAGATCGGGCCTAACGGGGCTGGGACGACGGGTGGCTGGATCTACCACGAATTCCGTGCGGCGGACTTCATTCCGCTCAGCTCCCAAGTACAGATGCGCTTCATTGCAGACGATTCCGGCGCGGGCTCCATCGTCGAAGCCGCCATCGACGACTTCCAAGTTGTAGACATCGTCTGCAACGTCGGACCGGGAACGAACTACTGCTTCGCCAATCCCAACTCTTCGGGGGGCACGGCATCCATCAGCGCATCGGGTTCCGATGTAGTGGCTGATCAGGACGTGACCCTGATCGCCAGCCAATTGCCCGCCATGCAGTTCGGCTACTTCCTGACCTCTCAAACTCAAGGGTTCGTATTCAACCCCGGAGGCAGTCAGGGCAACCTATGCCTGGGCGGCTCCATACTGCGCTACGGCAACTTCATCTTGAGCTCAGGCGGCGCGGGCACCTTCAGCTTGGTTTTGGATCTCAACACCCTGCCCAATGGCCAGGGTGCGGTTCAAGCTGGTGAGACCTGGAACTACACGGCCTGGTTCCGCGACAACAACCCCGCAGCCACGTCCAACTTCACGGACGGCCTGTCCATACTGTTCCAATAGCCGGGTAACCGCGCTACCAGCGCACGATGTCGGATGCCGAAACCACCATGGGCGTGTAGGGCGGCAGGTTCTCGACGTTGTTGAACATTTCGTCGTAGTACCACATGCGCTTGGGCGCCTTGTAGATGTCACCGCCATAGCCCCAATCCGCATTGGCGTACTGGCTCTCCCACGCATTGACGAAGGAACCATTAATGGTGCATTTCTTGGTGGTCCACTTTTCGTGGAAGCGCGGAAGATTTTCCAGTCCACCGTTATAGGAACCCTCACTGGTGGTCGTGTTCCCGGTCACAATGGCCGTGTTGTAGATCGTATTCGAAGCCACCGGTAGAACGCCCGCTGACTTGCTCCCGTCCCAGCTGTTGGAGAGCAAATTCACGGCATCGGCAATTACGGCGGCTCCCTTCTTGGCGACTGTGTTGTAGTCCCCGTTGATATACAGAGACCCCTCTGCCACGACCGTGAGTCCAGCATCGATCTCACTGCCGTTAGTCAGCTCAACGCCACGTGCACTGGTCCCGGTCCCCATGCCATAGTGCGCAGCGTACAAGAGGCCATTGTCGGGCCATGCGTCCGAATCGCTAAGCAATTCCATATCCACACTGAGCAGGGTCACATCCCCGCCCTGGCGAGCATCGTAAATCGTCGTCGTGGAGAGCGCACCGTTCAGATCGATCACCGGGACGGTAGCGCCCTCCTCGTCATAGACCCGAATTTCACTGCCGTCTTCGGAGATAATCACCGAAAGGCCTGCGTTCTGGTGGTAATAACCCTTGGAGTGCGTACCCGCACCTGGCCCGCGATAGACGTACTCGTTGAGGATGGCATCGAAGAAGTAGTCCCCCACACTCGAAGGCTCATACATCTGAATCGAACCAATGTTGGGCGTGACAGCCTCGCTCACTCCGTGGTCACCGGTGAGTAGGGTATTGCCTGTTAGCTCGTAGCCATCAGGCGCATCCCACATATCGAGTGCACCCGCGACGAAGGGCAACCATTCGCCTTCATCGGTGAAGTCGCCATCGCCGTTGAGGTCGTACCCGTCGGCGAAATTTGAGTCATAGCCCGACACCGTGGTTACCGGGTCCATCTGGGATTGACTGTTCATGTTCAGGTAGCTGACCGGCTCCAACGGATCGAAAGGGTTATCAACCCATTGCCGAATTGCGACTGTCCCGTTCGAGTTGGAATTATTCTTGCGGCTCCGGTAGATGCTGCCCAGAGCATGGACGTAGTTGGTATCCATCGTGAGCGTGTTCCCACAGCCGAGATACATGTCACCGTTGCTGTGGACGCGACCGCCCAAAGTCATTGAGGGACCCGGTTGAGCCTCCAGATCGCCCTCGTAGAAGACGGCGAATTGAAAGATGGGCGTGGACTCAGCATTGATCACCCGGTGCGCGGTGGTCTGCACGCGGTCAAGCTGCGTCAGCGCTTCAATCTCATATCCCGTGACGAGAGTCTGAATGCCAGCCGCGTCCGTCACGGTGGATGCCCCTCCGGTGGCCGTGATCGTGTAGGGCACGCTAATGCCATTGATGAGCGCTGTGCCACTGGCAGGCGGCGTAGACCAGTTTGCGATGGCCGACTGGATCGATTTCTTGGCGACCTCCACCGCTCCCTGGGCCAGGTAATCTGCCCGCACTTGTGTGCTATTCAACTGGGACCGAACACGAGTAACACCCGCCATCGTGAACATGACAGCCACCATGGTAGCGGCCACGAAGGCCCCGAATACAGCGTAGACAAGTGCTACGCCGGCATTGGGGCTTGAATTCCCCCTCGTTCCTAGAGTCTTCATCGTCTGCATAGTATTCACGGTTCAGGCGTTCTTAAGGGCCACGACCACCTGGGTCGCGTAACGGAAAAGAGCTCCACGTTCGTCGTGCCGCCTGAAATAGATCTGCACGCGTACGGAGTTCAAAGGAATAGTCCACTGGCAGGTAGCAGCCGTATCGACCTGGATACGTTCCACGTGGGTAGCAATGGTCTCATCGGTAGAGGGATCAGCACCCCTTCGCCGCTGAAGGCAATTGATGCCATCGGCGCGAGTGGTCAGCACGTAGCTCCACTCGGTGTGCGGCCATACGACTCCCGACTCCGAGTCCACGGTGTTGTCCGCCGAGACCCAGATCCCATCAAGGTCCGCAAGACTCTCACTACGCACACCGTCCCGATCCCCATCCAACTCGGGGATACCATTTAGATCGGTATCTATGTCTGGCCGGCGGTCGTTGTCGAGATCGGCCGTGCTGACGAAGACGATCTCCCGAAGGACGCCAAAGTCCGCATCCCCGGTCACCGAAGTCATAGTAGGCAGTGTGTGCGTGTGGTCCGCATACGGGAACGCAGCCTCAGCGGCATCGAAGGTGTATGGGTAGCTCTTGTCATTGACGACCCGTATGGCCGAGGCCCCCAGGTCTGAGATCACGGCATTGACGGCCTTGCGCCCTTCGACCTGGAGCAGAGCGCGAATGCTGCCGCGACTGGTCACCAAACTCATGGAGTTGGCGCTCTCAACCAGCGTCTTGGCCAAAAGGGTCAAGAGACTCATAGCGAGTACGACCTCGATTAGGCTCACGCCTGCGCGCGAGGAGCATGTAGAGCGCAACGTTTTCATCGCACTTTCACCGACCGCAAGGCCACCGTTCTCAGCCGCGTGCCGTAATCGTTCCAGGTCACGGTCAGGACAATTTCCAGGGGGTCCGGGATCGTCTGGCCCTCCACGTAGCCGGGGTAGGTCGTCACAATGCTCTCCCCTTCCAAGTTCAGACCCTCATACAGGGCCACAGGTTGGCCATCCTCGAAGGGGCTTCCGGCGATTGGCAAATCGTCGGTGCTCAAGGTCAGAGCCTGCTCCATACAGGCCTGCAGGTCTGCCAGGGCCAAATCCGACTCGCGACTGATGCGGATGAGGTTGGATGACGCAACCTGACTGCTGAAGGCCCCCAGCACGGCCACAAGCATAATGCCCAGGGCCATCATGACCTCCACCATGCTAAACCCAGCCTGGGTGGCTCGGCAGCGACCGGAAATCTTCAATGGATAGCGACACTTCATAGGACTTCCCAATGTGTCGACAGCATTGCCACCTAGCCGTTGCCCAGGTCTGAGATTCCGGGTGAAGGGGCGCGAAAGGGTCCCGATTAGGGAGCGTTTAGGTCTTTGAGACCCGCAGATGACCCGGCACATAGCGGGCCCACTCCACACGCTCAAACCCGCTGCTTGCCAAGCACGCCTCGATCTGAGATTTCATGCGCAGGCCACGCTCCCAATCCCCCTCCCCTAACTCAAGGCGCGCCTGCACCCCTTTGTGCCGCACCCTCAGTTCCCGCAAACCCAATCCCCGAAGCCCTTCCTCCGCGCGCTCGACCTGAGCTAGAAGGTCCGCGGTCACCCGTGTCCCGACCGGAATACGGGAGGCGAGGCACGCACTGGCAGGCTTATCCCAGACATCCAAGCCCAACTCCCGAGCCCGCCGACGCACGTCATCCTTCCCCAAGCCCGCAGCGGACAGTGGCGCAAGTACCTGCCATTGTTTCGCAGCCCGCGCGCCGGGCCGTGTATCCAAACGGTCTTCGATTATCTCACCAAAGGCAAGGTGATCGATTCCCTCCTCTTTACCCACGCGCACCATGGCTTCAAAGAGTGCGTTCTTGCAGTAGAAGCAGCGGTCACCGCTGTTCACACGGTAGGCCTCCTGTTCCAGCTCCTGAGTAGAGACCACCCTCAATCGCGCACCCATGGCACCAGCCAGCTCTCGCGCCTGCTTGAGCTCAGCACGGGGCAGAGATGGGGAATCCGCAATCACCCCCAAGGCGCGCGTGCCAAGAGTCTCAACCGCCGCCTGGAGCAATACAGCGGAATCCACGCCCCCTGAAAAAGCCACGAGCAGACCGTCGAGTTCACTCAGTTGGCTCCGCAGGGCAGCCAAACGCCTTTCGTAGCTCAAGTTCCCTCCGGCAGATACAAGCGGGCCTTTTGCACGTAGCCCTCGGCACTCTCAATAATCGAGGCCACCTCGTCGTCATTGACCTGACGCAGGATCTTACCTGGCACGCCCACCACCAGTGAGCGCGGTGGAATCTCCGCGCCTTCGCGCACCACAGCGCCAGCGGCAATGATGCTCTCCTCCCCAATGCGCGAACCCGCCAAGAGCACGGCCCCCATCCCGATCAGGCAGCGGTCGGCAACATGCGCCCCATGGAGCACGCATCCATGCCCAACGGTCACCTCCTCGCCCAGCACATTCGAGACTCCGGGATCGGCGTGCATCATGCTCAGGTCTTGAATATTGGTGCGGCGCCCAACGACCAGCGGTGCATCATCGCCACGAAGAACGCAGCCAAACCAGATGGTGGCATCCTCCCCGAAAGTGAGATCGCCGGTTAGGACGGCATTGGTCGCCGCCCAGGCACCACCCTCAACCGAAACGAACAGCCCATTGCGTGGGAAGTTGCCCATGGGCACAAGCTAGTTGGCCTGGAGGCCGGAAGCCAGGATGGCGATCTGCAGCCCGTTGTGGAACAGGTGAACGGCGTAGCTGGCCCAGAGGCTGCCCGTACGTTGGCGAAGCTCGCCCAACAGCAGAGCCAAAGCCAGAATCGGCACGAAGCTGGGCAGGCCGTGCAAGAGGGCAAACAGCAGGGCGGTCAAGATCACTCCGAGCCTCGCACCCAGGCGGCTCACCAAGGCAGACTGCAGAAAGCCGCGGAAAATGACCTCCTCCAGGAACGGGATCACGACGATTCCAAGCAAGGCGGCCACCGCCAGGGCTGCCCCCGAGGTGTCTTCGAAGTACCCGACCACGACCTGGCTCAGGACTTCTCCGCTCCATTGCAGCAGGATCCACTGCCAGATAACGCTCAGCCCAAAGAGCAGGGGAAGACACAGAAGCCAGAGCCCGGAGCCCGCGGCCCAGGCTCTCGACGCTCCTGCCAGCCCCAATCCCAAGGCACCGGTCCTTGTCCGCGCCCACGCCCAGACCACCGCCACCATTGCCAGATTGGCCAGAGTGGAGACCCCAAGTAGAGCCGGAAGCCGCCAGGGATACGGAGACGCCTCGCCCGTTGGCTCGCCAATCAAGCAGGCGAGCCCAGCAAGGGTGCCCAACCCGTAGGCCAGGACTCCGGCCAGTAGATAGCCAAGTGAAACCGGGACTGCGGGTACATATCCGGGCCAATGCTTGTTCAAGAGGCGACGGGCCAGCAAAGCGAGCCCCAGTCCGACGAAGCACAAGCCTACCCCGCCGTAGAGAGCAACCCCGGTCGAAAGCTCTTCCAAGCCTGACCCGGCCTCCGGGGCGACCTGGAGAGCACACCCGACCATCAAGAAACGCCGACGGAAGCCTTACCCTTATCTTCCCCCGCGGAACTCGCGGCACCCGGCCCCGCCTCCTCGATCAGGCCCTCCTCCGGAGAAGAAGCGTTGGCGTACAGGCGGCGTTCAATGCGGCCAGCGAGGTAGGCCTGGCGTCCGGCCTCGCAACCTGCGCGCATGGCTCTCGCCATCAAGAGCGGATCTCGGGCTCCAGCGATACCCGTGTTCAAGAGTACGCCCGCTGCTCCGAGCTCCATAGCCACGGCCACATCGGAAGCGGTGCCTACCCCAGCGTCCACGATCACCGGCACGTCCACCAACTCGATGATCAGTTGCACGTTCGTGGGGTTGAGTACGCCGCGTCCCGAGCCGATGGGTGAACCCGCAGGCATCACGCTGGCCGCACCCAGATTGGCTAGATGCACCGCCAGGTGCGGGTCATCCGAGGTGTAGACCATGACCTTGAAACCTTCACTGACTAACTGCTCCGTAGCCGCCAAAGTACCCACGGGATCGGGCAACAGCGTGCGCGGATCCCCCAGCACCTCAAGCTTGATCAGGTCCGTCTCCAATAGATCCCGGGCGAGACGTGCCGTGCGCACCGCGCTCTCCGCGTCGAAGCAGCCCGCCGTGTTGGGCAGTACCTGATAGCCGCCTTCCCGCACGACGTCCATCAAGCAACGCTCCTCGGTGGCCCCTGCATCGAGACGTCGAATGGCAACCGTCACCATCTGAGTACCGCTCAGCTTGAGGGCCTGTTCCGTCTGTTCGAGGGAGGCGTACTTGCCCGTCCCCACCAGGAGTCGCGATTGCAGCTCGATACCCGCCACCCGCAAGGGTTCGTCCGTCCATTGGTCCATGGTTTGAATCTCCTCAGCCCCCTCCGACCAAGGTCACGAATTCGACCCGGTCCTTGTCTTGCAGTGAATATTCGGCACGCGCCAGGCGTGGAACGAGCTCGCGGTTTACCTCCACGGCCACCTCATTGCTGGCGTGTCCGCGTTCGCGCACTAAATCCTCGAGGCACAGCCCCTTGTGAATCTGCACGACCTCGCCGTTGAGATGAATCCCGATGAACCCGGACATGGCAATCAGGATAGCGAGTGCGTGGCCCGATGGCTCGGGGTCGTCGCGTGGAACACGATGCTCACCCCTAAAATCAGTCGGCCCGTAGGAAGGCGCACTTCAGGTAACTGCTCTCAGGAAGCGTCAGGAGCTCGGGGTGATCCGGGGAGGCCCCGGTCAGCTGGCTTAGCCAGACATCACGCCCCGCCAGTTGGGCCGCTGAGGCCAGGAAGCCCCGGAAATCAGAGGCTTTGATGTTATAGGAGCAGCTGGCGGTAACAAGGGCCCCTCCTGGGCGGACGAGGGCCAGACCCCGGCGGTTCAGCTCCACGTAGCCACGCTCAGCACCGGCCCGTTCGCGCTTGCTACGGGCGAAGGCGGGGGGGTCGAGGACCACCAATCCGTACTGCTCGCCTTCGTCAGCCCGAGCGCGAAGGTCCTTCATGCAGTTGACGCGCTCCACGGTCACGCGGTCGGCCACGCCGTTGCGCTCGGCGCACACCACGAGCCGTTCACAGGCCGCCTTGTTCTGCTCAAGGCAAACAACATCACTAGCGCCGGCCAATGCGGCGCGGATGCCGAATAATCCGTCGTAAGCGAAGGCGTCCAATACGCGCTCCCCCTCGGCCAGGCGAGCCGCACGCCGGCGGTTGTCCACCTGATCGAGGTAGTGCCCCGTCTTGTGTCCTTGAAAAACGTCCACCGCGTAGACCAGGTCCCCATCTCGCACTTCGATCGGCCCGGTCACGCTGCCGTGCATCACCTCCGTCAACTTGGGCAGGTTCTCCAGCTTGCGCACGGCCGTGTCAGAACGGTTCACCACGGCGTCGAGTTCGAAGGGGAGGGCCTCGCGAATCAACTCCACGAGGAATTCGCCCATGCGGTCTGCAGCCTGGGTGCCCAATTGCAGGACGATCACCTTGCCGTAGCGATCGACCACCATGCCGGGCAAACCCTCGGAGTCTCCGGCAATCAGGCGACAGGCTCCATCGGGTTCCAACATCCCTGCCCGGGCGCGGATGTCCACCGCCCGCTTGACCCTTTGCATCCAGAACTCGCGATTGGGCTGCTGCTCGTCGCGGGTGACCAGGCGCAAAGCGATGCGCGAGGCATCGCTATAGAGCGCCCAACCCAAGGACCCGCCTGTCGGAGCGAGAACCTGCACTAAATCCCCAGCCTGAGCCGTGCCGTCAGCAATGTCATCCCGATAGATCCACGGGTGCCCACCCAGGGTCCAACGCCGGCCCTTGCCCGATAGTTTCATACTCGCCATGTGATTACTCTGTGTGGATGCCGTGGGTTTGGCCGCGGCAATTCGGCCGAGACAGGGCCGCAGAGGGTAGCCGCAGGCCCTGCGGCGCGCACCCTCCCCTAACGATCCGTCTTCCGGGTTAGGGATTGGAAGCGGGGATCCTCACGCAGAGAAGCCAAATCGGGATCCTCCGCCGCCCAGGCGCGCTGACGATTACGTGCGGCCTCGCTGGAGTGGTTCTCTTTCAATTCCTGCTCGAGCATGTCGAGGGCCGATGTCGACTCACCCAGCAATGCGTAGGTGCAAGCCATGTTGTACCAGGTACGCGGGCCAGGCCGCACCCGGCGCAGGACGCGACGGGCCTCCGCCGATTGCCCCGAGCGAGCTCGGTAGCAAGCCAGCAAGACGTGCATGAACTCGTCTTGGCGCAGAGCATAGGCACGCTCGTAATACTTCAACGCTCGATCGGGCTGACCCAATCGCACATTGGCATTGACCGCCAAGCTCACCAGCGCATTGGACTGCAGGGCCTCAAAAGGAGCCAAGGCGCCACGGCTCACCCCCCTCGACTCAAGCCTACTCAGCACGCCGTCCAGTCGCTCCACCGCACCCAGCAGAGTCTCCTGTGCCAGAAGAGCTTCATCCTCATCGGTATAGCAGCTGCCAATCACGAGATCCGTCCGCACCAAACGCTCGATCCCCACGAAGTACCAGGCGTTGGGAATTCCCACACGATCCAGGTCATCGCGGGCGCGCTGAGCAAAGACCCGGCCCTTCGCCGCATGGCCTTCCTCGCGCAGGTCGCGCGCCAGCCACAGAGCCTGGGTCGCGGGCAAGCGCAGCTCGCGTCGCAAGGCATCTGGGTCAGAGAGCAGAAGGGCTTGCTGAGTCAGTACCAGCTGACGCTGGCGGGCTAGATTCTCTAGGCGCTCTAGTTTGGACTCCTGAACCTCCCAACCCGAGCCCCCGCCGCGGGCCATCACCCCTTGGAGGCGGTACTGCTCGTTCTCGATCTGATCGAGCTGTCGCTCGAGGATGGCCGTCAGCCAAGCGCGCGGAAAGGGATCCCCCACGACGGCCATGGCTTCCGGATCGAGTCCCTGCAGAGGTTCGAATCCAGGCTGTTCATCAGGGGTCAGGGTCGCCAGGGCCCGGCCCAGCCGAGCCTGTAAATCCAACGCCTCCTCAATGGTGAAGCCGGGCATGTCCCGACGCGCGAACAGCAGGCGATAAGGAGAGAGTTCGGAGTCCAGGAGGGCATCCCAGGCGCCCTGAGGCGTCCCCATCCCCCCATTCACCTGCAATCCGGCTCGCAGGAGCTGGGTGCCCAGTTGACTGCGGTAGGCACGCCAAAGCCCCCGCAGGAGGTCGGCATCGGAGGCTGGGACACCGCGCCCCAGTTGAACGATCACAAGCGCCACCTCAACCAGTGCACAATGGAAAAGGTCATCGGCATAGAGCTCCTGCAGCTCCGTGCCGCTCTGATCCCAGCGATCCGCGCGCAGGCCTTCGGCCAGGATCAGGGACTCTTTCAGGCGGGCCTCTGAGGAGTCGAGGTCCCCCAGTGCAAAATGTCCGAGGCCTTCGAGATAGCGTGCACGCATCAGCCATGCCTTCCCGCGCCGGACCATACCCTCATGGGCCTGCTCCATGCGGGCAGCACCCGTTGGGAACTCGCTCGCTTCCCCACCCCCGAACTCCTCTGCCTGGGCAGCCAAAGCGCGCGCTGCAGCCACGGCCACCTCTGGATCTCCAGCCGGATAGAAAGCCAGGCGCGCTCGGTGGTAGTGCACGAGCATCGGATCGAGACCCGCCTTCAGCAGATTCTCCATGGTATGGAGAGCGCGCGGCCCGTCGCCCTTCTCAACCAGCCGCGCGACCATGCGCCCTAGTGCAACGAATCCGGCCTGCCCGACCTCTGTGTCAGGATGGTTGAGCGCTCGGACCATCGGCTCGAGCTCCCACGGCAGCGGGCGTGCCTCCCGATCCACGAGCCCCAACCCATACGCGTCAAGCAACTCAGCCAGGACGTCCGGCGCCGTGCGCTCGGATGGGGAGGCGGATCCCAGGCCCGCCTGCACCAAAGCTGCCACGGCCTCCCCTCCTCGACGAGAAGCGGCCAGTCCCCGGGCCGCGCTAGCCCGATCTGGCCCGGGGAGGACTCGGGTCAGGCGTGCCAAGGCCGAGGTGGACTCCACGACATCCAGAATCCCGAGAGCAGCCAAGGACTCGGTCCGAACGATCTGGGCGGGGTCTTCTTGGGCAAAATGGGTCAGGATAGAGACCCGCCAAAGGGCCTCGTGTGATCCGAAATCGGGGCGCCGACAGATCTCGATCAGGGTCTGACGCACCCGTATGTCAGGGTCAGAGGCCAGGAGCACGCACGCACGGAGGTCCTCTGGCCCGGCAACAGCGAGGAGGGATCGGGCCCCTGCGCGCCGGACGAGGGTGTCGCCTTGGGCAAAGGACTCGAGAATCCGCTGCGCGCCTTTAGGTCCAGGTTCCTGGGCTGAGGCAAGCCCCACCCACACCAGGGCGGCGGCAACGAGAAGGCCGGGCGAGGTTCTCACGCCTCACCCTCTTGGGCGCCATCCGTGGAGCGATCCTCACGCAGTTTTCCAAGGCGGTAGTTGAAAGCCTTGCGCGAGAGGCCCAGAGCACGTGCCGCGGCGGAGTGATTGTCCCTCCCCTGCACCAGAGCTTCCTCCATCAAGGTCAGGTCCATGGCGTCAAGAGGGATGCCGTGGGCGAGAATTTGGCGGGCTAGGCGCAGGTCCGCGTCGGCCAGGCTCTCCTCCAGGAAATCAAATTCACTCGCGGCAACCGGCCCTCTAGATTCCGCGCCCAAGACCAGCACGCGCTCCAGGGCATTCTCGAGTTCACGCACGTTGCCCGGCCAGGGGTGGGCGAGCAAACGTTCGAGCGACTCCGGATCTAAGGCACGTGACGCCACGCCTGTACGCTCCGCGATCTGCTTCAGAATCTCCCCGCACAGCCCTGGGAGGTCTTCTGGACGCGCACGCAAGGCAGGCGCCTGGACCACCACGACGGCCAGCCGGAAATAGAGATCCTCGCGAAAGCGGCCCTGGTCCAGAGCATCGTCGAGTTCGGGACCAGCGGTCGCCACGATGCGCACGTCGACGGGTACGGGCTCTGAGGAGCCAAGGGGTTCGACCACCCGTTCCTGCAGGACCCGCAACAATTTACCCTGGGCTTCGTGGGCCAAACCCTCAATCCCGTCCAAGAGGAGGGTGCCGCCGTCGGCCCGGCGGACTCTGCCCAGTCGAGCCCGGTGGGCGCCGGTAAAGGAACCCTCTTCGTGGCCAAAGAGTTCAGCCTCCATAAGGCTGGGAGCCAGGGCCCCTAGATCGACAGCGATCAGCGGCCCCGAAGCCCGCTCGCTGGCCCGGTGCAGAAACCCCGCCGCACGGCTCTTACCCACTCCATGCTCACCTCGAATGAGAACGCTGACCGGGCTGGAGGCCAGTCGCTCTAGTTCCCCCAGGAATCCCTGCTGGGCTGGACTCAATGGGGTTTCGGAAGGGGTGCGGTTCATACTTGAGGGAGGGCACTCTGGGGGCCTTGAGAGGGGATCGAGGAGCCCGGGAGCGGTTGACGCACGAGAGGGGAAAGCCCAGACTGTCCGGTCGCCAAGCCGCCGAACAAGTCTGTCAGCTCCCAACTCGAGCTGGAAGATGCAAGGAAGTGGGGTCGGTCCCCACTTCTTCGCATATTAGCACACAGACAACCCCCCCATCCAACACCCACGAAACGGACC
>JAPKBO010000349.1 GCA_028823395.1 Planctomycetota bacterium | reverse complement strand
CATCGGGAGATTCTGGAGGGGGGGACACGGCAGGCCTAACCGGAGATGGTCAGAACGGAGGCGGCACCGAAGTGAACGATGAGGACATTATCGGCGCCCTCGAGTGCGCCGCTCCTTCCGAAGCGAACTTCGTCGTACACGGAACGCTGCCTTTGCCCCGTGGGCTCTGGCGCCCGGACTCCGACGCGCGTACCCCCTTCGCCCTGGTGGGGTCCGACAATCGCACCCTCGTCACCCAATGTGACGTAGTGAGCCTCTACCCCAACCGCGCGGACGGCGCGGCGGTTGTGGAGATCTCTGCCATAGTCCAACAGAGCGTGGCCCCGCCCCCTGGAACCCCCCTGATCTTTCCCGTGGCCTGGATGCCCTTCAAGGAAGGTGAGATGGCCTTAGATCCCGACCTGCGCGCCATGCTTGGCACTGCCGGCAGCCTGCGACTGGTAACCCACGATGTATTCGGACACACCTACGAAGCCGACCTCTTCACGGGCGTAGCCTCCAACGGGACGCAGGTACCCAAAACCCGGAGCGGTCAGGTGGTAAACGGGTATCGAACCCACGAGGTCTTGTTGCCCAAGACGGCAGTTTCCGGCGACGATGGCACGATGCCCCACATGATGGGCGTGCACAGCTACATCACGGTCTATCACAAGCAGGGATTCTTCTCCCTGGACCTTCACGTGCATAACGGCATGGACGGCTTGGACAAGTCCTCACCCACCGACGATGCCCTGCAAGAGATCTACTTCGACCAACTCGATCTGGTCCTACCCTCAGGTTGGAGCGCATCGACACTGCAAGACTCGCCCTCTCAGGGGCTCGCCAACATTCAATCCGACGGCATACACCTACCTCTGATCGGCAGTCAGAGCGACGGCAGTTTGCACGTCATGCCACCCCAATCGCGCCTCGTCCGGCGCATGGTGGTCTACCGGAACCAGGATCGAGATGCAGCCCTCGCCACATTGAATCAAGAGACCCTCGCTTTCTGCCTCCCTGGGGATACACCCAATGGAAGCCAGCGCTGGTCCTGGTGGAACAGAGGTACGGCGCGCTACTTCGGTCAGACCCGAGCGCTGCCCGACCTGAGCTTCTTGGGACTCAACAATCTACGGGGCCAACTGGAGTCCGAATACGCGCAGCGGAGCTCCCAGGTCGCTTCGGGGTCCACGAGCAACTACCCGCTCCAGTCCCCCGCCCTCGGATGGGCTCAGCCCTGGGGCGTGGCCTACGGGGGCATGTCCGGCGGCGACGAGATCAACATTTTCGACGGACTGCGAACCGCAGCCACAGCCAGCCAAAAGGGATATGCCCTCACGCTTCTTACCTCACGCTGCTACTTCGACCGCCAGCCGACCTCGCTGTTTGACGCAAACGGGGAGCCGACACGGGTGGAGGACATCCTGATCACTCCCGGTACAGGTGCGCCCTACGCCGATGGAACCTTCTATATCCAGCCCTCCAGTTCGAGCGACCCTTACGGATTCAATGACGCCCCCACCTTCCAGACGACGGCGGTCCAGGCCGCAGGCCTGACACCCGCCTACGAAGAGGCCTTGACGAGTTGGATGCCCATCGACATCCAGCACTACATCCGCTTCACGCGCAACCTGAAGGTCCTGGCCTGGTTAGGCAACGATGGCCTGGCCAAGGAACAGCTGCTAGCCGCCGCGGAAGTCTTTCGCCTGGGCTTTCACGAGCACACCAACTCGTCAGGAGGCTACGTCCAGGGGACGGGCTTGCGCTCGCGAATGGACTATGTGGTGGAGTTCCCCGGACAGGGCGTCGATTTCCAGCGCAGCGAAGGCTGGGGAACGGATGTCG
>JAPKBO010000150.1 GCA_028823395.1 Planctomycetota bacterium | reverse complement strand
ACCTGGGACTTGCGCAGACCTGCGGTAGATGCTTGGTCGCGGGGTGAAAAGAGTGATCGGGGCGGCCGTGGACCTGAAGGAGTACTCACGGCACCCGGAACCTACACGGTAAGCCTGCGCAAACAGGTTGAAGGGGAATGGACGGACCTTGCGGGGGCTGTCTCCTTCGAAGTGTCGCCTCTTCGCGAGGGATCTCTGCCCGGTGCCGGTCCAGCAGTGGCGGCTGCGTTTGGCTTGGAGCTAGAAGCGGCCAATCGTCGAGCCGGTGCCATCCGAGCCGTAACCGCTGACCTTATGGAACGCGTAACGGCCATGCGCTCTGTCTTGGCTCGCGCCACGAGTGACGTGGATTCCCTGGATGCTCGCGCGGCCGATGTGGAGCGGCAGCTGCACGACATCGAATTGGCCTTCTCCGGAAGTTCAAGGCGGGACGATGCCGGCGACCCGGGTCCCGTTTCTATCCAACGCCGCCTGAGCGTGGCCTCCATGGGGACCAGTTGGTCCACCTACGGCCCGTCGCCCAGCCATCGTGACAGCCTCGCTATTGGGCTGAAGAAGATGGCAACCTTGGCCGAGCAGTTGGAGCAACTGCGGCTGAACGCGATGCCCGCACTTGAGCAGGCGCTTGACCAAGCGGGTGTGCCTTGGAGCCCAGGTCGAGGAATAGGGAAGTAGTCTGTATCCGCACCTTTTCTAGCAACACGCACAGGATTCGCATGAAGTATTTCCCTAGCCCGTTACCGCTAGTCGGACTTGCCTTGATCGCCAGTTCATGTTCGAAGGTGGATTTCGAACACCAAGAGCTGAAGCTCACTCATGACCAGGAGGCAGATTCCGTAACTATGGATATCTCCTACCGCGGGCTTATTGCGGGCAGTTCGGGGTTGGAGGTTGCCTGCGCGTGGATGCAAGCGATGGTGGACAAGAGGCCGCGCTTCATCGTCCTGGGCTGGCCCTTCGAATTTGATCTTGAGCAGATCGGGGACGAGTGGCTGTTGGGCCAGATAGACGTCTTGCGTGCAGACCTTATATTTGAGGAAGGTCCCTCGATGCGCATGGAGCAGCAGGTCCGCCTTCGATCGGTGCAAGAGGCTATCGTGCGAGCTAACGCAGCCATCTCCGCGGAGATCCGGAGTTCCTTCGAGGGGGCGGACCTTGAGGGGGAAGCCGAGGGCTGGATGGACGTCAAGACCCTCGAGTTGATATTGGCTTACGCCAACCGAGGCGGGCCGTGGCTCTCACTGGTGGAGGGCTCTTTGAACCTCCACTTTCCCTGCTCAAGGGGCGTGTTCCATAACGCCCTTATGACCATCGCAGATCCCCCCGTGATGGATGATGTGGAGCGTGGGCTACTTCGGCAGGCCCTCGGGCAGCTAGGCGGCATTGCCTACGGCAAGGAGCTCCTCGTTGCCTCATTCCCGATTTCCGGGGACGATGGACTGCAGCTTACGGGGACCAAAGATCTCTCGGCTCGCGAGGGTAAGGATGCCTTGATCCTTGAGCTCAGCGGGAAGTAGGACCTAGGACTACTCGCGCACCCGGTCGTACTTGACCCATCCGTTCATCATCTCCTCGAAGCTCTGCCGCCCATAGCGAACGCTCACGGCGGGGTCCGGGTTAAGCGGATTGTCCGCGGAGTTGTCCCAGATGGCTCGCGAACTCAGGACGGTTCCCTTGGGGACGTCGATGGGCTCAGTGAAGAAGTACTCGGTCTGCCAATTGAAGTCCCAGTTGGGCACGCTTAGCAAGACTTCATTACGCCCATCAGGGAAGGTCACCTGATAGGTCCAACTCTTTCCGCGTAGGTGCATGTGCGGTCTGAGGCTCACCAGTCGCGCATCGTTACGGAAGCGCATAGTGTGCTCTTCCACGTGGTGAGGATCATTGGCTGCCACGTTGATTCGGAAGTCGGCGAAGATCGTGAAGCGTGTCTCGCGCTCGGGCGGTTCATCGGTGAAGTCCAACGCCATTAATGGCTTGTCTGTCGTGGCCGTCCCGTTAGGCGTGTAATGCAACTCCCAGAGCAGTGATGCGCCTTCGGGAATTTTGGTCGCCGAATTCGGAGGATTGACCTTGGCCATGGAGCCAGGAACCCAGTTAACCAGGGCGCTGGAGAGGCGATTGAACAGGCTCGTCGATCGTCCGGGTGGGATGATGTAGACGAGTGCATGGTGCAAAACGCTGGGATTCCCCGGGCTCAACTCAACCCCTTGAACCCAGACATCCTTTCCATAATCTGTCACCGTCGTGACGTACTGGTATTCGAGAACGCCCTCCGCGGGAACTTCCATGGGCTCGGGGATCGACAGGATCGAGTCGGGGTTCTTCATCGTGAACCCCTCTGTCCATTCCACTGGAGGCGGCGCATCCGCTGTACTGCCCTTCTTGGCGCCCTCCGCCACCCAGGTCGTTATGGTCGCGATTTCGTCTTCAGAGAGGCTGCGGTCATTGGCGAAAGTTCCAAAGCGCGAATCCGCGTGCCAGGGCGGCATGCGGCGCTGCTCTACTACCTCCGCGATCATCCGACTGCGCGATGCCGCATCCTTGTAGCTCATGAGCGGGAAGGGCCCAATCTGCCCAGGGCGGTGACAAGCCTGGCAGCGCTCCTGGAGGATGGGCTCCACGTCGCGAGAGAAGGTGATCCCTTCCATCCCAGGGTCGAGTGGAGTTCGCTGCAAGAGGCAGCCATCGCAAACGGTCTCCGCAACCGTCACGCGCTTGCCTGCAACCAGTTCATTTAGGGCGTTTGCCAGATCGTCATTTGAAGCAGCGGCCTTCCGGCTTGCTACTGAGTACTGGTCATCAATTCGCCCCCGGTATCGCAAGTGTCCCGTGTTGTCGAACACCACGACCTCGGGTGTGCGGTCGACACCCAATTGATCTGCTAATCGCTGGCCAAAGTCTCGCAAGACCACGAAGGGCATACCCTTGTCGTGCGTGTGGGCAGCTACCGCTGGAAGCGTCTCGGTTTCATTCGAATAGATGGCGAGGAATCGCACACCTTGTTCGCGGTAACGCGCTTCTAGTGAAATAAGGCGTGGGGTATAGAGGTTGGCTAGGGGGCAGTCGATTCCGAGGAATGCAAGGACCGTGGCCTTCTCGCCGGTCAGCTCTCGCAGGGCGCGTTGGTTTCCACGCAAGTCACGTGCTGAGGCTCGCCGTGGCATGGGGGCTCCCATGGTCAAGCCGTCATCCACTGCCCTTGGCATGCTCGCTGTGGCAGCCAGGGGGAAGAGCGTCAGGGCGCAGAGTCCAAGTAGCAGTCTGGTTCTAAGGTCTGTCATTAGGAGTCCTCGTCGTCTCCGCCGTAGCCCAAGGCTCGCATGGCCTCTAGGTGTCGGGCGTCCATGGTCTGTTGTTGCGGCTGAACTGTGAGGATTGGGTCGGGCCCCCGGTACAGGCGCCACGTGGGAGTGGGTTCATGGAGCAGAGCCTGAAGATCGCCCAATTGATAGCGAACCGATTCTGTGGGCAGAGCCTCGCCACCGACCACGCCCACTGGACCTGTGAGGGTTACCCCGCACACCAGGAGCAACGGTGAGGAGGACTCACCGGAGAACTCCACCAGCGCTCCATACTCCTTGGACTTGCGGTCTTTTCCACGCAGGCCGGCGAAAGAGGTGGGGGAGCCAATACCCGCGACCTGCAGGTCCTCATCGCCCGCGCGCACTCCGGCGTTGGCCACCAGGTAGGTACCGGGGCGATGCACGAGGAGGTACTCAAGTACTTGCATGCGCAAGATCGAAACGACCTCGGTGTTTTGTTCCGCAACGTCCTCAGTCTCGCCAGGGTCCGATTGAAGGTCGTACAGGTTCTCCTTCGGTGAGCTCGAGTAGGTCAGGACGTACTTCCAGTTCTGATTACGAAGGGCGACGCGGTTACCCGATGTCTCGACTACGGCTATCCGGTCCGGCGCCTCTTTCGCATCAGGTTTGAGGAAGGGGGCCAGGGAGCGCGCATCCATATCCGCGTCCTCGGCCAGGCCCGCAAGTTCCATCAGGGTCGGAGTCACGTCGAACCCGCGCACTTGGGTTTTGACCACGGTTCCGCGCGCGTACTTGCCGGCGCCGGGCTTGATAATCAGGGGGACATGAACCACCTCATCAAAGAGGGCGTCACCGCCGCCAAAGGAGGGCCCGTGTCCGAATCCACCGTGCTCCCAAAGTTGCTCGCCGTGATCAGAAACGAATCCAATCACCGCGTCGTCATAGAGGCCTCGTTCCTTGAGCGCGGCAAGGAAGGCGCCAATGCGATCGTCCACGTAGTTGACTTCACCGTCGTATAGGAAGCGCATGACGTTGCGCTGCTTTTCACTTCGCGGGTAACCGTCTTGATAGATGGAATAGGGCAGCTCCACGTTTTCCTTAGAGGGGTCACCTCCGAAGGCACGGTCGAAAGGGGCCGGCTGCGTGAAGGGCTGGTGAGGATCGTTGAAGTGCAGGAAGAGGTAATTACGGCCGGGTCCAGCATCCTCTAACCACTGCAAAGCCTCGGCTAAGTTGTCTTCGGCACGCACGGCTTCGCGCGGGACGTTGTGGGCCACATCGAACCCCTGTTCAAAACCACCGTCATAAAGGGGCGGTTTGTAGACCACGGATTGGGTCGCCCAACCCGCGTTGCGAAATCGCTCTGCGAGGGTCAGGAGAGTCTCGGGCAAGGGCGTACGGGAACCGTAGGAGAAGACTCCGTGGCGGGAGGGGACGAGCCCGGTGAAAATGGATGCGAAGGAAGGGCAGGTCCAGTTGCAATTACTGACCGCTGACTCAAAACGCACGCCGTCCGCTGCTAGTGCATCTAGGTGTGGCGTGGTCGGTCGCTCGTACCCGTAGCACGACAACCGATCGGCGCGCAGGGTGTCCACGGCTATCAGGATCACGTTGGTCGGGCCCTTGCCCGTTGGCGGCGTTTCGATAGACGGATTGCCCCAAATGGGATGGGGGTGGCCCTTGAGACTTGTCGTTCGAAGCACGAGCTCAATTTCCAGGCCCGACCATGGGCCGAGATCCACACGGGCCCGCTCCCAGATCCAGCCTTCTAGTTCAGCCTTGGCATCGTGAGACCATAGAGATGTCTCTTCTCCATCCATTACAGCGAGGACTTCGAATCGCGCCGCGTCTCCTGGGCTTGTCTCGCGAGAAAGGCAAGCCGAGAGCTTGAGGCTCGCCTGCGCGGGTACGTGCATGCTGAAGCCGAGGTCTGTGCGCGGGGGCGCGTAGAGGCCATAGCGATAAGAGTAGTTGTCGTCGCGTGGCCCGTGAGTTTCACCCACCTCGCCAAGCGGGGGGAACTGGCCAAATTTCTCAATGCCCAAGGTGGGGTCGGAGCCACTTGCGGGAGAACGCGCCTTGAGGAGAGCAATGGCCTGCTCTGGAGAAGGCTCAACCCGTTCCAGGCGGATGTCGTCGAAGCTCAGTGCGTTGACCTGACCGCGCCCCGCAATTTGGCTCACTCTCTGGCGTAGAATTACAGCGAGCGAGTGCGTGTTGGGTGTCGTAAAGAACGACGCCGAAGCGGTGTGCCATTCGTTGTCTGCTTCTGGCGCCGCGGGCCAGTGGACTTTTAGGGCTAAACCACGTCCGGCCATGTAGTGGTTCGCGAATGGACCACCAACAGAGATCCGGCCCTCCGATTTCGCCTCGACTACGGCAAAGTCCGCATAGGTCTCACCCGCAGTCTTTATTCTTCGACGGAAGACGTAGTGGGTACTGGGTTCCGCGGGGATTACCCATCCGTATCGGGCTCGCCCGCCAAGTCCCCGTAACACGAAGGCCTGTCCATCCTCCGTCGACTCCACGGCGCTGCTGCCTTCCATGCGCCATCCGGCTTCATCCGGATCAAAGGCTTCGAATGTCTCATCGAGTTCGAGGGTGCGCACCAGGTCCGTGAGGTCGTCAATGTCGGCAGCCCCTTGGATGGAGCTCAGTGGGCTGTCGATTCGAGCGGAGGAGAGTAAGGCCCCGAGGCGAATAACTCCGGTGGATGATTCGTCCGGCTCGCTGGCTGCCACTGAGGTGCAATGCGGAAAGACCGCCAAGGCCAGGAAACACCCAGTCCCTAATAAAGTGAGGCCGGGAAGGGTGTGGGGGGTAGACATGGGAAGAGACCTTGCCAGGAGGGTGTTGGATGCGACAGCAAAAACCGTGTGGTACCCATGTCTGGTTGGTGCAGGTGGCCGCGAGATCTTCAGCCGGTGACCCCATGTACGTGATCTCTCTCAGAACTGAACTTCAATCTCCAGCGGTTCACCCTCGACGACCAGGATTTCCCGCGTGTCTACATTGGGATCGGGCATCTCACCACCGGGCCCGGTTGGGATCGCGTACAGCGTGGTTGTCAGATTCCAGCGCCCTGGTGCCATGCCTTGCAGCTCTACACCGCCGCTTTGGAAACCAGACCTGCGCGTATCTCCATCCCCCTTTCCGTCCACACCTCCATCTAGGCGCTCTAGTTTCACCGAGCCGAACTGACCGGGTTTGCCGTCAGTCCCAACAACCTGGATCGAGAGTGCCGAACCGACTTCGAGCACAACCTCGATTCCCGTCCGCACCTCATCGGGATTGAGCTCATCAATCTCAACGTCCGCAGGTTGATAGCCGTCGGAGGTGACCTTCAAGGTCAGGTCTACATCTGGCCGGACGCCGTGAAGGCGAAAGGAGCCGTCCTCGTTCGAAACCGTGCGCGAGTCCGCGCCGCCCATACTGATGACCGTGGTGCCGCCGCCAGTACTCCCGGCGATGGCAGTGGAGAACATCATGACCGATCCCGATGGTCTGCCGGGTCTTGAAATGTCGGGTCGGAGTTCTGCGCCGGCGATGCCTTGGCCTGCAGTATCCACCACGCGTCCCTCGAGAATCGTGTCGCTGAGGTCGAAGTTGAATTCGTTATCTCCCTCCTGAAGGGTGACGCGCAGGACCGTCTCCATCCAACGCTCAGGATGGTTCACTGTGAGCTCATACTCGCCAACTTTGCGTTCCGTCAGCTCGTAGGTACCGGTCGAGTCGGTTTGCTCCGAGTTGGAACTGAATGGCATCATGCGCGACATGGGGTTCTTCTCTTCGGTCCAGAGGGCCATGCTCACACTTGCGTTGGCGAGGGGGCGCCCACGGACCGTAAGGCGTCCGTGCAATTGCCCATGCGCGGGGCCCACCAGTTCCAGTTCGTGGCTCGTGTTGTTGCCCACCTCGATCCGACTCCAATCTTTGTCTGAGGAGTCATCCTCCATGCCAGAGAACACCATGAAGCCGGATGACCCGGTCGATTCTTCTATGCGAAAGGAATGGGAGCCCGGACTGAGATGCCTGTAAGTGCGAACGCCCTGATCGTTTGTCTGGTGCATACCTTCATTATCACCAGAGGGCGTGCGGTGGCCGATCCTCGTATTGGCCAAGGGCTCACCGGATAAGTTGCGGGCGGTGATTATCACTTCACCTCCGATAAGGAGTCGGACCTCCAGCTTCTCAGCGGCATAGGTGCGTGGGGGCAGGTTGAGCGTTGCGTAGTCGCCGTGACTTACGCGAAGCGTCATGGCCTTGCCGGGGCTTGTCGTCAACTCAGCCATGCCTTCACTGTTGGTGCGGACGGATTTCTGCGGGCCTCCCATCGACACACTTCTCATGATAACCCCCTGCCGCTGTGGCCTCGGAGGATCATCCATACGGACGCGCGCCTTGGCTACGGGATTCCCCGTTGCATCGTCCAATACCGTCACATGCAGAATTGGCACGGGCCTCAAGCGAATGGTGCCCAGATCTTGCATATGGCCTGGGTTAATTTGGACACGTTCATTTCTGTAGGGCTCGAATCCGACGGCTGCGATCACCAGAGTGGTGTGAGATCCATCGGAATCGACCTCGCCGAACGACGCCCGGCCCTCGGGGTGGCGCTCAAGGGTTTTCCCGTCAGCGTCCTTCAATGGCTTCATTTGAAAGCGCCCCGCGGATGCTGTGAACTCCTCGATGAGCGCACCCGTACTGGCGTTGACCACGTGAAATGCGATTCCGGAACGTGAGGTCAATTCAAGCACGAGGCCATGGTCCCCTGCGCGGCCCGCGACACTTGCCGAGTCTTCTTGGGTGAAGAACGGATCACCCTTGCGGGCGACCTGGAAATTGTAGGACTTGGACAGGCGCAGGCCCGACACTTCAAACTCTCCCGTCTGGGAATTGCGGCTCGTTATCCGCCCTCGGCGAACCCCTTTTACTTGCTCGATGAAGTCTGCTCCCATGGGCTGGGCTTGGACCTCATAGGTGTCTTCGTCGGAAGAGTCCCAACCGTGCACCAGACCGCTGGCGGCTCCACCAGGGTCTAGCTGAATGGTCAATTCCTCTGACGGATAGCCGGGTTCATCGCACTGCCCCTTGACCTCTTTATTGGGGTGCAGGGTGTGATGAACAATCAGGAGGTACGGCCCGTGGGCCAGCTCATTGAGGACGAAGCGCCCTGTCGCATCGGTTGTCGCGTCGGGCGGTGCCGCCTGATCCGAAGTGACGACGATAGCCATTCCACCTTGGCTCTGCTGGGCCTGGACTCGTAGTTCGGCCCCCTCCAAGGGTTGACCAAGGTCGCTCAACACCCTGCCCATCAGGATGGCTCCGGGTTGCAGTATGAAGTCGCCCAGGTTGCCATCCTCAGTTGCGGGCAGGTTGTCCTGAGAGAACGGAGCGAAGTTGCTGGCTCGAACGTGAATGGTCAGATTGTTTCCCTTGGGAGCGTCCAATTGGAATTGACCCTCGGCATCAGTGAGGACGGCATCCTCTGCTTCTTGTCGTCCACGAAACATGGCGAAGGATAATCCTCCCGACGCGTGCTTCATCCAGACGCGAGCATCCTTCACGGCATC
>JAPKBO010000011.1 GCA_028823395.1 Planctomycetota bacterium | reverse complement strand
AGGCATCACAGGCGATGCACAGCACCGGGTCGACGTCGAATATGCCAGCGCTGACAGTTTCTTCGAGTGCGGTATCGGCCATGGGAGAGGATGAAGGCGGGGAGGTCGGAAATTTGGTCGTGAAGTGCGGGCCATGTGGCTCCGCTCGTGAACCCAAGAGAATGCCCGGTAGGGAGGGCCTAACGCAAGGGGGCGAGGCCCAAGGATAGCATGGCCCCGAGTGCCCGTCACGGGAATCGTCTAGGGGTCAATTTGGGACACTTGGCAGGGGCCAGCGGCCCCTGAATTCGATCTTGTAACCCCTAGTGCGCTTCCAGCCAGTTACGGCCCGAGCCGAACTCGACTTTAAGGGGTACGTCCAGGTCGATGGCGTGCTCCATGCACTCCCGCACCATGTCGGTGGACGCCTCGAGTTCGGATGCCGGAACCTCCAGCAGGAGTTCGTCGTGCACCTGCAGGAGCATCTCACCGGCCAGATCCGAGGCCGCCAGGCGCTCTTCCAGTCCGATCATGGCCAGCTTGATCACATCTGCGGCCGAGCCTTGGACGGGGGTGTTGACCGCAGCATTTTCGGCAAAGGCCCGGGCGCGCTGGTTCTCAGAGTTGATGTCGGGGATCGTGCGCCTGCGACCGAGCAGGGTCTCCACGTAGCCATTCTCCCGCGCGCCCTCCAGGGTGGCGTCGATCCACTCGCGTACACGCGGGAAAGCAGCGAAGTAACGCTGGATGAAAGACTGGGCCTCGAGCAGGGTCAGGCCCGTCTCGCGCGCCAGGCGTTGGGGGCCCATGCCGTAGAGCAGCCCAAAGTTGATGGCCTTGGCTTGGGAGCGCATGGCGCGATCCACGTCCTCGGGCCCCACGTTGAACACCACCTGGGCGGTCGAGGCGTGGATGTCCTGGCCTTTCTCGAAGGCATCCTTGAGACCCGGATCGCCTGAGAGGTGAGCCATGATGCGCAACTCGACCTGGCTGTAGTCGGCGGCCAGGATAAGCCACTCGCCCATGTCGTCGTCGGCGCGTGGGATGAAGGCCTCGCGAAGCTTGCGACCGCGCTCGGTGCGCACGGGAATGTTTTGCAGGTTCGGACTGCTGGAGGCTAGGCGCCCGGTGGCGGCGGTGGTTTGGCTCAAGTGACAGTGGACGCGACCCGTGGACGGGTTGACGAATCCCGGTAGGGTGTCCACGTAGGTGTTCTTGAGTTTGGCGACCGCGCGATACTCGAGTAGGCGCTTGACGATGGGGACGCGCGCGTAGTGCTGAGTGAGAGTGCCGTGGTCGGTGGCGAAGCCCGTCTTGGTGCGCTTGGGCCGTTTGACGCCGGCCTCGTCCTGGATGCGCAGTTTCTCGAAGAGCACGGCACCGAGAGCCTTGGGACTGCCCAGGTTGAGACCGGGTTCGCCGGCAATCTCCCGTACATCCTCTTCCGCCGAGACAATGTCCGCGCTCAGGCCCGAAGACATGTCTTCGATCAGGGTGGTGTTCAGCGTGATGCCGCGGCGTTCCATGGCTGTCAGCACAGGTACGAGCTTCATCTCCAGGTCTTCGAACAGGCTGCGCGCCTCGACCTCATCTAGTTCCTTGTCCAAGATCTGGAAAAGCTGCCAGGTCACGTCGGCGTCCTCGCAGGCGTACTCCGCCACCTGCTCGACGGGAACCTCGGCCATGGTGATCTGGTTTTTGCCCTTGCCTATCAGATCCGACGTGGGAATCTTCGCCAGGTTGAAGTAATGCAGGGCCAGATCGTCCAAGCCGTGGCGTCGTGTGGCTCCTGCCACACAGTAGCTGGCCACCATGGTGTCGAAGAAGGGAGGCGGGACGTCGACGCCGTGTCCTGCCAGAACTAGGGCGTCGTACTTGTGGTTCTGCCCGATGCGCTTCAGGTCCAGATCCGTCAGTAGGGGGGTTAGGCGCTCCAAGATCGCCGTGGCTCCGCCTTCCAGGACGGGTGGGGTAGCGTTGAACGGTACGTAGAAGGCGCGGCCTGCCTTGGCGCTGAAGGAGAGCCCCACGATGTCCACCTGCAGGGAGTCGAGGCCCGTGGTCTCAGAATCCCATGCAAAAGTCCCGGCGGCGCGTAACTCGGCTTCCATTGCCGCGAGGCCTTCCTCGTCCTGGATGGTCACATAGTCTCGATCGCTGGAAGCCTTGGCCCCAGTCCCGGCCACGCGCTTGCGTAAGGCCTGGAAATCCAGGGCCGTGAAGATTTCGATTAGCGCTTCCTTGTCGGGTTGGGCTGGGCCCACGGCCTCGATCCCCGGGTCCAAGGCCATGTTCGTATCGATTGTCACGAGCTCCAGCGACATCAGGAGCTGCTCACGGTCGCGTTCGATGTACTCGCGTGCCTTGCCCTTGACCTGATCTAGATTCTCCAACACACCCGCAACGCTTCCGAACTGAGCGATCAGCTTAGCCGCGCCCTTCTCGCCTATTCCCTTTACTCCGGGCACGTTGTCGGACGCATCGCCCATGATCGCGAGCACGTCGATGATGTGATCTGGGGTGGTCCCGAACTTGGCATAAACTTCTTCGATGCCTTCCATGACGAGATCTTCGTCACGCTTGAAGATGTTGTAGAGGCGCACGTGATCGCCGACGAGTTGCATCAGGTCCTTGTCACCCGTGACGAGCAGGACCTCGTAACCTGCTGCTTCGGCTTGCACCGTGAGGGTTCCGATGACGTCATCGGCCTCGAATCCCGGTACCTCGAAGATCGGGATTCCATGTGCGCGCACGATGTTCCGGATGTCGTCGAGTTGGGCAACCATCTCCTCGGGTGCCTTTTCGCGCGTGGCTTTGTACTCGGCGTATTGCTTGTGCCGAAAGGTCGGGCCCTTGGGGTCGAGAGCCACCGCGATGGCGTCGGGCTTTTCCTGCTCCAGTATTCGTCGCAGGGTCATGGTGAACCCGTAAGCCGCTCCCGTGGGCTTGCCGTCCATAGAGGTCAGCCCACTGCGAGCCAGGGCGAAGTGGGCGCGATAGGCGAGGGCGGTGCCGTCGAGCAGGAATAGGCGCGGGCGCGGTGCGGAGGGCATGGCGTGAACCTACCCGATGCCCTAGTGGGCTACCTGCTCCAGATGAGACTTTAGATGACCTTTGAGGGTGGCGAGGACCTCTCCGCTGCCCTCGGCTTCGGTCAGGTTGGTGAATTGCTTCGGGTCGGCGTCCATGTCGTAGAGTTCTGCCGTGCCATTGGCCCAGGCCATGTAGGCGTGGCGTTCGGTGCGAATGAGGTGGCTGACATTGGGTTGTCTGCCGCCGGCGCAGTGGACGAACTCGTGGATGCGGGCCTGGGGGTCGTCCAGCATGGGGGCCAGACTTCTTCCCTGTAGGTGATCCTGAACCTCTAGTCCACACATCTCGCCCAGGGTGGGGTAGAGGTCGATCAACTGAGCGAGGCTGGAGCAGACGGCAGGGCGCTTGCCTGGGGCGGCGATAATCAACGGGATACGCGCGGACTCCTCGTGCAGGCTCGCCTTCTGCCAAAACTCGTGCTCGCCCAGGTGGTAGCCATGGTCAGAGGTGAACACCACGATCGTGTTGTCGCGCAGGCCCAAATCATCAAGGGCCTTCAGGACACGACCTACTTGGGCATCCATGAACGAAACCGAAGCGTAGTAGGCCTGCAGTACCTTGCGTTTCTTCCCTTGGCTGTCGAGCCCCGATCTCTCGGAAGTCCTGGGCCGACCCGCGAGTGGGATGTCATCCCAGTCGCCCTCGGGGGTCACAGGGAGGCGCATTTTGGCTTCCGGATAAGGCTTGAAGTAGTCGGCCGGTGCCACCAGAGGGACGTGGGGCCGCACTAGGCCCAGAGCCAGGAAGAAGGGGGACGCATGCTCGCGGGCGAGGATCTCGATGGCCTTGTCCGTCGCCTGAACGTCAATTTGGTTTGCACCATCTCCCTCGGCTTTCACCACGTAGAACGCTGTGCCGAAGCCCAGCGCGTAGTGTTTGTTCTTGCCCTTCGTGACGAGGGTTTCGTTGCTCAGGTGTTCGTGCGCACCGACGCTGCCCCATTCGGGCGCTTGAAAACTGTGACGCTCGGTCCAGGATCCCGGATGGTCCGCACCGTGAACTCCATTGGTGATGTCTCCGGGGATGAGCATGTGGTAGATCTTGCTGACGCGCACCGAGAGATAGTTGTGGCGCTTGAAGGCCTGCCCGAGGGTCGCCCGCTTACCCAGGTTCTTGTTGATTTTCGACGACGCGTTGTTGTTCATGATCTCGAGGGTCTCGGGATACAGTCCCGACATCATGGAGGCGCGCGACGGGCCGCAGACCGAATATTGGCAGTAGGCCCGGGTGAACCGCGTACCTCGCTCGGCCAGGGCGTCGATGGCCGGGGTCTTGCATTGGCTGTTGCCGTAGCACGACAGGGCGCTGGCGGTCAGGTCATCGGAGATGATGAACAGGACGTTGGGCGGGCGCTCCTCTCCCCGGGCCATGGCCTGTGAAAGCGTGGCCACGCAGGTACAGAGCGTTGCCAGAGCGATGAGCACAGACCTCATAGGCCCATTCCCCGCACCTGTCCGGCGACCCACAATTCACGTGCAGATCCCATGGCTTCGGGGTCCAGTTTACCTTCGATTTCCAGGCGCCGGATCGCCACGGTCACCTCGGAGTGCACCACCAGGATCAGCGCCCCACTGGTACGCGCGTCGGCAGCGACCTTCTTCTTGGACTTACCATCGACCCACAGCTCGGCGTGGGTCCCATCGTGTCGCAGCTCAACGGAGTAGGCTTTCGCTGGCTTGAGGGAGCGCTCACCCTTTTCATAGTCCATCTCTATCTGACCGCTTGGAATGTCGATGGCCTCTAGGTCAAAGAGATCCCAGGCGCCCACGTAGTTGCCCTTGCCGTCGTCGCAGATGCCCACGAAAATGGTGGAATTAAGGCCCTTGCCGGGGCGCGCCCGACCGTAGACCAACTCATAGCGAACGCGCAGAGGTGGCTGTAGCACGAGAGGGTGGCGGAAGGCCGCGTGGCCGCGCCCGCGCCATTCACCACCCGCCACGGCCAGAGTGCTCGCCGGACTATCCAACCGGAAGAGATCCTGGCTACGCTCGAGAAGGTAGTCCCCTGCGGGGGCGAAATCGTCGATTTCGGAGGGCTCGTTGAAATCGTAGGTCAGTCGAATAAGGCCATCTTCTAGTGGCCGGATGGGGACCGTGACGAGCCCCTCGGCGCCGGCGCGGTCGAATAGGAAGGCCCAGCAGGAACCAGCCACCTCGGCCAGGGCGGGTTGCGCGGAATTCCACAGGCCTGCAGCCAGAGGGCTCGAGCGGTCCATCTCCGTCGCCTCGCGGCAGAGGACCAGGAGCGCCTCGGCTTCGAAGGGGGCCGTCGGTGCGGCCGTGGAGGCAAGAGTATGCAGGTGAGCCTGTAGGTGGGCGGCCTGAATCCGCTCGGTCAGTCCTTCTTCAATAGCCTGCTCCAATTCTGCCGCACCCTCCGCTTCACGGTCGAACTTTCGATCCCAGCGCTCATCTTGGTCTAGAAGAGCAAGGTACGCCGCGACCCATCCGGGCCCGTAGTCTCCAGCGCGATTGCCCATGGAGCGCACCACGTCCCCCGGCACGAGCTGGCCGATGGGTAGCTGTTTAATGTCCGTGCGGGAGGGCTTGAAGTGGAGGGTGTCGTCAGAGACGTCAGCAAGCACCACGCTCACGCTCTCTTCTCCGCGTGTGAGGCGTAGTTTTTGCGAGGATTCGAGCAGCGAGGCGATGAACTTGCGGCGCATGTCCTGGGCTTGCATCAACCGCATTTGTTCCTCCAGGAGCCCCTTGCGGAGGGCCGGATCGGTGCTCTCCAGCGCGGCCTTCTCCAGTTCCATGATGGCACCTTCTAGGTCTCCGTCGACCGCAAGCGCCAGCGCTGCAATGCGCAATGCGTCCAAGCCGATCCGCTCGGGAATGATCCCCTCATGGTGGATCTTCGCTCGGGGTGCGAGCTCGATTTCCGGCAGGGCGATCATGTTGCCGCCCATAAGCATGTCCATGTGGGCCAGGAACGGAGTCTCCAATTCATCAAGCTGGTTCAGGCCGAGCGTGAGGATTAGTCCTTCGCTGCCGCCGCTCGCATGCAGGGCCTTGGCCACATAGTGGCGGAAGGGTTCTTGGTAGCGTCCCGCGCGGCCTTGGTGGAAGAAGTGGATCCAGAGGGCTGCCTGTTCGGTGAAAATCCCACTGCCGGGCAGATCGTAGGGGTGGTAGCCGATTTTGACGTCTGCCCACTTGGCGTGCTTCCGTCCCAGCTCGGCAGCCTCCTTCGGCCCCGGGCAGTCAATCAACTCAGCCAGCGGGATGAGGAATTTCTCTCGGCGCTCTTCGTTGTCGGCGAGGGTGCGAAGTCGATCCAGCGCGGCTGCCCAGGGAGCGGGGTGCGCCAGATCCTGGGGGGTAGCATCCGGCCCGTGGTTAGCGATGAAGGCCGGGATGCCTGCTAGTAGCCATGGCTCAAGAGGAGTATCCACCGCCTGGTAGGCCTTGAGGAGCTCGCGTGTGGCAAGCCGCAAGGTGGGTATGCGTAGCTCGTGCGCCGGAGCTCGTTTCAGGGATCGGTCCCAACGTGTCGTGACGATTCCGGGAGGCTCCACGAAGACGGCCTTCTCGAAGTCATCCGTTGGATGCGGTACGTAGCGTTGAGCGTTCTTGTAGCTGGGGCTTGAGCCGAGGACCACAACGTCCAAGGGTTCCTTGGCTTGGCTCTGCAGCCGGTTGGGGATGCCGTACTCGTTTTCGATGGCGCTGGCCGCGGCTTCGATCCAAGGGCCGTACAGCTCGGTCACGGACGCCGTATGTTCCGGGTCGGCGCGCCTGGGAGCCTGGAGGAGGAGGCGGACGGACCCGTGGCAGGGGACCTCTTCCAGGGTCAGGCGGCTGAAGAGAGCGTGCTCGGCTAGCGAGTCCTGGGGCGGGGAGGCCAGCGGCAGCAGGAGCAGGGCGGGGACTAGGACCATGGGCCCGAGCTTACTCGCTTAGCTGGCGCGCACCCATCGGAGATTCACCAGGACCCCGCTGTGTGTGTGGGGGGGGGCGTAGCTAAGGAGAGTTGAACGGCTTGGGGTTATGTAGGCTGGGGTCATGCAACATCGATTCGTTTTGGACGGTGGGGTCGCTCCCGCTTCCCGCACCTGGCGGATGTGCCTCTCAGTAGCTGCCCTTGTTGGTCTCCAGGGCCCAGGTCTCGGCCAGCAGCCGGAGGCAAGCGAACTCCATCCCCCCGTGCGCCTCTCGGCGGGAGGGGAGCCCATCGACGTTACCGTGGGGCACGCCGCGCCCCTGATGATCGACATGGACGGGGATGGCCTGCGCGATCTTCTGGTGGGGGAGTTCGGCACCGACACCTTTCCGGGCGAGCGACTGCCCGAGGACCTGGGGGGATTCGCTCGCGACTCCTTCACGCAGGGCAAGCTGCGCATCTACCGCAACGTGGGCAGTGCCAACGCTCCGCAGTTCGAGGACTTTAAATACTTGCGGGCCGGGAAAGAGGATGCCTCCATCCCGACCACGTGATGCATCAGCTTCTGTCCACAGTTCGTGGACTACGACGCTGACGGAGACCTGGACATCTTGTCGGGCTCCTACACGGGGGAAATCTATCTCTTTGAGCGAGGGAAGACCGGTGAGTACCTAGCGGGGCAGTACCTCATGAATGCTGAGGGCACCCCTCTCGGGACGGGCACATCGGTCACACCTGAGGCGCTCGACATGGATGCGGACGGGGATCTGGACCTGGTTATCGGTACCCGCACCTCAGGAGTGTTTGTGGTCACGAACGAAGGGTCGCGCTCCACGCCTAGTTGGGCCTCCGAACCGACACGTCTGCTCACCGCCAAGGGTGAGAAAATCGAAGGGTCCAACGCGCACCATGCAGACTGGGATGGTGATGGGCTCCGCGATCTCATCGTCGGCAGCGAATCTGGTGGCGTTCGTTGGCACCGCAACCTCGGGGCCAACAACGCCCCTTCCTATGGTGTCGCCGCGACCCTCGTGGAGGCACGTGACTACGAAGAGCGCAAGGAGTCCGAGGGGCCGTCCGGACCTGGGTCGCGAACCAAGGTGCACGTGACCGATTGGAACGGAGATGGTCGGATGGATTTGCTTGTGGGAGACGTGCAGTGGCTGTACGAGACCCTGTCTCCCTTGACCGAGGCCGAGGTGGCAAGGAAGGCGGCTCTGCAGCCCGCCCACGACGCGGCCCGGGACGCCTACTGGGCCGAAGTCGAAGTGCGTAACAGCTACGTGGGCAAGCCCGGAGGGATTCCCGAAGAGGTTCTGGCCCGCTGTGCCGCCGCTCGAGAGAAATTAGACCCGTTGGCCGCGCAGATGCATGAATTCGAACGCAAGAAGAGCCACATCCATGGGTGGGTTTGGCTCTACCTGCGCAAGTCCCAGACGGGGCAGAGTGCTGCGGGGCAGGTCGAGGCGTCTGCTTTGGTCAGGCGCCCGGTCGACCATGAGGAGTTCGGCCCCACCAAACTCGAGCTCTTCGCAACCCCCCTGCAGCAGGACGCATCCGTTATTCGCGTCCGCGCTCGACTCACCATCGAGGACGGTTGGCATACCTACAAGACGGTGCCCGCAGCCAGCGGGTACGTCCCCATGCAACCTTCTCTGGACCTCCCCGCCGGGGTGCAGGTGATCCGTGGCTGGCAGTGTGCGTCCAAGGGCTTTCCCGATCCCTCGGGCGAGGCCGGGACCTGGTTCCTGGATCAAGCCGAATTTACCTGCGAATTGCGCCTCCTGGCGGAGACTGACGAGGAAGTGGGCGTGCAACTTGAATTTCAGGTCTGCGACGACAAGTTGTGCCTGCCTCCCCGGACCCTGAGTCTCTCCCTGGGCCGGGTGGTCGGGAAGATCGACTCGCCTGGGCTCCGACTTGCTAAGGTGGACGCCATGCTGCCCCGATTCGTCACGCGCTGGATTCCCAGCAAAGGCTCTTCAATCATGCCGCCTGGAAAAACTGCTCCCGCGTTCTCCTTGACGGACGACCAGGGTGTGCAACGCAGCTCTTCGGACTTCGTGGGCCAACGCTACATCCTTTGGTTCTATCCAAAGGCCAGTACCCCTGGGTGAACAGCCCAAGGCCAGGGGTTCCGTGATCGAACCCCGCAATACGCTGAGCGCAATATTCAGATCCTGGGCGTGTCTTTTGACTCCCCCAAGGCCAATCGCGCGTTCGCGGAGAAGAATGGATTCGAATTTCCGCTTCTGAGTGATGAGAGCCGAGAACTGGCGTTGGCCTACGGTGCCTGTGCCCAAGACGACGCCAAATACTCCGCACGCCTGACCTTTGTGATCGGCCCCGATGGCCTCGTGGAGCACTCCATTGAGACCAAGAATCCCGCGGGACAGGCTCAGGAACTCCTCGACCTCCTGGACTGAGGCGAGCAGAGGGACTCCGCAATAATTCAACCTGGCGACCACTCTCGGACGCCTGGAGTGGAGGTCGACTCGCCATCCCCGTTAGGATGCGCCCATGTTCAAGAAGTTGCTCAGGATGATCAGGGGGGCTCGGGTGGCAGTGCCTGGAACCGATGGCCTCGACGAGGGCCAGGCGCGCAAGGTTTCCATCGGGGATCCCCTCGCCGGCGGTCTCGAGGTTCTGCTCTGTCGGGTCGAGGGCAAGATCCATGCTGTCGACACCCGCTGTCCACACGAGGGGGGGTATCTCGTCCCGGGTCCCTTGATGGAGGGGAAGTATGCGATCTGCCCGCTGCACAACTACCGCTTTGATCCCCGTGACGGCAAGCCGATCGGTGCATCGTGCCCTAAGGCCAAGGTATTCAAGGTGATTGAGAAGAATGGCCAGGCAGAGATCTGCTTCTAGCTTGGGCGTCGTGTCGATCACGGCCGTGGTTGCCGCCCGGACGGAGTGCCAACAGGCAAAGAGTTCAGACGTATCGCGCCACAGTCGATGCCGTCCTGATTTCTACGAGTGCCCATGTCCCTACGATCCAAGCTAGCCCCCGGTGTGCCTGACTGGTTGGCCCTGGGCGCCAGTGGGCCCCAGGATCTACTTGCCGGAGATGGTTTGGAGACGGCCGCTGTCGCGCAGGAAATCTCTCGCGGAGTGGACTCCTCCCTGTTCCGGTTGCCGTTACCCGGAACACCTCACGAGAAACTGTCCCCGTCTCGCCCGCGCGGGGCCGGGACCGGGTTCGTGTACCTGCGCCGCTACCCGGGCGTCCGCCTTAGGCGTGCTTTGCACGCGCGCCTGACCGCGCCCTTTTCGGACAGCGCGGCATCGCGCGATTGGAATCTGATCTGCTACCTTCGATCTGCTGGAATCGTCACCCCTGAACCCTTGGCGTGGGTTGCTAAGGGTGGGGGTTTCTTTGCCCAGGAATCGGCGCTCGTCACGCGTGCATTGACGGGCACTCGACCGGTTCTGGAGTGGTTGGCGGCAGAGGAGGATCCTGCACGCCGGCGTCTTGGTGTGACAGCCCTGGGTTTGGCCCTCGCACGCCTTTTTACGGCGTGTGTCGAGCTGCCGCGCCTCTCGCTTGACCATCTGCATCTCTCCACAGCACGCTCCCAGTCCCGGCCGGACTCGGCTGCTAGTGACTGCGGGGCGGAACAGTTACTGGGGCTGCAATCTGACGCGAGTGATGCTCCCTTTGCGGCCAGCCTCACTTGGCGGAGGCTGCCGGACGTTGTCTTGATGAATGTCGGCGAGGGTCGCATCGTCAAAGGAACCCGAGAGCGTTACGTGCGGCGGACGCTGGAGCGCCTAGCGGGAGAGGCCGGGGATCGACCGCCTCGGGAGCGCCTGCGCGTCGCTGTTCTGGCACGGGCCAGTGTGTCTCGCTAAGGTGTGCGTCGGTGATCCCTTGACCTCCTCCGACGACCTCAACCTGCCTCCGCCTAACTTGCGATCCCTCGCCGGCGGTGTATTGATGGGGTTGGCCAATCTGGTTCCCGGGATCAGCGGCGGCACGATGATCTTGGCCATTGGCCTGTACGATCGCTTTATCGGCGCGGTGGCGGATGTGACCCGTTTGCGCTTCAGGCGCGACACTCTGGTTTTTCTCGGGTTGGTTGGCCTGGGCCTCGTCGCCGCGGTACTGAGTTTCTCGGGATTGGCGGTCAGCCTGGTGAGTGAACATCGCTGGGTGATGTACAGCCTTTTCATTGGCTTGACTCTGGGTGGCATACCGGAGTTGGTCGGCGCTGCGCGCATGGGTACCTCGGGAGCGGGCCGCGTCTGGCTGGCCATCGTGGTCGGCATGGCGAGTATGGCGTGGATGACCTTCAGCATGAGTGGTACCCAACTGCCCGCTACGATTCCCATCCTGCTATGCGTCGGAGCCTTGGCCGCGTCGAGCATGATCCTGCCGGGCATCTCCGGGTCCTACATCCTCTTGATTCTGGGCATGTACGACATGGTCGTGGGTAGCCTCTCCCTAGGAGCCCTGCGGGAAGACTGGCGGAGTTGTGCAGCAGTGGTCGTTCCCATCGTGCTGGGGGCGGGCGTGGGGATTGGTCTGCTGTCCAACGTGTTGAAGTGGGTTCTCGAGCGCCACTCTCGCGTCTCCCACGGTGTCCTACTGGGGCTCCTTTGCGGCTCTGTGTTCGGACTGTTTCCCTTTCAGACTCCGATTCATCCGGAGTTGGCCAACAAGAACCTGCGCAAGGCCATCGCCGCCGTTCATGCCGGAGAGGATCCTGTGGATGTGATGGAGCGCAAAGGGCTGAATCTCAGCCTTGAGAGCTTCGAGGCCTCATGGAAGCGCCACGAGGGGAAGACCTCCGGCCAGCTCAAGGCAGAGGGAGAGGCCCTGAAATTCTATCGACCTGGCGTAATCCAGATCCTCAAGGCCCTGGGACTGTGCCTAGTGGGTGTGGGTCTCACACGACTGCTCGGCCGAGGGGGCCGCTGATCTTCTCGGCCCCTGGGGCGAGTACAGACCGTCTCGGTTGACGGATCTCTGAGCAGGTCGAGTTCGGGTGCAGCAATGGGGCCATGGCAGAGCGGCTTTGCCAGCGGCGGTCTCAGTTCGCCAGCACACTCCACTCCCCATCTCCGTAAATCCTCATCCCATCTAAGAAGAACTCATCCACCACCAAGAACACATCCACATGGTGCTTGGCGAACTTCTTCTTGATACCGGGTTTCTTGTAGGCGTGGTGCTTGGCGCCCAGGGAGAGGTGAATTCCACACATGCGCTCATAGGTGCCGATGTCGTTCACGATGCGTTCTCGGGTCAGGGCCCGATTGATCCCTAGGCCCAGCTCGCGCACGAGCACCTCACCTTCGTCGCGGCGGATTTGGGCTAGGACCCGGTCGAACTCGTCCGTGCTCTCCAGGGCCTGCACAACGTGACCGTCTTCGATGACTAAGGTGATCGGGGCCGCCGGCCTGTTGACGCAAAAGGAGGTGTCCCCGAAGGCGTGGACGCGCGCTCGCCCGTGCAGGTCCTCCAGTCGTCGGGCTTCGGTAAAGACCTCGCCGATGGGGTACTGGCCGCCCACATTTTGCATCTGAGCGTAGTCGCCCACGTTGAGTCGCGCGGGCTCCAATGCACCTGCGATCACAAGCTCGAGGCCGTCGCCCAAGATGGTTCCTTCCTTGGCCTGGTCCACACGCTCCTTGAGGGCCACACCGGTCTTGCGCGTATAGACTGGGTCGTAGGCCAGTGCGTCTATGTAGGTTTGTGCCTGGTCGAGCGCCATACGCGATAGATGGGGATGCTCGATGACCTTGAGGGAGCGCTTGAACAGCTCGATGCGCAAGCGGAAGGTCTCGATCTGGAAGCGCGTGGACTGGATCAGGACCACTAGGTCGCCGGGGTCGAGTGCATCGAAGGCGCTGCTCGCTTGTCCGGGTTCCAAGTCTTCATAGTCAAGGATGGTGGCGCCTGGCAGACACCGCTCGTACGCCGCCGTGAGCTTGCGGGCCAGCGCGCATTGGGTGTCGTGCAGCACGAGGGCGCTGCCCGATCCATCCCAACCCATGGCGAAGGTGAGGGTGTCCTGGATGTTCTGAGTGACCGTATCGATGGCCGTAGAATACGGAACCCCGCAGTCATCCACACTCCTCGGTTGCCTGCGGCAGGTCCGCAGGGGGTCCAGGGCCCGAGATCGCAGCGGAACGTCAGATCCTGTGTTTCTCAGGAGTAGAATTCGCGACTTCCGTCCATGACCGACTCCCGCACTCCCTCGGTCTGCTGCCTCGTCTTCGACCCCAGCCCTGGGAGGGAGGCTCGCTGGCCTGGAACGAGCGGTCCTTCCTGCGCGATCGGCTGCTTAGCCTGCTGGACTTCCACCCCGGATTCAGGAGGTCATGACCCGCGATCTGGGCCCGTTGGAGCGGGGGCAGGCCCTGAGCCCGGACATCTACGTCTTCTGCACCGCCCGGCCCCGCTGCCCGAAGGTTTACGGCAACAACTATGTGGTCCTCCTGGCGCGCGTGTGACTCCTTTCAGGTAAAGTCGCGCGCCAATTTTGAAGGGAAGGCGGAATCCGTCCGACCCCCACCTTTGACCGACCATGCTCACTGTCCTTCACAGCGCCGATTTGTACACGCCTCGCAGCCTGGGCTCCAAATCCCTGGTCCTGGGGGGCGGTCGCGTGCTGTGGATCGGCGACGAGCGGCCCCAGTTGCCCGCGGCCCTGGTCGCGGAGGAGATCGATCTTGGCGGGGCGCGCGTGATCCCCGGCCTGGTGGATCTGCATGCACATCCCACCGGAGGTGGGGGAGAGGCGGGGCCCGAGACGCGCGTGCCAGCCCCGGGGCTGTCGAGCTATACGCGCTATGGGATCACCTCCGTTGTGGGGCTCCTGGGCACGGATGCGGAAACGCGCAACATGGCCTCTCTTCTGGCCGAGGTGCGGGCGCTGCGGCGGGCCGGCTTGGGCGCCTGGTGTTACACCGGTGGCTACCACCTGCCCCCCTGTACCCTGACCGGCAGCCTGCGCGGGGACATTGTTAACCTGGAAGAAGTGATTGGCGTGGGGGAACTCGCTCTGAGTGATTTCCGATCCAGTCAACCGACCCTGGACGAGTTGTTGCGCGTGGCCTCCGAAGCCCAGGTGGGCGGCATGCTCACGGGCAAGGCGGGGCTCCTGCACTTGCACATGGGTGATGGCCCGCGTGGGCTGGAGTTGGTGCGCTCTGCTCTCGAAACCAGTGAGCTGCCCGCACACCTGTTCCATCCCACTCACGTCAATCGCCGCGAGCCCCTGCTCGAAGAGGCCTTCGAGTTGACTCGCCAGGGATGCAGCATCGACCTGACTGCCTTCCCGGTGGGCCCCGATGAAGAGGGTTTTACCGCGGACGATGCTCTGGCTCGCTTTCTCGACGCGGGACTGGCCGCAGAGCGCGTGAGTGTGAGTTCCGACAGCGGTGGCTGCCTTCCGGTCTTCGACGCGCAGGGCGAACTGACCCACATGGATGTGGGCAGTGGTGCGTATCTCGCACAAGCCCTGGGGAATCTGTTCAAAAGCGGTCGCAGCCCCGAGCAATTCCTGCCGGCCTTCACCTCCAACCCCGCGCACCTGGCCAAGCTACCGGGCCGCGGAGTTCTCGATCCCGGCTCCATGGCCGACCTGGTCGTGCTCGGAGCGGACGCCTCCATTCAGAGCGTGATGGCTGCGGGGCGCTGGCACCTGCGCGCGGGCGTGGTCCAGGTTCAGGGCCCCTTTGAAACCTCCTCCTATCCGGCCTGAGTGCCCCCCCCTCCGAGAACCTCCCAACATGACTTCCGGTTTCATCATCCCCATTGGGGGCGCCGAAGAGAAGATCAGCGGCCGCACCATTCTGCGCCGATTTGTGGATCTGTGTGGTGGCGCACAGGCGCGCATCGCGATCATCCCCACCGCCTCGCGGATGGCCGATACGAGCGTTCGCTATGAGAAGGTTTTTTCCGATCTGGGCGTGGGCTACGTGGCCGCCTTGCCCTTCGAGGAGCGCGCCGACTGCGAGCGTGCGGATTGGCTAGAGGAGCTAGAGCAAGCGGACGGTGTCTTCATGACGGGCGGCAATCAACTGCGTCTCTCGACGACTATCGGAGGGACGAGCGTGGCGGAACTGTTGCGCAATCGCAACCAGAGCGGGGGGTTGCATGTGGCTGGCACTTCTGCTGGTGCGTCTTTCATGGCAGAGCACATGATCGCCTACGGTGAAGAGGGTTCCACTCCGCGTGAGGGCATGGTCACCCTGGTGCCTGGCCTTGGACTAACGCGCAATATCATCGTGGACCAGCATTTCCGCCAGAGGGATCGCCTGGGCCGCTTGTTGACGGCCATTGCCTACAACCCACGCCCCATCGGAATTGGCCTAGACGAGGACACGGCGGCATTTATTGCGCCGGGTAACAGCTTGGAGGTTGTGGGGACGGGTGCCATCACTATCGTGGATCCCTCAGGTATGGAGTTTTCCTCTATGGCTTCCGCCGAGAGCGGCGGTCCGGTTTGCCTGACTAACATCCGTCTGCACGTGCTTGTAGAGGGCGGCACATACGACATCGAAACACGCAAGGCGCGCCCTGCTTCTGGAGCGCGAAGGTGACCTAAATGAAGATCCTTTCCAAGTCGGTCTTTCTTGGGCCGAGCCTCTACGCACTCTTCCCGGTCATTCGACTGAAGGTGCAGCTTGGCGTCCTCGAGGATTACTCCTCCACACGTCTTGGAACAGGATTTACCGACGCCATCCAGGCCGCCTTGCCTGGTCTGGCTCAGCACGGTTGCTCCTACCGCGAGCCCGGCGGTTTCCTGCGGCGCCTGACCGAGGATGAGGGGACCTGGATGGGTCACATACTCGAGCATCTCGCCATCGAGCTCCAGAATATCGCTGGCGGGCAGGTGACCTTTGGTCGTACCCGGGGGACCGGCGTGGACGGCGAGTACGAGGTGGTCTACTCCTACGAACAAGAGGACGTCGGCCTAGCCGCCGGGCGGTTGGGGCTTGATCTGATCCTTCACAGCTTGCCCGAGGAGTTGCAGCCCGAGGACATTCGCGGCGAAGACTATGACTTCGCAGAGGAGCGCGACTCGTTCATCCGCTTCGCACAGCGCCGCGCTCTTGGCCCCAGCACAGCGAGCCTGGTGCGCGCCGCCGAGGAGCGCGATATTCCGTGGCTGCGTCTAAACCGTTACAGCTTGGTGCAGTTTGGCCATGGACGCTTCGGCCGCAGGATCCAGGCCACGATCACCAGCGAAACGCGCCACATCGCAGTGGAAATTGCATCGGACAAGGAGGAGACCAACACCCTGCTCGCCGACCTTGGGCTGCCCGTGGCACGACAGCGCATGGTCTACAGCGAGCGGGAGGCGGCGAAAGCAGCCACGCGCATCGGCTATCCCGTCGTGGTGAAGCCGCTCAACGCGAACCATGGGCGCGGGGTTTCGATTGAGTTGACCGACGAAGAGAGCGTCGCTGTGGCATTCAATCACGCCCGCGAGCACAGCCGCTCGGTGCTAGTAGAGAGCTTCATTACGGGCCTCGATCACCGCCTGCTCGTGGTTGACGGCAAACTAGTGGCCGCATCCAAGCGCGTCCCCGGTCACGTGGTGGGGGACGGGCAACGCTCCATCGCAGAACTCGTGGAGGTGACCAATCAGGATCCGCGGCGTGGAATCGGTCATGAAAAGGTGCTCACGCGCCTGGATCTGGATCATCAGGCCCTGCGCCTCCTTGAGTTGAAAAATATGACGGCCGAGTCCGTACCTGCGAGTGAGGAGCTCGTCTTCCTACGTTCGACTGGCAATCTTTCCACCGGTGGCACGGCCGTAGACGTGACGGACGTGATCCATCCGGACAATCGCGAGATGGCGGAGCGCGCCGCCCGCGCCATAGGCCTGGATGTGGCGGGCGTGGACTTCCTGACCCGCGATATCACTGAGTCCTATCGGACCACCGGCGGGGCTATCTGTGAGGTCAACGCCGCTCCCGGTTTCCGCATGCACGTGGCTCCGAGTGAGGGCACCCCGCGCGACGTGGCGGGGCCCGTGTTGGACATGCTCTTCCCGGCGGGCAAACCGGCGCGCATCCCCATTGCGTCGATCACCGGCACCAATGGGAAGACGACGACCTCACGCATGGTGTCGCACATATTCAAATTGACAGGTAAGCACGTTGGCCTTGCCACAACGGACGCCGTTTACATCGACGGCCACAAGTCTGTGGAGGGCGATATGACCGGGCCGATGGCGGCGCGCATGATTTTACGCGATCCCTCGGTAGACGTCGCTGTGCTGGAGACTGCGCGCGGCGGACTCTTGCGCCGGGGAATGGGCTACAAGCGCTGCAACGTAGGCGCCGTACTTAACGTCCAGTCCGATCACCTGGGCCTGAAGGGCATCGAGACTCTGGAGGACTTGGCGAAGGTCAAGCGCATCGTGGTGGAGGTGGCGCAAGACGCGGCCGTGCTCAATGCCGACGACGAGCACTGCCTGCTCATGGCCAGCTACACCAAGGCCAAGCACCTGTGCTACGTCACGATGAACCCCAATCATGCCCTGGTACGCGAGCACATTCTGGCCGGTGGGCGCGCTCTTGTTCTGGAGGAGGGCATGGCCGGTCACATGATCACCCTCTATGACAACGGGGCGCATATCCCCCTGCTGTGGTCGCACCTGGTGCCCGCAACACTCGATGGGCGGGCCATGCACAACGTGCAGAACGCCATGTTCGCGGCAGCGATCACTTTTAGCATGGGCGTCAAATTGGACGAGGTCCGACACGGCCTGCGTACATTCGACATGACCTATTTTCAGGCGCCGGGTCGCATGAATATCTGCGACGAGCACCCCTTCAGGACGATTTTGGACTACGGCCACAACCCGGCCGCCGTGCAGGCCATGGTCCAGCTTTGCGACGCGCTCAAGCCGGACGGTAAGCGCGTGCTCGTTCTCGCGGCGCCGGGGGACCGTCGAGATGAGGACATACGGGAGATCGCCATCCGATGTGCGGGTCACTTCGACCACTACATCTGCCGCAGGGATGACAACACCCGCGGTCGCGGGGACGAGGAGGTGCCTACGCTTCAGCGGCAGGCCCTGATCGATGCAGGGGTGGACTCCGAAGTGATCGAGATCATTCCCGATGAGGCCGCCGCCGTGACTCGCGCCCTCGAGTTGGGTGAACCTGGCGATCTAGTCCTGATTTTCGGAGACGCCATTAAGCGTTGCTGGGAACAGATCACAGGGTTCCAATCCAGTGGCGCTGGGAAGCAACCTGCGGCCTCTCCCATCCCGGCTCTTCCTCGGCAAATCCTGCCGGACTCTGCCCTTGGAGTCGGTGAAGAGTTGGTGCGTGATGAACGTGGCGTCCGGCTCGCTCGGCGCGAGGAACCTAGCGATTAATGGAGCAGCTCGACTCCAGGCGCCTGCCCGGTCCTAATTTGCTCTGGCCCAGGCCGGGGGCGGTGATCGACGTCGCGGTTACGGAAGCCGAGCGTAGCGCCTTGCTGACGACCTGGGAGCGGCAGGCCCGCTGCATACTGGACGCCGTTGGCTGGCAATCCCAAGACACCTGTGTGCGCAGCTTCGAGGGAGGTGCGAGCCTCGCTATCAGTGCACCTTTGGACGCTCTGTATGCCGCCACCGAGGTCAACGAATGGGCGCTTGAGTCCGCCTGTGCCAGCCTCGCTGGGGAGCCCGTGCCCGATTCTAGCGAAGCGGCTGAACGCCTACGCGAAATCATCAGCGATGAGACCCGTCCCCGCTTGCTCGCTCTGCGCCGGGCCGCAGAGGCGCACGGTGTTGCGTTCCTCTCCGACGATGACCAGGCCAGCGTGGGGCTGGGACAGGGTTCGCTCACTTGGGCTGTGGGGGAGCTACCCGATGCGAGCAGCTTGCCCTGGGATTCCATTCACGACGTCCCCCTTGCCCTCGTCACGGGCACTAACGGCAAGACGACCACCGTGCGTCTTCTGGCATGCATGGCGCGAGCCGCTGACTTACGGCCCGGCTTCTCATCCACCGATCAGGTTGTTGTGGGAGATGAGGTCGTAGAAAGCGGCGACTGGTCGGGGCCTGGAGGTGCGCGGCGTGTCTTACGCGACACGGGCACGCAGGTTGCTCTCTTGGAGACAGCGCGGGGCGGGATGTTGCGCCGTGGGTTGGCTGTAGAGCGCGCCGATGTGGCTGCTGTTCTGAACGTGGGTGCGGACCACCTAGGCGAATGGGGAGTGGGCAGCGTAGAGGCTCTCTGCGAGGGCAAATTCGTTGTCACCACTGTTGCACCGCTCGCTGTCCTGAATGCCGACGACGAGGCCGTGTCCCGAGCCGGGCGCACTCTGGGCAAACCCGTTATTTGGTTCTCTCTGCAACCGCCCTCCCCGTGGTTGAGCGAGCAAATCGCTGGTGGGGGAAGGGCTTACCTGTGGGAAGATGGGAGCTTGATGCGGCGTGAAGGGGGCGCGTGCGAGAAGCTTCTCGATCTTGACGAACTTCCCATGGGCCTGGGAGGAGCCGCCCGTCACAACGTTGCCAACGCCTTGGCGGCTGCGGCTATCGCGGAGGGATTGGGATTTGCGCTGGAGGCTATCGTTGCTGGACTGCGCAGCTTCCGTGGGGACGATGCCGACAATCCGGGGCGCATGAATCGCTTTCAGGTTGGAGGCGCAGAGGTCATCGTGGATTTTGCCCACAATCCACATGGACTGGAAGCGATGCTGAACATGGCCTGCGCGTTGCCCGCCAAGCGTCGGCTGGTCTTGCTCGGGCAAGCCGGTGACCGTGACGACGAGGCTATCGGTGAACTAGCACGGCTGTCGGCAACATCCGGATTCGATCACGTGATCCTGAAAGACATGGAGGGGCACCGGCGCGGTCGCGAGAAAGGAGAGGTTGCCGACCTCTTGGCGCGAGAGCTGAAAGAGGCGGGGTTCCCTCTCGAGCGCTGCAGTCGTACACAAAGCGAAGCCGCTGGCGTCGAACAGGCCCTGGAGTGGGCGGAGCCCGGAGATCTGCTACTGCTTCTTATCCATGAAGACTGCGCCGGCGTGCTGGACCGAATTCGCGCGCTTCAAGACTGAGGCGCAGGGTTGGCTATCGCTGGCGGGAGAACAGGCGTTCACCAAAGCCCGCGACGAAGGCAGCCAGTCGCCAGGTGCTCTCCGTGTCCGATCCGAGCTGAAGTACACCCACGCTCAAGAGTTGGCAGAGTACGAGAGCGCACAGCACGCCTAGGAGAGGGCGCATGAGCAGGCGACCGACCTGCGGGAACGCGGGGTCGACTCCCTCGGGAGAGGGCCAGAGCAAGGCGCTCAAGGCGCCCCCTAAAAGTCCGTGCAGCAGCAGTGCCAGGTGCGTGGGGTCCGCGGCGCCGCCCCCAGAACCCGTCAGCCAGACTCCCAATATTCCAACGAGGAGGGTCATTCCAAGCCAACGCTGGTGCTCGGAGCGGCCGGCCTTGAGTAAGTTTTTCCTGCGCCGTGCGCCCTCCAAGATAGAGGCCACACGAGTTAGGGACTGGACGTCCCGGGCATCGTTCAAGAGCGCCCGAGCTTGCCTACGTTCCAGTCCTTGCAGCACATCCTTGACGTCGCGCTCTAGCTCTTCTCCTGCAAGCTCGAGCTCCCAGGTCTCGCGTCCCTGTAGCTCCAGGCGCCAGGCCGACTCCAAGGCCTCGCGATATCCCAGTGCATCACCGGCGCTAAGGTAGCCCTCAGCTAGATCGATTTGCTCCAGGGCTTCCCTTTGCCACCGTGCGTTGGGATCAGCGTCCGTGGTGCGACCCCGAATTCCTCGCCGCCGGTGTTCTAGGGCGCGTTCGTTGAGGTCTCTCGGTCCACCCGACCAGCGCTTGAGTAGGCGCCGTAAATTATCCCAACGTGCGGGCTTCAGCTCGCCTACAAGTTCTCGTTCGCGTGCATGGCATAGCAGTGTGCAGGCTTCGCCCGTCTCGACCCAGCGCCCTCTATAGGAAAGGGTCTCCGGCGTTGATGGGGCGTTTCCCACCCACTCCGCGCTCCACCAGCCAACGCAAGCGCGTCCGCCGGGGCCTTCGGGATGATCGGTGAATAGGTGTCGCAGGTTTGAGATTCGGGATCCGGCGAAGACGGCAGCGAGTCGCGTTGCGGCCGCGGCCTCGCCTTCCTCGGTATCGAGGGGCCCCTTGGGCAGGACAGCCTGCTGGCCGTGTTCAATCACGAAGACCTCACGCCCGGTGAAATTCTTGCGCCAGATCAAGATGCCGACGTAAGGGTCAAGTGATTCGGTAGGGAGGAGTTCCATGGGTAGAGTGCTAGCCTGCATCCTAGCGCCACCTCTCGTGATCTGTGGGCTATCCCTAAACGAGACACGGTCCACGCCGTGGGGGGGAGGGTGAGCCCTACAGCAACAAATCGGCCGGGCCAGGCTCTGTCGCAAGGCGCCCGCGCAACCGTTGCCAGCGCTTGGTGAGGGCTTCGAGGCCCAGACCTCAAGGCCCGGGGACAACGATGTACTTCCAGTCCTGGGGCCGCGACATCAATCAGAGCCCGTGCGGGTCTGGATCCAACCTCTCCCACGGCCAGGCCGTGACCTTTACTCTCTGACCCTTGGCTGATTCGGCCTCGGGCTTAGATCTCGAAGTCGTGCAGAGTGAGTTCTAGGGATGTCGTACCGCGGAACGTATTCCAGCGCGGGGTGTAGGCGACCTTGAGCGGAGTGCCACTCCGTAGTTCGGGCTCGCGAGCTGCCATGCCAAAGGCCATGGCCTTGAGTACGTGCTCTCCATGGCGCAGCTTGAGCATCATGTGGCTCTTGTCCTTGCCTACGATGCGCGGGGGCTCGGCCAGGCGAACGTCCGTTGAGGCGAGGAGGGGTGCGGGATTTTTGGCTCCGAAGGGCTCGAGTTGATCGAGTTGTCGCTGCAGTTCCGCGGTCATCTGCTCGAAGGGGATTACAGCATCGATCAGGAGTTCAGGATCGGGGAGGGCTCCGCCCGTGAGCATTTCCCTGGCGCGCTGGCAGACGGCCTCGCGCACGGCCTCGACCTGATCGGCATCGATGTCGCACCCGGCGGCCTGTTCGTGCCCCCCGTGCTTGCCCAGCAGGTGCGAGGCTCCGCGCATGGCCTCGAGGATGGAGAAGCCGGGGACGGACCGCGCCGAGCCGCGCCCGGATTTGCCGTCGAGTCCCAAGACAATGGCCGGCTTCCCGAATTCTTCCACGAGGCGCGCCGCGACGATCCCGATGACCCCCTGGTGCCAGCCCTGTCCAGCGACCACGGTGACGGGGTAGCGCTCGGCATCCGCGAAAACCTGGGCTGCAGGCAGAACCTCGGTCATGAGGTCCGCCACGATTCGACGGCGCTCCATGTTCAGGGCATTGAGCTCACTGGCGAGTTGCTTGCCCTTCACCGCGTCCGTGGTCATGAGCGCTTCAAGGGCCGTACCTGCTGAGCCCAGGCGACCAGAGGCGTTGATGCGTGGTCCGATCTGGAATCCAATATCGTCTGCTCCTAGCCGGCGTCCATCCAGGTCCGCAGACTTGAGAAGCGCGCGCAAGCCCGCGGACTGAGTCGTCTCAAGCGCCTTGAGTCCAAAGTGCGCGAGGATGCGGTTCTCCCCGACCATGGGTACGACGTCGCACACCGTGGCGATGGCTACGTACGCTGTCAGATCGACGAGGAGGTCGCGCAGGTCGTCTCTTACCTTGGCCCCCTTGCTGATTCGGGTCGCGAGCCCCCAGGCCAGCTTGAATGCCACCGCTGCTCCGCACAGCTCCCGGAAGGGGTACTCGGATTCCGGCAGCTTCGGATTCACGATGGCGACGGCTGCGGGGAGTTCACCCTGCGGCGGTTCGTGATGGTCGGTGACGATGGTGTCGATACCTGCGTCCGCGAGCTTGGCAATGGTCTCTGTGGAAGATGTGCCGTTGTCGACGCTGATGACGAGCTTGGCGCCTGTGGCTTTGGCCTTCTCTACGGAGTGGTCGCCGAAGGCGTACCCATCGGTGAAACGGTTGGGGACGTGCCATGCGACCGAGGCTCCGAGATGTTCGAAGAGGCGTACGAGCAGGGCGGTGCCGGTGACACCGTCCACGTCGTAGTCGCCGTGCACCAGGATGGTCTGGTTCTTGTCGATGGCCTCCATAATGCGATCCGTGGCCGCGGCCATTGAGGGCAGCAGGGACGGGTCGTGGAGGTTCGTAAGGCGGGGCGTAAGGAATTCCGTGCTCTGCCCGATCGTCTGGATGTCACGGTTGACGAGCAGTGCAGCCACCGTGGGGTGATACTCCCTGGCGAGTGCGGCGACGCGGTCAGGATCGGGGGAGAGGGTGGTCCATTTCTTTTTGAGCGACGTCAGGGGCATGGGATGAGTGTACGGAGTCGGGCATGGGATTGGGTCCGGGCGGGGGATGCTCGGATCTGGAGGGAGGACAATGGGCCGCCCCCTCCGGACCTCGTACTCTTCCAGCATGTCTACGACCCTCGTTCTCGGTGGCACCGGCTTTCTCGGGGCTCACGTCTCGGCTGCCGCCTTCCATCAGTCACTATCTGTGGCCACCCTAGCCGACCCCTCCGGGCCGCCGGTCATCGCCGTGGGTCGAAACCCAGAGGCTTCCCCCCGCTTCTGCACACCTCGGGATGGGGTCCAGTACGTGCTCCGTGATCTCCTTCCGCCTGGTGCGGCAGAGACTCTCCTCGACGAACTTCAGCCCGCCGTCGTCTTCTCCTGTGCCGCCCTCGCCCGCATAGCCGACTGCACGGAGCATCCCAAAGAGGCCGCGCGCATGAACGTGGAGGTTCCTGGGGAAGTGGCCCGCTGGTGTGCGGCTCACGATGCCCGCCTGGTGCACGTCTCCACGGATCTCGTGTTCGGCTCCACCCAGCCACCTGCGGGAGGCTTCACCGAATCTTGCGAAGGGGGGCCTTTGTCCGAATATGGGCGCACAAAGTTGCGCGGCGAAGAGATCGTCCTTGAGGTCCACCCCGGGGCCCTCGTCGTACGCCTGCCCTTGCTCTACGGGAACTCTGGAGGTCGTGGGATCGGCGCCTCCGATAGCATCCTCGAGGCAATCGATCGCGGGGAGAGACCTGGCCTATTTCACGACGAGTACCGCACGCCGCTTGAGGTGAGCAACGTCGCCGAGGCCCTGATCGAGTTGGCCGGGGACGACGCAACGGGCCTCTTGCATCTCGCCGGTTCCGAGCGAATCTCCCGCTTAGACCTGGGCCTCGCCGTACTCCGCGCTATGGGGCTCGAGCCCGACGAGGCCGAGGGCTGCATTCAATCCAGGAGCCGCATGGACCTCCCTGGCCATGAAGAGCGTCCGGCGGACGTGTGCCTGGATGGTTCGGCGGCCCGAGGTGTTCTGGAGCTGCCCTTGACGGACGTAGCTACCGGCCTCGCGCAGGCGATGCGTTAGGGGCCTTCGTGCCCTAGACTCTGCGGACCATGGACCTCTCTAAGCGATACCGACCGGCCGACCTCGAGGGCCCCATCTACGCGGCCTGGGAATCCGGTGGTGCCTTCCAGCCGCCCGCCGAGGGAGAGGGCAGCGGCAAGCCATTCTCGATCGTCATCCCGCCGCCCAATGTGACCGGCGTTCTGCACATGGGCCACGCATTGAATGGCACCCTGCAAGACATCGTCATCCGCCATCGCCGCAAGTCAGGCTTTGACACGGTTTGGGTTCCGGGGACGGATCACGCGGGTATCGCCACTCAGGCGGTTGTGGAAAAGAAGCTCTTTGCCGAAGACAAAAAGACTCGCGAAGATCTGGGCCGCGAGGCATTCCTGGCCAAGGTTTGGAAGTGGAAGGAAGAGCACGGCAACATTATTCTCGAGCAGTTCCGTCGTCTGGGCTGTTCTTGTGATTGGTCGCGCACGGCCTTCACCATGGACGAGGGGCTCACCCACGCGGTGCGCACGGCCTTCGTGGATCTGTGGAGCAAGGGCCTCATCTATCGGGGTTCGCGTTTGGTGAACTGGGACTGCGTGCTCGAGACCGCCATCAGCGATGACGAGATCGAGAACGTGGAGCGCAAAGGGAAACTGTGGACCCTGCGCTACCCCCTGAACGCGCGGCCTGGCGAGTTTATTTCGGTCGCCACCACGAGGCCCGAAACTATGCTGGGGGATACCGGCGTGGCCGTGCACCCCGACGACGAACGCTACAAGGATCTGGTGGGCACCACCTGCCGTGTGCCCCTTGTGGAGCGCGATATTCCCATCGTCGCTGACGAATCCGTGGACCCGAACTTCGGCTCGGGCGCGGTCAAGGTTACGCCGGGCCACGACCCAGCCGACCACGAGCGCGGAGAGCGCCACAACTTGCCCATTATCAACATCCTCGAGAAGGATGGGCGCATCAACGATGCGGGTGGCGAGTTCGCTGGCCAGGCTCGCGAGTTGGCACGCAAGAACGTGCTGGCCGCTCTAGAGGAGAAGGGCCTGCTTGGCGAGATCGAAGAGATCCGTCACAACGTGCCGCTCTCGGACCGTTCCAAGTCCATCGTCGAGCCATTAGTCAGTGAGCAGTGGTTCGTCTCTATGCAGCCTCTGGCCGAGCCGGCCCTCAAGGCCCTCGATAAAGGTTGGCTTGAGTTCCGCCCGAAGCGCTGGGGGAAGGTCTATCGGCACTGGCTGGAGAACGTGCACGATTGGTGCATCAGCCGCCAGCTCTGGTGGGGCCACCGTATCCCGGTCTGGTACGACGAAGACGACGTTCCTGTGGCTTCGGTGGATGAGCTCGAGATAGGCGCTACCCATCCCGAGACGGGTAAGCCCATCGTGCGTCAGGACCCGGATGTGCTCGACACGTGGGCCTCGTCCTGGCTGTGGCCCATCGCCACCTTTGGTTGGCCGGATAGCACCTCACCGGATTTGGCGCGCTTCTTTCCGACTCAGTTTCTCTCCACTGCATCTGAGATCATCTACTTGTGGGTGGCGCGCATGGTTATGGCTGGCTACGCCTTCATGCCCGAGCGTTCCGAAGAGGATCGCACGCCCTTCAAGACCTGTTACATCCACGCCACGGTTCTCGACGGTAAGGGCAAGCGCATGTCCAAGTCGGCCGGTAACGGTATCGACCCATTGGACATGATCGAGCAGTACGGTGCAGACGCCGTGCGCTACAGCCTGGTCCTGCTTACCAAGGAAGGTCAGGACGTGCGCCTCTCTCCGGACCGCTTTGAGCAGGGCAGCCGCTTCTGCAACAAGGTCTGGAACGCTGCCCGCTTCGTGATGATGAATCTGGACGGCGAGCGCAGCGCGGAGCCCGTGGAGTTAGAGGATCGCTGGATTCTCAGCCGCCTGAAGCATGTCACTGAGGAAGTCGGGCAGGCCCTCGAGAGCTACCGCTTTAACGATGCGGCCTCGACCCTTTACCGTTTTGTCTGGAACGACTTCTGCGATTGGTATCTGGAGCTGGCCAAGGGGCGCTTCGGAGAATCGGATGCGAGTGCAGCCAGCTCGGCGGCGGCTCGGGGTGTTTTGACCCGTGTGCTGACTGACATTTTGGGCCTGCTGCATCCGTTCACGCCTTTCTTGACCGAGGAACTCTGGGCCGGCCTGCACGAGACTCTTGGCCAGGAGCCTGAGACGGATCTGATCCGTGCGCCGTTCCCGGATGGCGCAGGATTGGACGTCGACGAGGGCTCGGTGGCCGAGATGGCTGTCTTGCAGGGGGTGGTGGGGGCTGTGCGTCGTGTGCGCACCCTGACCACGGTGGGCGAGCGCAAACCGCTGGTCGCGTTGATCTCCGCCCCACGAGCTGAGGAACGCGCCGTCATCGAAAAGCACGCGAGCACCATTCGTACCCTGGCTTACCTGGGCGAGATGCAGGTGGGCGCGGCCCTAGAGCGGCCGTCGGGCTCGGCTGTCTCTGTCTTTGGTGGCCTAGAGGTCTTCGTTCCTCTGGGGGAGGAGACCGACCTCGGCAAGCTCAAGGAAGTTCTCGCCAACCGGGCGAACAAGGTCAGTGCGGCCCGTTCGGCTACCGAGGCCAAGTTAGCTAACGAGAACTTCGTTTCGCGCGCTGACCCCGCCGTGGTCGAGGGAGAGCGCGAGCGCCTCCAAGAGCTGGGCGTGGAGCTGGAGCTCCTGACCCGCAACCTGGAAGGCCTCTAGCCGACTACTCGGCTGCAGCTCGCAGAGCCCGGCGCACGTACACGGGCACCATCTCTCTGCGCCACTCGGCGTCGCCTGGGACGTTGTCCAGTGGGCGGCAGCGCTTGTAGGCCAGCTGCGCCACCTCTTCCACGGCCTGATCGAATGCCTCGCTGCCTGGCTTAGTGCCCAGCAGGAGCTCCTCCACGCCCTTGACGCGTACCGGGCGCGCTACGAGTGCAACAGCTGCTAGGTCTGCCCCGCTCACCGCGCCTTCCTCGTCCAGGTCCAGCCGGACGGCGCACCCGAACAGGGGGAAGTCAATTGAGTCTCTGCGGCGCAGTTTGGCGTAGGCGCCGCGGTGTCCAGGAGCCTGAAGCGGGACCTTGATCGCGATGAGCAACTCATCCGCGCCAACTTTCTTATTGACGATTCCATCGGTGGTCCAGAGATCAGCGATGGCCACTTCGCGCTCGCCATCCGATCCCAGAAACACCGCGCTGGCGTTGAGCGTCATCAGGGCAGGGGCCGTGTCGTTGGAGGCCGCTGCCACGCAGCGCGAGCCACCTTCCACCACGTGGCACAGGGTGCCGTCTTTCTTGAGGCAATAGCCGAGCCCTTTACGCCAGAAGTAGGTCTGGTTGTACCAACGGCAGCGGGTGTCGAGCATCAGGTTGCCGCCGAGGGTGCCAACGTTGCGAAGTTGAGGACCGGCCACCACTCCCGCGGCCTGGGCCAGGGCGGGTGCTCGTGTGAGGACCAATTCATTTTGGCTGGCATCGGCCAGGGTCGTCATGGGACCAAGCCGCAGGCCAGCTTCCGACTCGCTCACCCCTTCGAGCCCCTCAACCTTGGCCAAGGAGATGACGGTCTTGGGCTCGAACAAGCCGTGCTTCATGTTCGGTACAAGGTCGGTGCCCCCCGCAAGGAGCATGGCTTCCCCAGGCTCGTCGGCCAAGAGTTGGACGGCCTCCTCGGCACTGGAGGGTTCGAGCAGGCGGTATGGAGGAAGGCGTAACATCGGGTCAGACTCCGGTCGCGCTTTCCAGCTCTCGCAGGGCGCGCAAAACCTTGGCTGGTGTGAAGGGCAAGTCGGTGAGGCGCAGGCCTACGGCGTCGTAGACTGCATTGGCCAGAGCGGGAATTGAAGAGTGCAGGGGACCCTCCCCGGCCTCCTTGGCGCCGTAGGGTCCTTCGGGGTCGACGCTCTCCACGATCAGTGCTTCGATCTCTGGCGTATCAAGCGTGGTCGGCATCGGGTAGTCGAGAAGTGAAGGGCCATCGTGCAGGCCGAAGCGGTTGACCTTGTGATCTTCGAGCAGGGCCTCGGCGATGCCCATGTAGACAGAGCCCTCAATCTGTCCTGCGACGAGGCGCGGGTTGAGCGCGCGGCCACAGTCGTGGGCACACCAGACCTTCTTCACGCCGATGAAGCCCGTCTCGCAGTCCACGTCGACCTCCACCACGTGGGCCGTGAACGAGTAGGCAGGAGAGGCACCGATAGCGCCACCGCGATAGTCGCCCCCCAGGGTGGGGGTGTTGTAGGAGCCCGTCGCGCCCAGAGTGTCGCAGGCTGCTTCCGTCAGCTGGAAAGCCTCCCGCATGGGGATGGCGCGCTCGGAATCTTCAAGGTCGAGGGCCATCCCGCGCATCAAACGCACGCGCTTCTTGTCGCACTCCCACGTCGCGGCCAGAGTGTCCACGATCTGTGCCCGCAGCTTACGGCAGGCGTCGATAACGGCATTTCCCACCATGAAGGTGACACGTGAGGAATAGGCCCCGAGGTCTACCGGGCACAGATCCGTGTCGGCAGCCACGACCCGTACGTCGGAGATTTCTACGCCGAGCTCCTCGGCCACTAGGTAGGCGGCTACAGAGTTTGATCCTTGACCGATGTCATTGCCGCCCGTGAACACGGTCACTAATCCGGAGCGGTCTACCTGCAGCTGAATACCAGCCTGAGGCATGTCGTTGGGGTAAATGGGATAGTTGGTCCCAGTGATGTACATGGAGCCAGCAACTCCGAGGCCGCGCCCAAAGGGCATTTTGCCGCGGCGCTCTTTCCAGTCACTTGCCGCTTCGACTTTGTCTAGGCATTCAAGGAAGCCATTGGACGTGATGCGCTGGCCGTTGATTGTCTCGGTGGATTCGCCTTGGAAGTTGCGTCGCCGAAGCTCGATGGGATCCAGTTCTAGCTTCTCGGCCAGTTCATCCAGTTGGATCTCGAATGCGAAGCGCGGCTGTACGCTGCCGTGCCCACGCTTGGGGCCGCAAGGCGGTGTGTTGGTGAAGACTCGTGTGGAGTCGAACCGATAAGCTGGGAAATGGTAGGGGCCCGTGAGGAGTTGACCTGAGTAGTAGGTCGTGACCAGGCCAAATGAACTGTAGGCGCCACCGTCCAGCAGGATCTTGGCGTCGACGGCGGTCAAGCGCCCGTCGCGTGTGGCGCCTGTGCGGTAGTGCATTTGCGCGGGGTGTCGTCCGCGGTGGGCGTAGAAGACCTCCTCGCGTGTCCAGAGCATCTTGACCGGCCGACCCGTGATCATGGCCAGCTTGGAGACACAGAACTCGAGGCTGAAAGGGTCGGACTTACCTCCGAACGCTCCACCCAGGCAGGGTTGAATGACGCGCACGTGCTGAGGTTCGATGTCCAGGACCTTGGAGATCTCCCGTTGGACGTAGTGCGTGATCTGGGTCGACGACCACAGGGTTAGATTTCCGTCTGCTCCGTATTGGGCCACAGCGCAGTGCGGTTCGATAGCGCCATGGGTGGTTCCATGGAAGGAGTAGTCACCCTCCACGATGACCTCGGCCTCTTCAAAACCACCCTCGACGTCTCCGAAGTCCAACTTCACGTGCTTGGAGACGTTGCCATCTTTGCGGCCCTCGTGGATCTGCGGTTCGCCACGTCCGAGCGCCTCCTTTGGATCGAGAAACGCGTGCAGTGGTTCATAGTCCACCTCGATCAACTCGAGAGCTGCGTTGGCCGTGTCCTCATCCACTGCAGCAACCGCTGCGACCTCGTCACCGATGAAGCGCACCTTGTCCACAGCCAGCGCGTTCTCGTCGGGCGTCCAGGGTATGACTCCGTAGCACTCCGGCAGGTCGCTTCCGGTCAGGACTGCGTGGACGCCTTCCAGGGCGAGGGCCTTGTCCGTTCGGATCGCCTTGATCCTTGCGTGGGCGTGCGGGCTGCGTAGCGTCTTGGCGTGCAGCATGCCCGGCAAGACGATGTCGTCGGCGTAGATTGCATCGCCTGTTGCCTTGGCGAGACCGTCCACCTTGCGGTGGCCTTTACCGATGACCTGGAAGTGCTCGCCCCAGGGCGGCTTGGGTCCGTGAATGTCTCGGGCGGCCATTAGTTGTCGCCCTCTGCGGTGGTGGCTTTCTCTACAGCCGGGGCCAGGGGCAGGTCCTCTCCATCACGGTCCACTTGCCAGGCGGGTAGGACGCGATCCACACCTGCCGCTTCGGCGACGACTAACTCAACGGCCTCGATGATCTGGGTGTAACCCGTGCAGCGACACAGATTTCCTGACAGGGCCTCTTGGATGGTCTTGCGATCGGGTTGAGCGTTCTCGTTCAAGAGCGCGCGCGCAGAGAGCATCATGCCCGGCTGGCAGAACCCACACTGCAGTGCGTCGCAACGATCAAAGGCGTCCTGTACGGGATCCGTTCCCTCGCCGCCCGCGGCGCAATGTGCGGGTCGTAGACCTTCGATGGTCGTGAGCTCGTGGCCCTCTGCCCGCGAGGCCGGCAGGATGCAGGACAACGTGGGCTTGCCATTCAGCAGCACGGTGCAGGCACCGCAGTCGCCCTTGTCACACCCCTGCTTTGTTCCTGTCAGCCCGAGCCGATAGCGCAGGACCTCAATGAGGGTCCAGTGGTCGGGGGCGGCGACAGCTAATCGGTCGCCGTTGACCAGGAGGTTCAGGGTGCGCATGGGGCTATTGTTCCCACCCTTGGTGGGTGAGGCAAGCGGGATCGCCTTGGTACCGGGCTTCCCGCTCACCTGAGCCGCATGACCACCCGGCGTTCGCCCCCCTTGAGCGTGACGGGTTTCTTGGCGCTGTACTCTCCAGCCTGGCCATGGACGGTGTACAGGCTCAATTCGGCCTCGGGCCCAACCTCAGGATTTTGGGCCGCCACGTTTCCTGAGGGGGCGAGGGGGACTGGATCATCTGAGAGGCTCAAGCCCACGACCATCCAGAGCAAGCCGGCGAGTGCCACAATGGCAAGGAGGGGCATGGTCTGTTACATGAGGAGAGGAGGCTGCGGAGCTGTGAGAGGCTGTTGAACTCGCATCATTGCACCCCAATGGGCTGCGATGCGCGATGCTTGCGGGGTTGGGGAGATCCACTTGCCTGGTGACCGACTCCCCGGCTCTCCCGCGCCTACGCCTCTCCCGGCTCTCCATTCACAAGCCGCGTCCAATCCCGGTGGGCGGGTCTTTGCGCCGCCCCCTTGGACTCGTACCCTTTGAAAGGCCCATTGCGGGCCGCATGTGCTTCCAATGGATGCTTCCGACTCTTCCCCCAAGCCCCAGCCCGGATCGGTCCCCGAGGCCCTGAGTGGAGTGGTCCAGGGATTGCATCACGTGGCCATCGCCGTACGCAGCCTCTCTGATGCAGAGGACTTCTATGCAGGAGCTCTGGGCTTCGACATGAGCGCGCCCGAGTACGTGGCTGACCAGGGTGTCAATGTCGTTGTTGCGCAGGCGGGGGGGACGCGCATCGAATTTGTGGAGCCTGCAGACGAGAAATCCCCCGTGGCGCGATTCTTGGAGAACCGTGGGCCAGGTCTGCATCACCTGGCCTGGAAAGTGGACTCCGTCGCAGAAGCTTTGCATCAGCTGTCCGCGCGAAACGTACGCCTGATTGACGCGGTTCCGCGCCCCGGCTCCCACAACACGACCATCGCCTTCGTCCATCCCAGTGCCACCGGCGGCGTGCTGATGGAGTTGGTTCAGGATCCCGACTGAGGCGCGAGGAGCGCCCTTCCCATCTCCCATGGCTGACGAATCCCCTAAAGAGCGCCTCCTGCGCCTGCGTGAAGAGACCTTGCTTGGCGGCGGCGAGGAGCGCATCGCCGCTCAGCACGCCAAGGGTAAGTTGACTGCCCGAGAGCGAATTGACTTTCTCGTGGATGAGGGTTCGTTCGTTGAACTCGACCGGTTTGTGACTCATCGCTGCACGGACTTCGGCATGGAGAAGCAGAAGGTCCTCGGTGATGGAGTTGTTACCGGTCACGCTCAGATCAATGGCCGACCCGTCTACCTGTTCAGCCAGGACTTCACCGTTTTTGGTGGCTCACTGTCGGAGACTCAGTCCGAGAAGATCTGCAAGATCATGGACATGGCGATGAAGGTCGGCGTGCCGGTGCTTGGTCTTAACGACTCGGGCGGCGCCCGCATCCAGGAGGGCGTGCAGAGCCTAGGTGGCTACGCTGAGATTTTCTGGCGCAACACGCGCGCTTCGGGCGTTATTCCACAACTCTCCGCCGTGCTCGGGCCTTGCGCCGGAGGCGCGGTCTACAGCCCTGCTATTACGGATTTCATCCTGATGGTGGAGGGCAATTCCTACATGCATATCACCGGCCCGGATGTGGTCAAAACGGTGACCCATGAGGATGTCACCAGTGAGGATTTGGGCGGAGCAGAGGTGCACTGCTCCAAGAGTGGCGTGGCGCACTTCTCGACCCCCGACGACAAGTCGTGCATGAACCTCATGCGACGTCTCTTGGGTTACTTGCCATTGAACAACGCGGAGGACCCCCCGTTTGTCCCCACCGATGATCCATCGGACCGGCGCGAATCGGCCCTCGACAGCATCGTCCCAGAAGATGCGCAGAAACCCTACGACGTCACACGCGTGATGGATCTCGTGCTTGACCAGGGCTCATGGTTGGAGGTGCAGGCGGCTTTTGCGCGCAACCTAGTGGTCGGCTTTGGCCGCTTGGGTGGGCGCGTTGTTGGGGTCGTTGCGAACCAACCCGCGGTCTTGGCTGGCTGTCTCGACATCGCGGCCAGCGAGAAGGGTGCGCGCTTTATCCGATTCTGCGACGCCTTCAACATTCCCATCGTGACCTTTGAAGATGTACCGGGCTTCCTCCCCGGTACGGATCAGGAGCACAACGGCATCATCCGTCACGGGGCTAAGTTGCTCTACGCTTACTGTGAGGCGACCGTTCCGAAGATGACAGTCATCACGCGCAAGGCCTATGGCGGGGCCTATGACGTGATGGCTTCCAAACATATCCGTGCCGACGTGAACGTGGCTTGGCCCGGCGCCATGATCGCGGTCATGGGGGCAGCCGGGGCAGCCAAGATTATCCACCGACGTGAAATCGCGGCGGCTGAGGATCCGGACGCTGTGGAAGCCGAACGCACGGCTGAGTACGAGGAGACCTTCAACAACCCCTACCGCGCCGCGGCTCGGGGTTTCGTAGACGACGTGATCGAGGCCTCGGCCACCCGGCCCTACCTCATTCGCGCTCTGGAGTTGTTGGCGAGCAAGCACGAACCCGGTCCCGTGCGTAAGCATGGCAATATTCCCCTCTAGGCTCTCGCCCAACGGATCATGTTCAAACGCATCCTGATTGCTAACCGTGGGGAGATTGCCCTGCGCGTGATACGGACCGCCCGAGAGATGGGTATCGAGTGTGTGGCGGTGTACTCCGACCTGGATGCCCAGGCGTTGCACACGCGTATGGCCCACAGGGCTGTGGCTCTAGGCGGCGTAACGCCGGCCGAGACCTACCTCAATGTGGACAAGATTCTCGCCGCGGCGAAGGAGACTGGGGCCGAGGCCATTCATCCGGGCTACGGCTTCCTGTCCGAGAATGCCGGATTCGCGCACGCGGTGACCGAGGCCGGTCTAGCCTGGATCGGCCCTCCGCCGGAGGCCATCGAGGTCATGGGGGACAAGATCGAGAGTCGCCGGGCGATGCAGACAGCCGGCGTCCCTTGCGTTCCAGGGTTGACCGATTCTGTGGCCGATCCGGCCTCCGCTATCGAAGCTGCCGAGGCGATTGGTTATCCGGTGGCCCTCAAGGCCGCTGCTGGTGGGGGCGGCAAGGGCATTCGAATCGTGCGCGCGCAGGAAGAGATGGAGAGCGCTTTCCGAGCCGCTTCAGGGGAAGCGGTGTCTTCTTTCGGTGACGGGCGTCTGTACCTCGAACGTTACCTCGATAGTCCACGCCACATCGAAATTCAGGTCTTGTTTGATGCCGAGGGTCGGGGCGTGAGTCTCTTTGAGCGTGAGTGCTCGATCCAGCGCAGGCACCAGAAGCTGATCGAGGAGAGCCCTTCGGTGGTGATCAACGCAGAGCAGCGGGCGGCGATGGGGGAAATCGCGCTGCGCGCGGGAGCCTACGTGAACTATCGCGGTGCCGGAACGGTGGAATTCCTCTGGTCTGGAGGCGAGTTTTACTTCCTTGAAATGAACACCCGTCTGCAAGTGGAACACCCCGTGACTGAAATGGTGACAGGTGTCGACCTCGTTGCAGAGCAACTACGCATCGCTGCTGGTGAGCCGCTGGGTTTTGATCCCGCGGAGCTGCGCTTGACGGGTCACGCCATCGAGGTGCGCATCAATGCCGAGGACCCTTACAGTGGTTTCTTGCCGTCCACTGGCACTCTTCACAACTTGCGCGCTCCCGGAGGCCCCTGGGTCCGACTCGATGGCGCCATGTACCGCGGGTTGGAAGTGGGGCTTAGTTACGACCCCATGCTGGGCAAATTGATTGTCTGGGGTGCGGATCGTGATCAAGCCATCCGGCGCATGCAGCGGGCCATCGCGGAGATGAACGTGGGCGGGGTGCGTACCAGCCTACCCGCGATCCTCCAGGTCTTAGAGACCCCTGAGTTCGCGGCCGGTGAGTTCGACACCCATTTCCTTGAATCCCTTCAATTGGCGCCACCTCCCGAGTTCGAACCTCTCGTGGCTGCCGCCGCCGCGATTTACCGCCACTCCCAGTCTAGGCGGCGTGCGCTGGCACCCCAGCTCGCCTCTCGCACGGCCTGGCGGGACCGCGGACGTCGCTCGGTCAGCTCTTTCGCCCGCCGTGCCAGCGAGAAGGGAGATCAGAGTTGAAGTACTTCATCACGATAGGGGAACGGGTTCACGAGGTGGATCTCGTGAGTCGATTGGGCGAGCTGATCGTCACGGTGAACGGCGAGCCCATGGACCTGAAATACAGTGAGGCTGACCGGCATGGACAGGTGACCCTGCAACATGATGACCGGAGCTTTGGAGCCTCCATCGAGGGGTCCGACTCCGAAGTATCCATCACACTTGCCGGCCACAGCTACCAGATGCAAATCGAGGACGAGCGCGAGCGTGCAGCCCACGTCGCTGAGCGAGCGGCCTCCAAGGGGGGCGGTATGCTCAAGGCCGTCATGCCCGGCATCGTCGTCGAGACACTGGTTGCGGTTGGTGAAGAGGTTGGCGAGGGCCAGCCGCTTTTGATTCTCGAGGCTATGAAAATGCAAAATGAGATTCTCGCGCCCGGGCCGGGAATCGTCGCCCGGTTTCACGTTGAGCCTGGGCAGGCCGTTGCCGCAGGAGAAAAGCTCGTGGATTTGAAGGGTCTGGAGTAACCCCCCTAGTGGGCGCGAGGGCCCCTGGGGAGACTGGGTCTCCGCTGATAGTGCGAGCGGGGTAGGCTAGGGGCATGCGCTACATTGGATCGCTTCTCGGTATTTTGCATCGTTCCCGGAGCCGCCGCCTTGTGGCCTTGTGGCTAGCTGTCGGGCTGCTGGTGCCGCAGGCTAGCGCCACCTGGTCTGTGGTGGTGATCAACAAGCTTACCGGCGAAGTGTGCAGCGCCACGGCCACCTGCATTGAAGGCATGGGTTTGGAGAATGCCGTGCCGGTGATCGTGGTGGGTCGGGGAGCTGGTGCTAGCCAAGCGTTTGTCTTGAGCAATGCCCAGAACCGCAAGATCATGTTCTCGGGGTTCAAGAACGGCCTGCTCCCGGACCGGATTCTCGACATCATCATTCAATCGGACTCTGGTATCGACAGCCGCCAGTTCGGCATCGTCTCCTTCGACGGGCCTCCATCCTCATTTACGGGCGCCGGCTTGAACAGCCAGGGAGCTGCATGGGCCGGCGGTTTGACTGGGGAGACCTCTGAGTTGATCTACGCTATCCAGGGCAACAGCCTCACCGGTGCCAATGTGATCCTGGCTGCAGAGCAGGCGCTCCTGAACACCTCGGGCGACCTCTCCCTTAAGGTCATGATGGCCATGGAGGCCGCTCGTTCCATGGGAGGTGATGGTCGGTGCTCTTGTAGTGTCGGCGCCGCCGACAGTTGCGGATCGCCGCCACCCTCTTTCGACAAGAGTGCTCACCAGGCCGTGATGTTCCTGGCGCGGCCAGGTGACAAGAACGGGTCTTGCCAAGGGGCGGTGGGCTGCGCGAACGGTGACTACTACCTGGGTCTGAAAGTGGGCGGCAACTGGAGTAACGTCGATCCGGTTATTGAGCTTCGTGATCAGTACGCCCAGTGGCGTGCTTCTCTGGCGGGGGTTCCCGATCACTACCTGTCAGAGGTCAGCGTTGATCGCCAGAGTATTGTTGCGGATGGCCGCTCGCGGGCGCGCGTAACGATTCGTCTCAAGGATCTGGACGGCGTGCCCCTCACTCAAGGTGGTGCGCTGATAAATCTCAAGCGACAAAATCCGCTGCCTCGCAAGGGCATCGCCGGGCCTGTTACCGATAACGGGGATGGGACGTACAGTCTGGATTTGGTGGCAACGACGTCAGCGGGTTTGGGCCAGTGGCGCGTGGACGTTGACCTGGGCGGGCCGCGGCCCATCCGACTCTCGCCCTTCCTGGAGCTGTCTAGTGATCCCTTGAGCGAACTGCACGTGGGCGTTCGCCAGTACAGCGGGACGCAATCCACCTTGGTGCCGTTTACCCTGAACCGCGCTTCTGTCGACGCAGGTAGGCCCTTTCGGATTCTGGGGAGCCTGAGCGGCACCCAGCCGGGCTTTGATCTGATGGGAGTGCACGTTGCTTTGAATCGCGATCTCTTCTTCAACACCACCTGGGTGCCGCCTGGGAGGGACGATTTCTACGGATCCCACGGGAGTTTGGACGCGGTGGGCCGGGCTCAGGCCTACCTGAGATTGGACCC
>JAPKBO010000149.1 GCA_028823395.1 Planctomycetota bacterium | reverse complement strand
ATCCGCCCGCAACAACGAGGCGACGGACTTTCCGGATGCCATGCTCCGTAGCTGCAGCCTCAGCTACATCCAGGGCTGCGACCTCGCCCGAGAGAATGATCTGACCCGGCGCGTTAATGTTCGCCACTTGGCAAATGCCGGCTTGGGAGCCAACTAGGGCAAGGGCCTCGGCTTTTTCCTGGTCCGCCCCCACCAGCGAGGCCATCCCGCTGGGCATGGCCTCAGCAGCCTCCTGCATGGCCTCACCCCGCAGGCGCACCAGGCGCAGGCCGTCTTCAAAGGACAAGGAGCCGGCCAGCCACAAGGCGCTGTACTCCCCTAGCGACAGGCCGGCTGTGAAGGGGATGGTCTCGGGAGCCTGACCGAGGCTGCGCAGGGTCCGTACGATCGCCACGCTGGTTGTGAATATCCCCGGCTGGGCGATGTCGGTTCTGTTCACACCGTCGCCCTCCGCCCAGCATTTCTGGCTCAGGGGGAAGCCCAGGATGTCATCAGCCTGGTCGAAGGTTTCGCGGGCAACGGCATATGTTTCAGCCCAATCTTTGCCCATGCCAGCGAACTGGGCACCTTGCCCCGGGAAGAGAATGGCCTCACTCATGGTTGGTTCTGCGGTAGAAGTAATCGCGGTTACCAGCGAACAAGCGCGCCGCCCCAGGTCAGGCCCGCGCCGAAGGCAACCAGAACGGCTAGGTCGCCGCTCTTCAGTCGACCTTCACGACAGGCCTCATCCAGAGCAATGGGGACGCTGGCAGCGGAAGTGTTCCCGTACTTGTCAATGTTGACCACACACCGGGCAGGGTCCCATTCAAGTTTGGCTAACGCGCTTTCAATAATGCGTTGGTTCACTTGATGCGGAACCAGCAGGGCAATGTCGTCGCGATCATACCCCTCGCACATGGCCTCGATGACCTCCGTCATCTTGTTCACGGCGAAGCGATAGACGTCCCGACCGCGGAGCAGGATGTTGTCTAAATCAGGGTCGTAATTGTCATCGTAAGGGCGAATGCGCCCCCCGCCATGGGCTGCTTGGATGAACTCATAGCCGGACCCGTCAGCCCCAAGGCAGGAGTTGAGAATTTCACCGGAGCCGCACACGTCGTGCGGTTGAAGGATGACAGCGCCAGCTCCGTCTCCGAAGAGAATGCATGAGCCGCGGTCCTTCATGTCAATCCAGCGTGAGAGCACCTCGGCACCAATGACGAGTGCATTAGTTGCCCGCCCGGTAGCCACGAAACTGGCCGCCGTATCGAGGGCCACCATAAAACCTGAGCAGGCCGCACCTACGTCAAAGGCCATGGCCTTACTCGATCCAAGGCGATCCTGCAGTTGGCAACTGACCGTAGGTAGGTGCTGGTCGGGTGTGACGGTACCCACGACAATCAGATCCAGGTCTGCGGCCTCAACGCCCGCGTCTTCCAGAGCCAGTTTTGCGGCCTCGTAGGCCAGATCTGAGGTGCATTCCCCTTCTGCCGCGAAGCGCCGTTCGCGAATGCCGGTTCGCTGGGCGATCCACTCATCGGATGTATCGAGGATGAGTGCAAAATCATCGTTGCTCATGACCCGCTCTGGGAGGTGGGATCCGGTTCCGGCGATACCTACTTTGATGATAGAGGTCATTGGCGAGCGGGGCTGATCGATGGCATTGCGGCGTGCAGGGCAGCGCCCTGGAACTGCAGGGATTCTAGCGGTTTCGGGGGGCCAAATTCGAACCTCACTTTGGAGGATGTTTCTGCCCCAAGTGGCCGGTCAGGAGGTCTTGGGAGTCAGGGCCCTGACAATGTGAGCGTTGACATCCACATCTAGGGCTCGAGCGGCCTGACGGATCGCGTTGGCCACGGCCCGGGCGTCAGAGCGGCCGTGGCCGATGATCACAACCCCATTGACTCCCAAGAGCAGGGCGCCGCCGTACTCCGAGTAGTCCACGTGGTGGCGAAGATCCGCCAAGGCCTCCTCGCCCCAGCCGGCCTGGTGTGCATCGAGCTGTTGGGTCACCTGTGTGAGCATGAATGAGGATAGCCCCTCCAGGGTCTTGAGGAAAACGTTCCCCGTGAAGCCATCCGTCACCACGACATCGACATCCTTGCCGAAGATCTCCCCAGCCTCCACGTTGCCTACGAAATTGAGGTGGCTCTCGCTAAGCAGTTGATGGGCAGCCCGTAGCAGGTCGGTGCCCTTGCTAGCCTCCTCGCCAATATTCAAGAGGCCGACTCGCGGGTTCTCAATTCCATCTACGTCGCTTGCCAGGGTGCTCCCCATGAGCGCGTAGTGCAGGAGGTGGGCCGGTTTGGGGACGACGTTCGCGCCCATATCGAGGATGGTAACGGGGCGCCCGGTCATGTGCGTGGTGATGGCGATGCCTGGTCGGCGGATACCCTCGAGGGTGCCCAGCCCCAGAGTGGCCGCTCCTACAACGGCGCCGGTGTTCCCCATGCTTATGAAGGCTCCAGCTTCCCCACCGCGGACACAGCCAATCCCGACGGGGATCGATGCTCCAGGTTTAGCTCGCAAGGCCACGCCCGGCTTCTCGTCCATCCCAATAACTTCGGTGGCGTGCTGTACCGTTAGATTCGAGGGGCAGTTACGCGACGCAAGCCCCTTGCCTGTTAGAGCTTCGTCCCCGACCAGGATCAAGCGGGAGGGATCAACGTATAGCTCGCCTTCCGGGTCGCAGACGAGGGCAACTCCATCCAGAACGACGTCGGGAGCGTGATCGCCGCCCATAACATCAATAACAATGCGGTCGTTTGCCATGGATGCAAGCTAAGCCATTGGAGGTCGGAAGCCGTCGGGCGGAACCGCGGAGTGGCCCCTGCTGGTAGGCAGAGGGAGGTTGCGCTATCTAGAAGTCTTCGCGCTCGAAGACTTCCATTCCACCTTCGCCGCCTTTGGCGAAACCGTAGTGGGTGGATTCCTTCTCGTTGATGCGGTGCGGGCGAGTCAAGGCTCCAGAGCGGGGGTCGCGCTGCACAGGCTGGGCGGTAAGAGCCAGGTGTGAGCGGCGCTTGCGCTTTTGGGTTTTGGAGATGCGTCGCTTGGGGTGTGCCATGGAATCGAAGGGGTGTGCCGGGTGGCTTGAGGTCGCTTCAAACGGGATTCGAGGGCAAGAGGCTAGTCCGGCACCCTTTGGCTGTCAACGCGAGAATGGAGAGTGTGGGGCTCTAGGAGCCCAGGGCGTTGCCGAAAGCCTCGCGTATTTGGTCGGAAGCCGTGGGAACCTTATCCTGGGCCAACCCCTGGCCCTGAGCAGATGTGGGCTTTCCGCCGCCGCCACCACCCAGAATGGGCTTGAGGGCGCGGGCCAAATCCCCTGCCCCGAGGCCCGCATCCAAGGCCTTCCCTTGGCATAAGATCAGGAAGGGGACGGATTGGTCCTGTCGGCCAAAGAGGGCCAGGGCGAGGTTAGGACTGTGGCCGCGGGCCCGATCTCCCAGGTCCCTCAGGCCATCGGCCGTCAACTCCGGAAGGTCCAGCACGGCCCAATCCACGCCGCCCTGCTCTTGCAGTTCGTCTTTCAAGCCTGCGAAGACCTTGGCCTGGTCGACCCCCGAGGTCTGCTTGGCCTGCTTCCGAGCCAATTTCATGTCGGCCTGTAGGGCGGCGATACGTTCGGGGAGCTCCGCGGGCTGGACTTTGAGTGCGCGTGCGGCTGTCTCAAGGCAGCGCCTCTGCTCCTGCAGGTGCTCGATAGCTCCGGCGCCGACCACGGCCTCGATGCGACGCACCCCGGCTTGGATGGCGCGCTCCTGTTGGATCACGAACGTTCCAATCTGCCCAGAATTCTCGACATGCGTGCCACCGCAGAGTTCGATGGAGTCGTCCCCCACCGCCACGACTCGTACGGTTTCCCCGTACTTTTCGCCGAACAGGGCCATGACCCCACGGGCTTTCGCTTCCGCTGGTTTCTCAAGAGTTGTGGTTACGGCCGACCCTCTGGTGACAGCAGCATTCACAAGGCGTTCGACCTCGGCTATCTGCTCAGCCGTCACTCCTTTGGGGTTGGAGAAGTCAAACCGCAGGCGGTCCGGCCCAACGTAGGACCCTTGTTGGGTGACGTGCTCCCCTAAAACCTGCCTCAAGGCGGCATGCAGGAGATGAGTGGCCGTGTGATGTGCACGGGTGCAGGAGCGCGCCGTCGTATCCACCTTGCAAGTAGCCGTGTCCCCCACAGCTAGATCGCCCGCAGCCTTCCCAAGGTGAACCACGATGGCACCCGCCTTTTGGGTTGCGGTCACTTGGAATGAGCCACCTGGGGTGTTGATGACGCCAACGTCCCCAACCTGCCCACCACCTTCAGGGTAGAAGGGGCTCCCGTCTAAGACCAATCGATCGTCAAGCTCACCACCCTGAAAGAGGCCGGCAACCAAGGCTTCGCCCTCGGTGGCAGCTGGGCCAAGCTCGTGGTAAGTGGAGAGGGTTTGCTTCAGGCCTGACATTTGCTCAGGGGTCAACACCTGCTGGAAGGACCCGGTGGAGCGACTGATGTCGCTGTGGGCCTTGCGTGCTGCGTCCCATCCAGTCGCGTCTAGGACGAGGTCCCGCTCGCGCGCCATGAGGCTCACGAGGTCTTCTGGGAAGCCGTAGGTGGCGTAAAGTTCGTATGCCTGGGCCCCGTCGAGCGGGCTTCCAGGGGCGAGGTTGCTAGTGAGTCGTTCGAATTGAACGATGCCTCGTTGCAGGGTTTTGCGGAAGGACTCTTCTTCGGCGCGAATGACGAGTTGGATGTGCTCCACGCGTTTCGCGATCTCGGGGAATGCCTCGCCAAGAATTGCCGCAACACTAGGTACTAGGTCGAACAGGAAGGGCTCTTCCATGCCCAGGATCTGTAGGCCGTACCTTGAGGCGCGCCTGATCAAACGGCGCAGGACATAGCCACGGCCCTCATTGGAGGGGAGTGCACCATCAGCCAGGGCTGAGGTGACTGCACGCACGTGGTCGGCGCAGACCCGGAAGGCGACGTCCTTCTCTGCGCTCCCCGCTCCACCCGCATACGAGTGCCCCGTCTGCTTCTCGAGGCTTCTGAAGATCGGAGTGAAGAGATCCGTGTCGTAGTTGGAGTGGCATCCCTGAAGCACGGAAAGGACGCGTTCAAAGCCCATCCCCGTATCCACGTGTTGGGCGGGCAGGGGCACCAAGCTCCCGTCGTCCTGTCGGTTGTACTGAATGAACACCAGATTCCAGAGTTCGATAAACCGTTCGTTCCCCGCGTTGACTCCATGTTCCCGATCGGCCCCATCGGACGGGTCCGTGTCGGCCCCGCCGCGGTCGATGTGGATTTCGGTGCAAGGTCCACAGGGGCCCGTGGGTCCCATCTCCCAGAAGTTGTCCGTTTTGTCAAAGTCGAGGACGTGAGAGGGATCGATATCCGTGCTCTCAAGCCAGAGGCGCCTGGCTTCGTGGTCCGGCTCAAGGCCATCGCTCGAATCCCCATCAAAGACCGTCACCCAGATGCGGTCCTTGGGAAGTCCCCAGACCTCAGTGAGCAACTCCCAAGCCCAAGAGATGGTCTCAGCCTTGAAGTAGTCCCCGAAGGACCAGTTGCCCAACATCTCGAAGAAGGTGTGGTGGTAGGTGTCCACCCCCACCTCTTCCAGGTCATTGTGTTTACCTTGGACGCGGATGCACTTCTGGCTGTCCACCGCCCTGGAGTAGCCCCGTGAGCCACTGCCCAGGAAGACGTCCTTGAACTGGTTCATGCCGGCATTGGTGAACAGCAAGGTCGGGTCATCCTGGGGGAAGACGGGCCCCGAGGGCACGACCGTGTGTTCCTTGGAGGCGAAGAAATCCAGGAAGCTCTGGCGCGTTGTGCTTGCCGTCCAATGCGAGGCCTGCTGGCTCGTGGATGAAGGGGTCGTGTCAGGCATGATGAGGGGTGGAGGTCGTCAAACGATTGGCTGTGTTGATCATGGCCCGCCAGCACTCATCTGTGAAGGGATTCACCCCGTCAGTCCCGAAGTCGCCTCCGAGATCCCCGTAAACGACAGCACTCCCCCGAACCGAAGGTTCGGAGGAGTGCTTACCTGTGCTGACCTAGGCCGTATGGGCTTTTAGGCTCCAGCCGTCGCCTTAGAGTCTGCTGCCCGAGGTGCCGAATTGCTCGGCTTTGGCTTCGCAGGGGCTGAATCTGGTTTAGCCGAGCTGTCAGGGCCAGCTGCTGGCTCCTGCACTTCGGGTTCATCAGGCTCATCGGGTTTGGGCATGAGTTCGGCGCGCACCGCAGCCTCAATCACTGAGGCAATGTCGGGGTTATCCATCAGGAATTGGCGAGTACGTTCCATGCCTTGGCCCAGGCGGATTTCACCGTCCGTGGGATGCTTCATGGAGTACCAGGTACCGGACTTCACCACGATCCCGGCCTGTTGACCCAGGTCGATCAACTCACCTTCCTTACTGATGCCGCGATTGAACAGGATGTCAAACTCAACCTTCCGGAAGGGTGGGGCGATCTTGTTCTTGACCACGGTGACTTTCGTGCGGTTGCCCACGACGAGGTCGCCGTCCTTCAGCTGGCCGATACGGCGGATATCCAGTCGCACGGAGGAGTAAAACTTCAACGCGCGCCCGCCTGTCGTTGTCTCGGGGGAACCGAACATGACACCGATCTTCTCGCGAATCTGGTTGATGAAGATCACCAGGCATTTGGACCGGGAGATAGCCCCCGTCAACTTGCGCATGCCCTGACTCATCAGGCGCGCATGCAAGCCCACGAAGCTATCGCCCATCTCACCTTCAATTTCGGCGCGCGGCACCAGTGCGGCGACCGAGTCTATGATCACCACATCGACGGCGTTCGAGCGCACGAGGGTTTCGGTGATTTCCAGACCTTGCTCGCCCGTGTCCGGTTGACTCACAAGCAGGTCGTCCAAGCGTACGCCCAGTTTGCGAGCGTAGCCCGGATCCAATGCGTGCTCCGCGTCAACGAATGCACAAATCCCACCTTCGCGTTGGGCCGCGGCGGCCACATGCAAAGCTAGGGTCGTTTTGCCGGAACTCTCCGGTCCGTAGATCTCCACCACGCGTCCCTTGGGCAGTCCCTTGCCACCAAGGGCCAGGTCCAAGTTGATGGAGCCGGTATGGATGCCTTCGATTTCGGCAATAATGCCGCCCGATGCACCAAGCCGCATAATCGAACCCTTGCCGTAGCTGCGTTCGATGTCCTCCATCGCTGCCATGACAGCCTTGTCACGGGCGGCAGCGCTCGAGGGTCGTTCGATGGGATCCCTGTGGGTGCTGGCCTTGGAGGGCGCAGCCTTAGAGCCTTTCTTTCTCATTGTCCTAACTCACTTCTGGGGTTTTGGTGCTGTGTGCCTGCACAGCTCCAGGTCTCGTAAGGCCTTCTGACGCAGAGCATAGCGCTCCGCTCGGGCCGTTGGAAGGACGGACCCGGAACACCTGAGTATCCCTATTCCTGGGGAAGGCTTTTCCCGGAACCGGGAATGCCTCGTCCCTGGTCTCCCTCACACGGTAATTATTGAGAGGAGTTGATCGTAGCGAGCCTGCAACTCCTCGGCCCCACGCCGCCCCAGGTCCTCGATCGAGAAGCCCTGAACGCAGAAGCTCGCTGTCACCGTGCCGTGCAGCATGGCCCGCCGGAGGACGTCGTGGTCGATACTGTCCGCCTGGGCGATGGCTCCCATGAAGCCACCGGCGAAGGAGTCTCCAGCCCCGGTGGGGTCAACCACATCCGTAACAGGAAACGCAGGGATGGCGAAATGCAGGCCGTCACCAAGCAGGAAGGCTCCGTGCTCGCCCTTCTTCAGAATGACGTAGCGGGGCCCCATCTCGAGGACCTTCTCCGCCGCCTGATGGAGATTATCGAGCCCAGTGAGCATGCGTGCCTCTTCGTCATTAAGGATCAGCCCGTCCACATGCCCCAAGAGCTCTACAAGTTCATCCCGGGCGATATCAATCCACAGATTCATCGTGTCGGCTACTGCGAACCGCTTCCCTCTCACCTGCTTCAGGCCCTTGAGTTGGATGGCCGGGTGCGCATTGGCTAGGAAGACGAAAGGTGAATCCATAAAGCTCTCGGGCACCTTGGGGTCAAAGTGCTCAAAAACGTTCAGGTCGGTAAAAGTGGTATGGCGCGTGTTCCAATCGGGCTCGTAGCGGCCACCCCAGGCGAAGGTCTTCCCCTCGGCAACCTCGACCCCGGAGCAGTCCACCCCGCGCCGGGTCAAATCGTCCAAGTGTTCCTGCTCGAAGTCATCCCCCACGACACCGACCAGTCGTGGCTGGCAGGAGGTCGCGGCTGCCACGGCGAAGTAGACGGCAGATCCTCCCAGGGCTCGATCTCGAGACGCATGAGCAGTTTCGACGGTGTCGTAGGCCAGGGTGCCGATAACGAGGAGGGACATAAATAGAAGGTGTTGAACCCAGGAGGGTTGGTGTCGGAAAAGGGGTGATCGAATGTTTGGGCCCAAGCCTTGCCGGTCGGCGGCATTGGAACCCCACCGTCCGGGTGGGTCAATCGCCGTTGGCTTTGGCTGTGCGGCGGCCTTCACGGAAATCGGCAAGCAGGGAGCCCCCACCGGGCAATATCAATGCCAGGCCCCCAAGGAGTCCAGTAGCCATCATGACTAACCGGTAGGTGAAACTGCTGGCCACTCCAAGCATGTAGAGGGACCCAGCCACCTCAAATAGGCTTCCAAATAACACCTCGCCCACCCCCAGGCCGCCGGGGGAGATGGGCACGGCGGTCAGGGAGTTAGCCACCGTGCATACACAGAGGAAGTCATGGAAGGGAAGGTCGGCACCGAAGGCCCGCCCCAGTGAGTAGATAGCGGCTGTTGCAGATAAGTGGTTGCAGAAGGACAGGGCGAGAGCGACGACCAGTTCTCCTGGACGCCGCAG
>JAPKBO010000148.1 GCA_028823395.1 Planctomycetota bacterium | reverse complement strand
TGACCTCCCTTCCCGCCTCCATCCTGATCGTCCGCCTGGGCGCCATCGGTGACGTGACCAATGCCCTCGTGCTGGCCACGGCCATCAAGGATGCTGCACCCCAAACCCGGATCGGATGGGCCGTGCACCCATTGTCTGCGCCCCTAGTCCAGGACCACCCCGCAGTGGATCGCGTTCACTTGTGGCACCGCGGTAAGGGGTTTCGCGAATGGAGGAGGGTGCGCGATGAGGTGCGCAGTGAGGGCTACGATCTCGCGGTGGACCTGCAACGCCTGTTCAAGAGCGCTCTCTTAGCGCGAGCCAGCAAAGCACCACGGGTATTGGGCTTTGATCGAGCACGAACCAAGGAAGGCTCCTGGCTACTAACTCTTGAACGCATCGGTGTTGGGCCAAAGCGCGCCCATATGGTGGATCAGTATCTGGAATTCGCGCGACACCTGGGCCTGCAAAACGCGCAGGCCCGCCATGTGCTGCCCGCCAATCCCGAGGCCGAGGCATGGGCTGACGAACAGGTACGGGCTTGGGGTGCCGCCCCGTGGATTCTAAACCTGGGTGCCTCCAAGCCCGCCAACCGCTGGCCCGCCGAGCGCTTTGGACAGCTGGCCGAGTCCCTGGCGCGGGAAGGAAAGGCGCCCGTTGTCCTCACTGGTGGCAAGCAAGATCGGGATGCGGCCGAAGCGGCCATCGCAGCGGGAGAGGCGCAGGCTATCAACCTCGCAGGCGCAACCTCACTTGCACAGTTGATCGCCCTCTTAGGACGCTCGCGTCTGTTCGTGGGTTGCGACACGGGTCCGATGCACCTCGCGGTGGCCCAGGGAGTTCCGGTCCTGGCACTCTTCGGACCCGCTGACCCGGCACGCACCGGGCCGTTTGGAAATCGTGCGCGTGTACTACGCGAACCCCCTTGGGAACCGGAAACCCCATTCTCATCGGCAGCCATGGATTCGTTGGGCGTGGACCGTGTTCTTGAGGCAGTTAGGGAGTTAGACAGTCAGCGACAAGTAAAGTCCACTTGACGGTTACCCAGGCCGCTCCAGACCATTTTGAGCAAAGTCATCTCCGATCCCACCCGCAACAGAAGCTACTTCGATGCACTCCAATCGAAGTTGGAGGACCGTACTGCCATCTGCGGGGTCGTCGGCTTGGGCTACGTCGGGCTCCCGCTTGTAGAGGCCTTGCATAAGGCGTCGTTCAAGATCCTCGGCTTTGATGTGGATCCGACCAAAATCGAGCATCTTCAGGCCGGGACCAGTTACCTGAGCCATGTTGGTGAGGAGCTCCCCCGGCAGCTGGCGAGCTCGGCGAATTTCGAACCCACGGCTGACTTCTCCAAGCTTTCAGAGTGCGATGTAATCCTCGTCTGTGTTCCCACTCCGGTCGATGAGCATCGCGAACCAGATCTGTCCCACGTAACCACCACGGCAGAGGAGATCGGTAGAGCCCTCCGGCCGGGCCAGTTAGTCGTGCTCGAATCGACGACCTACCCCAGTACGACGCGGAATGTATTCCTGCCTGCGATACTGTCCTCTTCAAGCGATACCTACACCTTGGGCCATGACATATTTGTGGCCTTCAGTCCGGAGCGGGAGGACCCGGGTCGCGAAAGCCACACGACCAAGAACACACCCAAGCTCGTGGGAGGCCTGGACGATGCCTCAGCCGCTCTGGCCACGTCGCTGTACTCGACCGCCGTCTCGGAAGTCGTAACGGTCAAGTCCGCCGAGATCGCCGAATCCGCGAAGATCCTTGAGAACGTCTTCAGGGCAGTAAACATCGCGATGGTCAATGAACTGAAGGTTGTGTTCGATCACATGGGTATCGACATCTGGGAGGTCATCGAAGCGGCAGCGACCAAACCCTTCGGATATATGCCTTTCTTCCCGGGCCCCGGTTTGGGTGGCCACTGCATCCCGATCGACCCCTTCTACCTGGCGTGGAAAGCACGTGAAGCTGGCTCGCCCGCTCGCCTTGTCGAGCTGGCCGGAGAGATCAACCATAGCATGCCCGAGTACGTGGTGGAGCGGGCGGTGTTCGCCCTGAACCAGCACGCAAAGCTAGTTTTAGGCAGTCGCATCCTCATCATTGGAATGGCCTACAAGCCGAACATCGGCGACACCCGCGAGACTCCCTCGGTAGAAATCCTCCGGCAGTTGGAGTCCCGTGGAGCCACCCTCGAGTATCACGATCCGCACGTCGCCAGCATTTCCAACCTGCGAAAGCACCCGGACCTCCAGTTGCACTCAGTTGCCCTCACGGAGCAGACTCTGAAGGCTGTGGACCTCGTGATCATCGCCACGGATCATGACGCGATCGACTGGACTTTGATTGGCCGTGCCGCGAGCCTGATCGTGGATACGCGAAATGTGATGGAACGCGTGGCCGACTCCGTATCCGCGACCATCATCAAGGCCTAAGGCATCCTTGGCCGTCTCCGGGGCCCGGGAAGCCGCTTCCTGAGCGGAGGGCACGGCCTCGAGACGATCAGCGCATCTGCTGGAGCTCCACCTCTGCCAGACCGACGGTGCGGCTTCCATTCGGGCCAGGAACCCTCCAAGGGATCGAGATGTCGAGGCGCTTGATACGACGCGTCCCGGGAAGTCGCAGCCTCCCCTTGCGCCCTTCCTCGGAATGCATGCGTAAGCGATAGGTACTTGTCTCATTGACGGTCACCAACACCTCAAGCGCCAACCCGTGGGCGTTCTTACGTGTGGATCCAGAATGCGGGTGGCCCACAACCACCATGTTCGCCGTGACGTCAGAGTCCAGTTCGATCGTCAGGGTTGGATTCTCATCGCCGGCCTCCGCCAACCAGAACGTACCCTGATCGTGGTCCACCGCGCGGTGGGCTCCATAAGAGCCGCTGATGGATGAAGCCTTCACGAGCATTTGCACCCCCGCTAAGAGGTTGGCGGACCGATCCCTAGCGTTTTGGATCATCCAATCAGGACAGCCGGATTCCACTTCGACGATAAGTTCGGTCGAGCGCACGACCTTGATGGCCGAAGGAACCAAGCGCCCGGATCCATCGCGAGTGGGTGCTCGCAACAGGTGCACCTCGGCCTCGACCTTGTGAACGCCTGGCTGATCGAATTCGTACTGACACGCAAAACGTTCGTGAGCCGACGGCTGACTCACGTCTCCGCCAATCCGCTTATGCTCAATCCCATCGATCGACCAGATGACCCGCTCGACGCGCATGCCCTGCCCTTCCTCTCCGGGCCATTCACAAGCGCGCAGGACATCCGGTGAATAGCCGTTGATCCACATAGACGCTGGCTTGAGTCCACTCACGGTCAGGTGCACAGGTGAGGCGCCACGCAAGAGAGAGACCTCGGTTCCGCCGGCACCCCCTTTGGCAGCTAGCCCTGTCCTGGGTGCTGTGGCCTTGCGCAGAAAAAGCAAGCCGAAGCAGGTCTCAGGCAGCCCTCCACCCAGGGTTGAGCGCCAATTGCCCGTGGGGTTCTGATCCGCCACAAGCTGGCGAGCACCCTCTTCGTACCAGAGATGATTGCCGAACTGGGTGGTGGGAATGAGCGCACCCGCCCGCTCCAGGCCATAGAGGTAGTATCCGAGGTGCCCACCACTACGCTGGGGATTACGGGTCACGGAGAAATGGGCCCCAAGCCAGCTGGAGCCTTCGTCGATGGCATCGAGCGCACCGTACTTGTCCTTTCGCCGCTGCTCGGGGTCAAGGCCCAACTGGTCACGACAGATTGCAAGGGCCGCCACTCCAGCAGCGGTCATGGAACCGGTGGAGGTTTGACCCGCTTGCGTGTAGGCAAAGCCACCATCGGATCCGCTGTAACGCTTAAGGCCATGGGCCACAGGCCCCCAGATTCCCTTCGGTACACGAATGCCTGCTCGGGCCGCAGCCCAAAGCCCCATCACCGCATATTGGGTGTTAGAGAGATCCTGCCAGCCCAGATCTTGGTTTCCAGGTGCGGCGGGATACCCCCAACCTCCCCGCTCCTCCCATCCAACCAAACGCTCAACGAGATCCTCAAGCTGATCTCGGTGACGCTTTGGGTCGTGCGCCGAAAGGGCCATGATCATCAGGGCACAGTCGTAGGTCTTGTCCGGCAGGGGCTCGTGCTCCAGGTGGGTGGCTGCAAGCTCAACCGCAGGGCTGAGGGGATCCACGCCCGAAGAGAGCAGGGTGTACAAGATCAGCGCCGTGCATCCGATCCGCGGCTTCTTCCCATGGTTCCACGTACCATCCAGTTGTTGCTTCGCGAGGAGGTACTCCACGCCACGATCGACAGCCTTGTTGACCGCCAGCTGAGGAACTCCTTGCCCGCTCGCCCACCCGCCGAGACAGACCAGTAGCCCGGCTCGAAGGAGAGTCCATTGCCGCGGGCGTGATTCCGTCAGATGTCTGGGGTGATAGCTCAAGTGAACGCTATTGTAGGTGACGCCCGGCACGTTTGAAGGGCCAGAGGTCACCGTCTACGCCATGAGTCAACCCGATCCCCCCACCCAAAGACCCCTGCGCAAGCTGCTCATTGAGTTCGGTCCCCTCGTGACCTTCTTTCTTGCCCAGCGCTACAAGGACATCTACTGGGCTACGGGGGTGTTCATGGTGGCCATCTCGATCTCCGTGCTCGTCTCCCGCCGCATCGAACACAAGTGGCCCGTGGTGCCCCTGGTCACGGCGGTATTCGTCCTGGTCATGGGCGGACTGACCCTGTGGCTGCAGGACGCGACCTTCATCATGATGAAGCCCACCATCGTTAACCTGCTCTTCGCTGGAATTCTGCTCGTGGGCTTGGCCAATAAACGCCTATTCCTGAAGACCGTCTTCGCCGAGGCGTTCGATCTCGAGGACGAGGGCTGGAGCAAGCTCACCCTGCGCTTCGGCCTGTTCTTCGTCATCCTCGCCGCGTTGAACGAGATCGTCTGGCGCACGCAGTCAGTAGATGTCTGGACGAGCTTCAAGGTCTTTGGCATCGCACCCCTCACAATCGTTTTCATGCTCCTTCAAGGACGTCTAGTGGAGCGTTACACCCGGTCAAAATCATGACCGACTCCTCCAACACGGTGATCGCCCGCGCGCCCATTGACGACCTGCGCAACCTGCAGCGGGTACTGCATGGCAAGCAGATTGCTTCAACCCTGCTGCGACCCGACGAAGAGGAGGGAGGAGGCTGAAACACAATCCTCATGCTCGCGGTCGCGAGCGACGATGCCCCCGCCGCCATCAATGCCCTGCGCGCCCAGGCCGACTCCGAGTTGGACGAAGCGGGCCGACGCTCTTCCTCCACCGTGATCGACCTCGAAGCCGAGGAGAACACATGCCCAGGATGCTTTGGCACGATCTCACAGGGCACGACCCGTTGCCCCGAATGCGGCCTGCGCGTGGGATAGCCACGTAACCCTCCAAGAATCGTGGACACCCCACCCGAACCTGAAGCGGCCATCTTCCGCTCCCTCACCAGGAAGCCTTGTTGGGATAGGGCGCTGGTCTTGCAGGCGTGCGGCATACCTCATCGGGTGGTACGCGAAGGGCCGAGCCACCTCCTCCTAGTACCGACAGCTCTCGCTCAGCGTGCACTCGAGGAGGTGAACGACTACGGAGTCGAGAACGAGGGTTGGCCTCCCACGCACATGCCCCCCCCATTCTTGGAGCACGGCCTGCGAGCGTCCTGGGTTTACGCATTGGGGCTCGGACTCTTTTATCCAGTGGGGCGCTTCAATCTGGCCCACCTCGACTGGTGGGACAGGGGCAAGCTGGTTGCAGGCGAAGTTCTGCAAGGGGAGTGGTGGCGCGCCACGACAGCTCTGACACTGCACGGCGGAGCCGGCCACCTGATGGGCAATCTCGCGTTTGGGTGGGGCTTCTCCTTGCTCGCGGTGCACACCATGGGCACCGGCATCACGTGGATGGGCATCCTCATGGCCGGCACCCTCGGCAACCTCGTCAACGCGGCCATTCAGGATCCGGGCCATACCTCCATCGGAGCCTCCACTGCCGTGTTCGGCTGTCTCGGACTCATGGCGAGCTACGAATGGATGCGGCGCGAGCGTTTGCGGCTGGGGTCCATGCGCAGGCTGGCGCCCCTCCTGGCAGCAGCCACCTTGCTGGGCTTTTTAGGCATGGGCTCCAACCAACCAGGCGCTCCGCCCACGGACGTCATGGCGCACGTGACGGGCATGGGCATGGGCATGGTTCTGGGCTCCATCATAGGACTCGCACGGCTGCCCGATCGTGTCAGCCCAAAGGGACAGCGAGCTCTCACTATTCTCGTCCCTTGTTGGATTGTCCTGACCTGGGCCCTGGCTCTAGTCAGCCGCTGAGCACGTTAGCCGTCCACGCGTAGGAATTCGCCCCCGGTTTGTTGGGCCAACGCCTTCAGGGCTCCGTCCCCGTTGGTACCGATCAACACGCACTCGAACACGACCTGAGTGGCTTCCCCGACCTGCTTTAGCAGCGGCCCCACCCAGTCCGGACCACTTCCTGTTTGTCCGTCACAGAGAACAACGACGGTGTCCGCCTTCACCTGATCAAGGTTGAACTCGTTGCCGGGTCCGAAGCCCAAGGCCATGTTCACAGCCGGGCGCAAAGAGGTCCCACCATTGGGTCCGCGGGCCAGGAGTGAATTACGCGCCCGAGTCAGGTTCTTGGCTGTAGCGGGAACCAACTCGACGCTGGATCGTTCAACGGAATCACTGAAGAGAATCACATTGAAGCGAGTGGCGGGCCCCGAGGCTTGGAGGAAGCGAGTCATCTGCTCCACGGCCTCCGTGTAGCGGTCGTGCCCCGTGGTCCCCCACTCCGTGCTCATAGAACCCGATCGGTCGATGATGAAGGTCACCTGATCCGATCGGGGGCGCAGACCGAAGAACGCGGCACTGCTACGAGCCTGGCCCCCGGACTCGCCGCTAGCGTGGAGCTCAGAGCGCCCTTGCTGAACGGCCACCCACCAGGTGCTCCAAGCGCGAGGATCACGCCCCATCCCGGTACGCCCCGAGATTCGGCTCAATTCGTCGGACAGTTCATACAGGACCCGCCGCGAGCCACGCCCCTCGGCCTTGCGGCGGTCCCACGCATTGAGAGCATCCAACAAGAGGGGCACGCCCGCTTCCGATTTCAGATGGCCCGCCAGGGCCACGGCACGTGCAGCACTTCGCCAGTCCTGGGAGAGGAGCATGACGCGCAATCGCTCAGCAAGTTGCACTGTGGCCCGCTCACCAAGAGGCGTGACTCCATCACGGACCCTACTCAGGAGTAAAGTGTAGGGGTGCCGCTCGTCACGGCGATCAAAGGGACGGCCCACGAGCCGAACAAGAAAAAGATCCACAGCCTCATCTTCCCAACGCACGAGAAGGTCCAAGACTTCGGGCCGCAGCGGGTCACCGGCATCGCGCGCGATCGTCAGCAACCCGGGCACAAGGCCGGGCGGACGCTCGTCGCAAATCCACCCGATGGCCGCTCGGCGTAAGGCCAGACTCGAAGATCGGTGGAAGAGAACGTCGTGTTCGAGCCAAGTGACAACGTCCCTTGCTCGCTCTCCCTCCAGCAAGAGCCCGAAGGCTGCGCAAGCCGCTCGGCGGACGCGTGCTCCGATTCCCCTCCCCATCCTCAGTAGAGGATCCTCTCCCGTAGATATCTCAGACTGTGTGCGCCAGTAGGTCGCCCTTAGCATCGCAGTCGCCTCGTCACCCCAGTCCTCCCCGCTCTGAATCTCCTGGGTGAGCACGCTCAAGAGACGGCCCAGACGAGCTGCGTCGTACGCCCGCAACTTCTCATCGCCCGCTCGCGCATCAAGCCAGGTCTGAAGCTCCGTGCCTGCGTCCGATTCTCCGAGGGTGGTCGCTCCCGTGCTCAAATCCACGTAGATAGGAAGAGCCTCTGGCTCACCAGGCACGATGGCCGGAGCAAAAAGGCTGGGGAGCAGGAGCAAAAACATGGGGCCGGGAATCGTAGGCCATAAGGATCCAGGTCATACCCTGCGTTCCAGAACCCTGCGCGATCCACGCACAGGGGCTCCCCCCCTCACTCTGAGGCACCCTACGAGGCTCTCTATAGGCCCGTATCATCGGCCAAAAGTGCTAGGCTATAAGGGCTGCTAGGTATCCCCTTCCCCTTCCACCAGCCTGTCACCCACCTCTGCTCCCATGCATACACCCCTCCGCAAGATATCCGGACTCTTCGCGTGCGCACTGCTCGCATCAGCTGCGAACGCACAGCAAGTCAACTTCAACGAGATCTACGCGTCCCACACGGGTGTCGACGATCAGGAATACATCGAGCTCATCGGCACGCCCGGCATGTCCCTCAGTGGTTACATGGTCCTGATCATCGAAGGCGACACCCCCCTCAGCGGAAACCTCGACCGCGCCTGGGACCTTACAGGATACAGCGTGCCCACCGACGGGTACTTCCTGATGGCCGATCCGCTCGTCACGGGTCTGGACTACGACATTTCAGTCACGGGTCCGGACAACAACATCGAAAACGGCACACAGACGTACTACCTGCTCTGGACCGACGACCCGGCTTTGATCCAAAGCCTCCTCGGAGCCGATCTCGACGTGGACGGCGACCTCATCACGGACTTGAACACCCTGCCCTCTACCGTGAACTTCGTCGAACTGGTTGGCGTATACGACCCGGATTTCACCGCGGATGAGATCTTTGACGGCGCCCTTGGCCTGGGCCCCGACTTGGGCGGTCCCTATCTCCCCGCCGGCATCTTCAAGCCAGACGACAACCCCAATGGTTGGTGCACGGACGATTGGTTGGACTTCTTTCTGACCGGCCTAACGCCTGGCTCCATGAATCCCTCGAGCTCTTGCACCCAAGCCGGAGGCGGCAGCGGTGGTCCCATCGGAACCAACTACTGTGGACCAGGCAACGTCAACTCGACGGGTT
>JAPKBO010000147.1 GCA_028823395.1 Planctomycetota bacterium | reverse complement strand
GCGGACTTGCCTCCAGCCATGCTCAAACTCATCACCAAACTCCTCTGGCTGGGCCTCGGCCTCTTTTCCATATTCGGATTCCTGGCGACCTACGAACCGGGGACCCACTGGAAATGGAAGGTCATCTACGCCGCACTCATCGCCGTGAGTCTGTACGGCCTCTACCCGCGCAAGCCTCGGGACTCGTAGCGCAGCCGCCGGACAGGGAAGAGCGCGGAGCAGAGTCCCTAGACGTCGCAGGTCTCCACGGCGTGGATCATCGCCTTGCGACGGTCACCCCGGGGACGGAACTCCTGGCCCACGTAGCCCTTGAAGCCAGTGGCTGCAACGGCCTCCATGATGGCGGGGTAATACAGCTCCTGGGTCTCGTCGATGTTGCTGCGGCCGGGGACGCCCGCGGTGTGGTAGTGGCCGAAGTGCTCGTGGTGCTCCTGGATGGTGGCGATGATGTCGCCCTCCATGATCTGGGCGTGGTAGATGTCGTAGAGGATCTTGAACGAGTCCGAGCCCACCTTCTGCACCAGGTCCACGCCCCAGGTGGAGCGGTCGCACATGTAGCCGCGGTGGTCCCGCTTGGAGTTGAGCAGCTCCATCTGGATCGTCTGCCCCTTCTCTGCGGCGTAGTCCGTGATCTGCCCCAGCGCCTCGGCACAGTTCTCCAGGCCTTCCTTGTCGCTCAGGCCGGCCTGCCGGTTTCCGGAGAAGACGATCACGTTCTCGAAGCCAGCCTCGGCGTTCTGGTCGATGCGCTGCTTGAGGATCTCGAGGGCAGTCTCGTGGTTCTCCTTCTTGTTGATCGAGTTGCCGATCCCGATACCGCGCTCCATGGACGGCGTCATGGTGCTGACGAGGCCGTACTTCTTCAGCAGGGGGAAGTCCCGCGGGTGGACCACGTCGATCCCCGAGAGACCGAGCTCCACGGAGAGCTGGCAGAGCTCCTCAAGCGGACCCCCATAGCACCATGCCACGCCGGACTGCTTGAGGCGTCCCTTCTTGATGCCGTGCTTCCGTGCGGGCTCATCGTCCTGGCGGGCGATGGCGCTGCCTGCGACGGCGAGGGCCAGGGGAGCGGTGAGGAGCGAGCGTCTGCTGAGGTTGTTTGGGGTCATCTGATATCTCCTTGGTTGGGTCGTGGTCCTAGTCTGCACGAAGGGGACACCTCCCGGCCAGATGGCAGTTGCTACGATAGGCGTGTGCACGTGCTCCGCCGCGCGGCCTGCACCTGAGCCATGTGGACCGTCGCCCTCACACTCGCTGCCCTCGCCGCGCCCCAGGAGCCCTTCGGACCTTTCGATCCCTACCATCCTGGCCCGGGATCGCCGCGCCTGACCACGCCGCAGTGGGTCGGCGAAGAGGGGGTGGAGGCCGTGGTCGTCCTGTCGATCGACGACATGCGGGCGCCCGAACCCTACGACCGCTACCTGTACCTGATCCTCAACCGGCTCGAAGCCATCGACGATCGCGCGCCGGTCAGCATCTTCGTCAACGGGCTCGAGCCGGGGCACCCCACCCTCCAGACCTGGCTCGGCCGAGGGCTCTCCCTCGAGGTCCACACCACCGACCACCCCTGCCCCCTGCTCCAGGGCGGCGACCTCTCCCGCGCGCGCTCGACGGTGGAGCGCTGCATCGACCTTTTGAACGAGGTGCCGGGCAGCAGCCCGGTCGCCTATCGCATGCCCTGCTGCGACTCGATCAATTCGGTCAGCCCGCGCTTCTTCGCGGAGATCTTCGAGGGGCACACCGAGGCGGGAAACCACCTCACCATCGACTCCTCGGTCTTCAACGTGTTCGGGGACGAGCGCTTCCGGCAGCACCTGCCCGCCGACCGCTCCTTCGTTAACACGATCGAGGGCTACCCCTATCCCTACGTGATCGGCAAGGCCTGCTGGGAGCTGCCCTGCGCGGTGCCGAGCGACTGGGAGGCCCAGCACCTGCGCGGGCCCAACCACCCCGAGACCGTCGCCGACATGAAGGCCGCCCTCGATTGCTGCGTCGAGGCCAAGGGGGTCTTCACCCTGGTCTTCCATCCCCACAACTGGATCCAGGCCCGGCAGGTCGTCGAGCTGATCGATCACGCAGACCAGACCTACGGCCGGCGCGTGAAGTTCCTGAACTTCCGCGAGGTCCAGGAGCGCCTGGACGCGACCGTCGGCAGCCTGCGCCTGGCGGATGGGAGCCCCAGCGGCGCGCGGCTCCTCGACCTGGACGGGGACGGCCTCCACGACGTGGTCGGGCCCGGCCGGACCCGGCGCTGGACGGGAGCGGGATGGGAGGACGGTCCCTTCCCCGGTACCGGCCCCCTCGCCTTCGGCGTCGGCCCCGAGGGGGAGGCGCGGGCCCTGGGACCCGCGGGCTCCTGGCGCTTCTTGGACGGGGGATGGACGGAGTGCCCCGAGGTCGCGGCCGAGGACGCGCTCCTCTTCGACCTGGACGGGGACGGGATCAGCGAGCTCCTGCGCGGTGACGATGTGCTGCGTGCCCGGGACGACGGCGGCTGGGAGCCCCTGGGCTTTGCGCTTCCCGTCGCGCTGCACGATGACGAGGGCCGGGACGCCGGGGTGCGCCTGGTCGACCTCGACGGGGACGGCCTGATGGACCTGGTCGCCTCCAGCGAGCGCGGCGCCTCGGTACACCGCCTCCTGTCCATGGAGCGGGGCTGGACCGAGGGCGGCGCCACCAGCCTCCCGCCCATCACCGTCGAGGGTCGCGAGCGCGGAGTTTGGGCGCACTCGGGGCACCTTTGGTGGCAGAACGAGGACACGGCGAGCCTGCCCAACCACGTGGACCGGCGCTCCTTCACCCAACTGCTCGCCGCCCTGCCCCCGGTGCCCCTCTCCCCGGAGGAGTCACGACGCGCCCTCGAAGTGCAAGGACCCCTGGAGGTACGGCTCGCAGCGGCGGAGCCCCTGGTGCGTGACCCGATCGCCTTCGACTGGGACGCCGCCGGCCACCTGTACGTGGTGGAGATGGGGGACTACCCCCTCGGCTCGGAGGCGGGCGGTCGCGTGCGTCGGCTGGTCGACCGTGACGGGGACTGGCGCTACGACGAGGCGACGACCTTCCTGGACGGGCTCGCCTTCCCGACCGGCGTGGCGCCCTGGCGCGACGGCGTGCTGGTCACCTGCGCCCCCGACATCCTCTTCGCCCGTGACACCTCCGGTGATGGAGTCGCGGATGAGGTGAGCGTGCTGGTCACCGGCTTCGGAGAGGGCAACCAGCAGCACCGTGTGAACGGGCTGTGGTGGGGACTCGACAATGCCTACCACGGGGCGAACGGAGACAGCGGTGGGGCGGTCGGGCCGCCGGGTGCCGGCACTCTCGTCGATCTCTCTGGCCTGGATTTTGCGCTCTATCCGGACGAGGCCCGGGTCGTCGCTGAGGCGGGCCAGACCCAGTTCGGCAAGACCCGGGACGACTGGGGCAACTGGTTTGGCGGCAACAACTACGAACCGGCGTGGCACTTCCCCCTCGCGTCGCGCTATCTGGCACGTGCGCCCCACGTGGTGCCACCGCCTTCACACCTGTCGGTGATCCCCGGTGGACAGGAGGTCTTCCCGCGCGCTCCGGTACCTGCGCGCTTCAACGACCCGGGAGCCGCCCGCCGCTTCACCTCGGCCTGCAGCCCCACCATCTACCGGGGCGAGGTGCTGCCCCTGGCCGGTGACCTCCTGGTGTGCGAGCCGGTCCACGGCCTCGTCCATCGCAGGCACCTCACCTCCCAGGGCCTGTCCTTCATGGGCGAGCGCACCGGGGCCGGTGCCGAGTTCCTGGCCTCGACCGACCCGACCTTCCGCCCGACGATGGTGCGTACCGGCCCGGACGGAGCGCTCTGGGTCGCCGACATGTCCCGGGCGGTGATCGAGCACCCCGAGTGGATCCCCGACGACTGGGAGGAGCGCCTGGACCTGCGGGAGGGTAATGACCGCGGACGCCTCTACAGGATCGTCCACAGCGTCGTGCAGCACCCAACGCGCTTCCCCTCCCTGGGTTCCTCGACGGACGCGGGGCTGGTGCGCGCCCTCAAGAGCGGCAACGGCTGGGTGCGTGACTGTGCCCAGCGCCTGCTCGTCGAGCGTGGCGCACCGGTTGCGGGTCTCCTCACGGAACTCCTGCGCGTCGGGTCGCGGCCAACGGCGCGCCTGCACGCCCTGTGCACCCTCGCCGGACTGGGCGAGCTGCGCGAGGAAGACGTCGAGGCTGCCCTCGCAGATCCACACCCGGGCGTTCGCCGCCACGGTGTGCGCCTGGCCGAACCCTTCGCGAACGCATTGCTCGATGCGCTGGCCCCCCTCGCGAGGGACCCCGACGCCCGGGTACGGCTGCAACTGGCCTGCAGCCTTGGAGCCTGCCGCGACCCGCGTGCGGGGGGGCTGCTCACGGAGCTGCTGATAAGAGATGGCGCGGACGCCCATGCGCGTGCGGCGGCCCTGTCCTCATTCCGCGCCGAGCACCTGTCCGAGGCTCTTGCCGCCGCGGCCGACGAGGGGCTGCGCAGGGAGCTCCTCCTGATCGCGGCGAGGCTCGAGGGTGCCGATCCCATGGCCCTGCTCCTTGCGTGCAAGGTCCCCGTCGTGGAGAGCGTCCGTCACCTGGGTGCGCTTCTGACCCTTCGTCCGGATCTCGATCCCGACGATGCGGCCGACATGATCCACATCGTGAGCGACTCGTTCTCAGATGGCATCGAGCTCGACGTGCGCCTCAGGATCCTGGCCTGGGCGGGCCACCCGGTCACGAACGCGCGCCTGGTCGAGCTGGTCGAGATCGGCGCACCGGCTTCCCTCCTTGCGGAGCGGGACGACCCCGAGGTCGCACGGTTGTTCATCGAGCGCTGGCGCGGCATCACCCCGGCGCGCCGCAAGGAAGTGCTGGACGTGCTCCTGTCCCGCCGCTCCTTCACCGACCAGGTCGTGGTCGCCCTGGAGGATGGTCACCTGCGCCCGAGCGACCTGGGTGTCACCCAGGCGGGCCTGCTTGTCGAGCACGCGAGCGAGGCCCTGCGCCCCAGGGCACGTGCAGCCCTGCAGCACACCGTGACGGATCGCGCGGAGGTGGTGCAGACCCTGGGCCTGAGGGTTGCCGAGGCCAGCGGTGAAATCCTGCGCGGCCGTGAGGTCTTCCGCACCACCTGCGTTCGCTGCCACCGCCTCGACGGCGAGGGGGTGGCGGTCGGGCCGGACCTGCGCGCCCTCTCCGACCGCTCGACCCAGGCCCTGCTGGTCGCCATCCTCGACCCCAACCGGGCCATCGAGGCGCGCTACCTGGGCTACACGGCCCTGACCCACGATGGCCGACTCTTCAGCGGGGTGGTCGCGGAGGAGACCGAGACCAGCGTCACCCTGCGCGGGGCGGGGGTGGACGAGGTGCTCCTGCGTGCCGACCTGGAGGGCATCGCGAGCACCGGTCTGTCCCAGATGCCGGAGGGGCTCGAGGCCGAGCTCGGTGTCCAGGACCTGGCGGACCTCCTCGCTTATCTGCAGGGAGAGGGGATCACGCCCCGCACTCTGTCGGGGACCGAGCCACGGGTGGTGGTCCCGGGCGAGGGCGGCGAGCTCATCCTGGCGGCCACCTACTGCGAGGTCTTCGGGCCGAACCTGACCTTCGAGGCGCGCCACGGCAACCTGGGTTTTTGGAGCGGGACCGACGACCTGGCGGTCTGGTCCATCGAGCTTGGAGAGGGCGGCACCTTTGAGGTCGAGGTTGAGCAGGCCTCCCCGGACAACCCCGGGCCCAACGTTCTGGTGCTGGGGGCCGCGGGCCAGGAGCTGACCTGGACGGTCGAGCCCACGGGCAGCTGGGACAGCTACCAGCGCGTCCCGGTCGGCCGGCTCCAGCTTCCTGCGGGACGCACGCTCCTCACCGCCCGGGCCGCGGAGGGCCTGCGCGGCTATCTGCTGGATCTGCGCGGGGTCAGGCTCCGGCCGGTGGACTGAGGCTCTCCGCACCGCGACGCGAAGCCCCCGGGCCAGACGGACTAGGCCTTCGGGTGCATCAACTCGGTGACGATCCGAAACGTCAGGCCCCAGATGCATCGCTCCTCGAAGTTCCAGCACGGCAGGTGGACCATGGCGCCATCTTTCTTCTCGTAGGAGAAGTGCCCGTCGAGTTCACCGCTGCGAATTTGGGCAAGGGGTAGCCAGAAGGTCTCCGCTGCCTCGGGCCCGGGGGACGTGGGCGGTTGGGTGGACAGCAAATGCACGAAGGGCACGATGGTCGTGTCCATAAAGCCGCCTCGTGAGCGCGCTTGGATGGGGGGCAAAAGGCCCAACTCCTCCGCTTCGCCGGGTCCCTCGGCACTGAGGTCCAGGTCCACTTCTTCCATGGTCTCGCGCCGCGCCGTCACGGAGAGGCTGGCGTCTTCGGGTTCCTCGCGTCCGCCGGGCAGGCTGATCTGGCCGGACCAGGGATCTTTGGGGTGCTCGACCCGGCGCATCATCAGTATGGACAGTTCGCCTGCGTCTGGCGCGAGGCACAGAGCCACTGCAGCGCGTGAATGATGTTCGGGAATCTGGTCGGCAACCTCGTCCCAGGTAGTCAGCCGCTGGCGCAGGGCCGTGAGCTCTTGTTCATCCATGTCGCTATTCGTCGTCGTCTCCCGAGTAGCCGAGCCCCTTGAAGATGTCGCGCTGTTCCTGGTCCCGGTGGGACTCGACAAAGTCGTGCAGGGGAATGGGCAGGGAGTCGCTCCAGGCCTTCAGGGCCGTGCGCAGGTCTTCAACTTCGGAGGCCTGCTGGGGGAACAGGTTCTGCTCCTCTTTCGGATCGTCCGCCAGGTTGAAGTAGCGCGGCGGATCGCCCTTGCCAGCGAGCGCCTCGGCCCAGCCTTCTTCAGTCAGGCTGGCGCGCGCCAAGATCAGCTTGCGCGTGGCACTTTGAATCGAGACGAAGCGGCCATTCTCGGCGAAGGAGTATTCCTTGGCCGAAGAGACCTCGCCACGGACGAGAGGCAGCAGGTTGACGCCGTCCACGAGCCCGCGCTCGGCGGCCTCGGGATCGCTCGGGCCCGCCAGCCCCATGGCCTGGCACAGGGTCGGCACCAGGTCGATGCTCTCGACCAGCGGCGTCACGCGCTTTCCGGCGGGCAGGTGCCCGGGCCAGGAGATCACCAGAGGCACCCGCAGGTTGGTCTGGTACATGAAGTTGTGCTCCCACAGATCGTGCTCGCCCAACTCCTCGCCGTGGTCGGAGGTGACCACCACCAGGGTGTTGTCGGTCAGCCCCAGGCGCTCCAGCTCGTCGAGCACACGCCCGATCATCGCGTCGGCCTGGTCGGTCCCGGCTTCGTACAGATCCCGGATGCGCACGCGGTCGGGGTCGGTGACCTCGTAGTCCCCCGATTCGATGGCGTAGCGGTGGTCGGCGTAGAAAGAGTGGATGGGCCCGTCGTAGTCCTCGTCCACGTACTTGTCCCGGAACTCGGGCAGCGGGTCGTAGGGCGTGTGGGTCGAGTACAGATGCACGAAGGCGAAGAAGCGCCGGTCGGCGTGCTTGCCGAGCCAGTCCACCGTCGTGGTGGTTACCAGTGTCGGATCGAACTTCTGACCCAGCTTGTTCTTGACCAGGAACAGCATGAGATCCGAGCGGAAGCGGCTCCACGAGGAGTGCACATCCACCAGCTCGTGCCCCATGAGGGCTTCGAAGTAGGTGTCGAACCCGCGCAGCAAGCCCGACCCGCGGGTCACCGTGCCGGTCATGAAGGCGGCGCAGAAGTAGTCCTCCTCCGTCAGACTCTCTCCACCATCCAGGCGCACCGCCTGCTTGAGATGCTGGGGAAAGGTCACGTTGGCCCGCATGCGCACTCCCGGCATCATCTTCACCAGGCCGTGGCGGCGCGGGTACTTGCCGGTCAGGATCGAACCGAAGCTCGACCAGGTGAAGGGTGCCTGGACGAGGGCGTTCTCGAAGGTCACGCCCTGTTCGGCGAGCCGCGCGAGGTGGGGGGTCTCGACGTCTTCGCTGCCGTAGGGCTCCAGCACGTCGTCGCGCAGGGCATCGACCACGATGAGGACCACGTTGGGCAGGTCGCGGTTGCGGTCATTGATGCGACCGAGATCGGACGCGCCCAGGGTTCCGTTCAGAACAAAGGCGCCTCCTCCGATCCATACCAGCGCCATCAACAACGCGCCGGCATGTCCTGCGCGGTTGCGGGCGCACACCAAGAGCGGTGTGGCGAACCAGGCGAGGCCTAGACCCACGAGAGCCATGACTCCGGCCGCCGCCAGTCGCCGCGGATCTGTGGCCGGGACGCCGTAGTAGACCAAGGGCCGCGTCCACCAATAGATCTCCAGGAAGAGGCCCAGGCCCAGAACCACGGTGAGCGTGAGGCGCAGGCGTGTCGCCTGATCGCGAGCGCTCAGAACCCGATCCAGAACCCATCCGAGTACGAGCGCGGCCAGACCGGCGAGCAACGCATAGAGCGCCATCGCACCGGTCAGACAACCCAAGAGCCCGAGCATTCCTTCCCAGGCCCCATTGCGCGCCGCCAGCACCCCATCCACCAGCCCCAGCACACTCCCCGCCAGGGCCCCGGCTCCAATCCGGGCCATGGCTCCCGCGTTGCTTGCGGCCGTACCTTCGCTATGGGATGAACTGTTCATTGTGGGCGGCCCCGGGCCTTCCTCGAAAGAGGATAAGCGACCCGGAGGGCCCGCGCCATTATTCCGAGGTACCCAACCGGGCCAATCCCGCCCTACCGGAACATCACCTCGATACCGTCGGTGAAGTTGCTGGTCTTGGTCGGGTTCTTGTCCCGATACCAGCCTTGGAAGCTCCAGGTTTCACCAATCTGGAAGGCGACTCCCTGGGGCAGGTTCGTGTGGTTCGGGCTGAAGCTGAATGTGCCCTGGGCACCTGAACTGAGGTGCGCTCCTGTGCCG